>NZ_JQMO01000003.1:2703923-3004359 GCF_000744785.1 Kitasatospora azatica KCTC 9699 | reverse complement strand
GCCCCGCAAGGAGCACGCCCGTGATCCGCCACCTGGTTCTGTTCAAGCTCAACGAAGGCATCAGCAAGGACGACGAGCGGGCGCTCGCCGCCCACAAGGCCTTCGAGGGGCTCGACCAGCAGATCCCCGAGCTGCTGGAGTGGCAGCACGGCTGGAACGTCAGCCCGCGCGAGGTCGCGTACGACTATGCGCTCAACAGCCTGGTCGCCGACCAGAACGCCCTGCAGGCCTACGCCACCCATCCGGACCACGTGGCCGCCGCCCACCAGTGGCGGGAGATCGCCACTCTGGTGGTCGCCGACTTCGAGGTCTGATCCCCACCAGCACCACAGGTCGTACTCGCACGATCCAACGGCCCCCCACCACCCGACGGCTCCCGGTGAGCCCGTCCGAGTGGCGGGGGGCCGTCGCGTTCCGGCCCGCGCGCAGCCGACGGTCCGTCAACACGCCTCCGTCCGGTACTTGAACGGAGCACGCCCGGCTTGTGATGCTATGACCGATTTTGCCGGGCAGGACAGGGTGGTGAACCAAGGAGAAGGAGGGGGTGACCGTGGATTCAGTGGAGTCCGCCGAGAGCGCGGAGCCTGCGGAGCTCGTCGAGCTCGTGGAGACCGCCGGCCCGATCGACGTGCGCACCCTCACCCGGGTGCTCTTCGAGCGGCTCGCCGAACTCCCCCCGCAGGCCCCCGAGCGCGAGCAGGTGCGGGCCGCGCTGATCGAGGTCAACATCCCGCTGGTGCGCTACGCGGCCACCCGCTTCCGCAGCCGCAACGAGCCGATGGAGGACGTGGTCCAGGTCGGCACCATCGGCCTGATCAACGCCATCGACCGGTTCGACCCGGACCGCGGCGTGCAGTTCCCCACCTATGCGCTGCCGACCATCCTGGGGGAGATCAAACGTTACTTCCGGGACAATGTGCGCACCATGCACGTGCCGCGCCGACTGCAGGAGCTCTGGGTCCAGGTCAGCGGCGCGATGGAGGAGCTGACGGTCACTCACGGCCGCACCCCCAAGGTGCCCGAGATCGCCGCCAACCTGCGGATCCCCGAGGAGGACGTGCGGGCCTGCCTGGACGCCGGCCGCGCCTACAACGCCGCCTCGCTGGAGGCCGCCCAGGAGCACGAGGGCGGGCTGGCCCTGCTGGACCGGCTCGGCTACGAGGACTCCGCGCTGACCGACGTGGAGCACCGCGACATGGTGCGCCACCTGCTGGTGCAGTTGCCCGAGCGGGAGCGCCGGATCGTCATACTGCGCTTCTTCGCCAACCTGACGCAGTCCCAGATTTCCAACGAGCTGGGAATGTCTCAAATGCACGTGTCCCGGCTGTTGTCGAGGATCTTGACCAGGCTTCGCACCGGAAACTCCTGGGACGAGTGACCACTGACGGTGCATCGCTGCGCGTTACTACCACGTGACATCTCGCGACGTTCGGGTTTGCCGCGCGCTATGTTCCGGTAAGCAAGCGATGGGGGGACGCCGATCACTCGGCGCGCACCGGGGAACCGCCGAGCGGAGGCTCCCGTTGGACCAGTCACGAGGGGGAGGGTGCATGTCCGCAGAGCTGGGCAGCGCAGAGATCCACGGTGGTACGGCGGTCGTCGAGCAGGCGCCCGCGGCCGGACCCGGGCCGGTGCCGGTAGTCGAGACCGCGGTCCAGACCGGTCCGGCGGCCTCGCCGGCGCTGGACACCCGCACCCTGTCCCGTTCGCTGTTCCGCCGGCTGGCCACCGTGACGCCGGGCAGCGCCGAGCACAGCTACGTCCGGGACACCCTGATCGAGCTGAACCTGCCGCTGGTGCGCTACGCCTCGGCCCGGTTCCGCAGCCGCAACGAGCCGATGGAGGACATCGTCCAGGTCGGCACCATCGGGCTGATCAAGGCGATCGACCGGTTCGACCCGGACCGCGGGGTGGAGTTCCCGACCTTCGCGATGCCCACCGTGGTCGGCGAGATCAAGCGCTTCTTCCGGGACACCAGCTGGTCGGTGCGGGTGCCGCGGCGGCTGCAGGAACTGCGGCTGGCGCTGACCAAGGCGGGCGACGAGCTCGCCCAGCGGCTGGACCGCTCCCCCACCGTCGCCGAGCTGGCCGCCTGCCTGGGCGTCAGCGAGGAGGACGTGGTCGAGGGCCTGGCCGTCGGCAACGCCTACACCGCCAGCTCGCTGGACTCGGCCCCGGGCGAGGAGGACGGCGACGGGCCGCTGGCCGAGCGGCTGGGCTACGAGGACCTGGCGCTGGAGGGCGTGGAGTACCGCGAGTCGCTCAAGCCGCTGCTGGCCAAGCTGCCGCCCCGGGAGCGCCGGATCATCATGCTGCGGTTCTTCGGCAACCTGACCCAGTCGCAGATCGGCGAGGAGATCGGCATCTCGCAGATGCACGTCTCGCGACTGCTGACCAAGACCCTCACCCAGCTGCGCGAGGGCCTGACCAGCGAGTACTGACCGCGGAGTACTGACCAGCGAGTACTGATGACGTGCTGAGCCGGCCTCAGTCGCCCAGCAGGTTCTTGCGCAGTCCGGCCAGCACGGTGTCGTCCAGACCCAGGCCGGACCGCCAGAACTCCTCGAAGCCCGACCAGCCGGCCTCGACCTCGGCGAAGGCGGCCTCCAGGTAGGCGGCGTCGGCCCGGAACAGCGGCAGCAGCAGCGAGGGGTCGCGCATCAGACCGCGGGTGTAGAAGCTGTCCACGATGGTCTCGACCAGGGCGCCGGAGCGGACGTTGGTCAGCAGGTAGTCCTCGAAGACGGTCGCCCGGTCCACGCCGAGCGCCGTGAGCACCAGGGCCGCCGTCCAGCCGGTGCGGTCCTTGCCGGCCGTGCAGTGGAAGAGCACCGGCGGCGAGTCCGGCGCCGCCAGCAGGCGCAGCACGGTGGCGAACCGCTCGCGGGCCACCGGGTCGGTGACGAACCAGCGGTAGAGCCCGACCATCATCTGCGCGGCCCGCCCGTCACCGAGCAGGGCCTGCTGCTTGACCGGGTCGCGGTCGGCGAGCGCGTCGCGCAGCGCGACATAGATGTCGAAGTCGGCGGCGAAGACCGGCAGGTGGTGCAGGGTGATGCCGTCGGGGCCGGGCGCGCTGACGCTGAGCGGCTCGGCGGACAGCTCGACGGCCGAGATGTCGGCCACCGGCAGGCCGGGCACCTTGTCCGGACCGGCCTCGCGGACCTCGTCCAGGCTGCGCAGGTCGACGACATGGCGGATGCCGAGGGCGGCGAACGGGGCCCGGTCCGCCTCGGTGAGGCGGTTGAGGCCGTCGCTGCGCAGGGCGACGCCGGTGCGCAGCACCCGCCCGTCGACGGTTCGGTAGCCACCGAGGTCACGGGCGTTGACCGCGCCCGCCAGGCCCAGGCTGCGGGCGGCCAGCTCGGCCGCTGCCGTGGTGGGCTGCTCAGGCTGCTCGGTCACGGGTACTCCTCGGGGTCGGCACGGTTATGACAAGCGTACGAAGTGCGCCAGCGCGTGGGACAGGGCGGGGCCCGGCGCGCTGACCTGGGCCGCGCGCGCCCGTGTACGACGCGTTTCACCTGGTGAGACGCGTTCATAAAGCAAAACTTGTCATGTTCCACCCGCCTTATCGCCGCATTAAGACCGCCTTAACAACTTTCAGGTGACCAACGTGGCACCAAGGTGAACGTCTATGACAGATTGGCTGCACTATCATCCGTTCGGCCTATGAAGCAGGTAATCCTGCTCCACCATGGTCGGCAGTGGCTCGCACGGTTGACCGTGGAGCACGGGGGACGCAAAGTACATCCGGGTGGACACAGCGGGGGCGGTCCACCGTTCAGGGGAGGAACACCACATGGGTCGAGTGACCCGTCGTGCTGCCGCGTGCGCGGCAGCCGGTCTGCTTGCCACGTGCCTGCAGACGGCGACCGCCTTCGGAGCGGCGCAGAACAGAATCGACCTCACCGTCCTGGTGGTCGACGACGGCGGTCCGGCCGTCGCGGCGATCACCGCGGAACTGGCGAGTGAGGGCACCCCCTACACCGTGATCAAGCTGTCGGACCCCAACCGACCCACGATCACCTCCGCCTTCCTCAGCGACACGCTCAACGGCTCGCCGCGCGCGAAGTTCCAGGGCGTGGTGCTGCCGAACGACAACCCGTTCGCGTCCGGCTCGGCCGAGATGACGGCGCTGTCCTCGTACGAGGCCACCTTCGGCATCCGACAGATCGACGCCTACACCTATGCCCGGCCGGACGTGGGCCTGAACTGGGCTCAGAACCCGGGCTTCATCGGCACCCTCGACGGCACCCAGGGCGCGGTCACCACCGCCGGCACCGCGGGCCCGTTCGGGTACCTCAAGGGCAGTGTCCCGTTCGAGGACAACGACCCGAACGTCAGCGAGAGCTACGGCTACCTGGCCACCCCGCTCACCACCCTGCCGGCCGGCGCCTCGTTCACCCCCCTGGTGGACGCGCCGATCCCGAACAGCACGGCGCG
Organism: Kitasatospora azatica KCTC 9699; assembly: GCF_000744785.1. Classification (NCBI taxonomy): domain Bacteria; kingdom Bacillati; phylum Actinomycetota; class Actinomycetes; order Kitasatosporales; family Streptomycetaceae; genus Kitasatospora; species Kitasatospora azatica. The sequence continues at coordinate 2,999,913 of NZ_JQMO01000003.1, read as the reverse complement.
CGGCTCGCTGGTCGGCGAGTACAGCCACGACAGCCGCAAGGAACTGGTCGTCACCTTCGTCTACAACCAGTACCAGCAGCAGTACCGGCTGCTGGCCCGCGGCATGGTGGACTGGCTGACCCAGGGCGTGCACCTCGGCTACGACCGGAACTACTTCGCGCTCCACGCGGACGACCTGTTCCTGTCCGACGACCGCTGGGACACCAACCTCAAGTGCACCCCCGGTGACGTCACCTGCCAGCCGGGCACCCCGGCCGACAGCAACCCGATCCGGATGACCGCGGACGACGTCACCTACCTGGTGAACTGGGAGAAGGCCAACAACTTCACCGTCGACCTGCCGTTCAACGGCTACGGCAGTGAGGACTACCTCTCCAACTCCGGCGCCACCACCGACGGGCTGCTGACCGCGACCCTGGCCAACCAGAACTCGCTGCGGTTCATCAACCACACCTGGGACCACCCGTTCCTGGGCTGCGTGCAGGACGTCACCGTCGTGCCGTGGAAGTGCCAGACCGACGCCAGCGGCAACACGGTCTGGGTCAGCCAGGCGGACATCCAGACCGCGATCCAGAAGAACCTGGACTGGGCCAAGGCGCAGAAGCTGAACATCAACCCGCAGGAGCTGCTCACCGGTGAGCACTCGGGCCTGGTGACCACGCCTCAGCAGCCCGTCGACAACCCGAACCTGGCGCCGGCGCTGGCCGCCACCGGGATCAAGTGGACCGGCAGCGACGCCTCCCGCGAGGCCAACCAGCGTCTGGTGGGCAGCACGGAGACCGTCCCGCGCTACCCGATGAACGTGTTCTACAACGCCGGCCACACCAACGAAGAGGTCGACGAGTACAACTGGATCTACACCAGCAAGGCCAACGGCGGCAGCGGGGTCTGTGAGACCTCGGGCAACTCCACCTGCCTGGCGGCCCCGCTGAACACCAGCACCGGGTACGCCTCGTACATCGTGCCGCTGGAGACCCGGATCGACCTCGGCCACGTGCTGAACAACGACCCGCGGCCGCACTTCATCCACCAGTCCAACTTCGCCGAGGACAAGATCGCCTACCCGGTCCTCAACAGCATCCTCAACACCTACAAGGGGCTGTACAACACCAACGCCCCCGTGGTGAACCTGAGCGAGGCCAACATCGGCGTCGAGCTGCAGAAGCGGGCCGCCTGGAGCAAGGCCGTCGCGGCCGGCCAGGTCACCGGCTACCGGATCGGCAGCACCGTCACCGTCCAGGCGCCGTCCGGCGTCCAGGTCGAGGCCACCATGCCGAACGGCACCGTGCAGCAGCAGCTGCTCGGCTCCACCGCCTTCGGCTCGGCCTACGCCGGCACGCTGTCCGGCTGGGCCACCCCGGGCGTCTTCCAGAGCGCGGTCACCCTGCAGCTGAGTTCGGGCAACACCCCGGCCGCGCTGGGCGCCAAGACCGTGACCAGCACCGCCAAGACCACCAGCACCGCGCCGAAGGCCGTCGTGCCCTCGGGCGTGACCAAGGCGGTCCCGGCCGGCCCGGGTGACACCAAGCGCAGCAAGGCCAAGTCGCTGGTCCCGGCCAGCGGCAAGTAACCGGCGCGGACAACCACCGGCACCACCAGTAGCACAGCACCAACAGCACAGCACAGCACAGCACCAACCCACCGGTGCGGGCTCGCAGACGACGAGACCGCACCGGTGCGGCGCCCGGCCGCCACCGGGTGCCACCGATCTTGGCGGAAAGGACGCAGGATGCGCGTCACCTTGCTTACCGAGGGGACGTACCCGCACGCACACGGCGGCGTCAGTGTCTGGTGCGACCAGTTGGTCCAGGGCATGCCCGATGTCGAGTTCGACATCATCGCGGTGACCGGCAGCGGCACCGAGGAGCTCGCCTGGGAACTGCCGCCCCAGGTCCGCAGTGTCACCACCGCACCGCTCTGGGGCCCCGCCGACCAGGGCAAGCCGCCGCGCGGCCGCGAGCTGCGCCGTTTCCTGGACGCCTACGAGCGATTCCTGCACTCCCTGCTCGACCCCGTCTACGACACCCACTTCGGCACCGAGCTCTACGGCTTCGCCGACTTCGCCCGCCGCGGACTGCTCAGCCCCGCGCTGCGCAGCGAGGGCGCGCTGCGCACCCTGCAGGGGGTGTGGACCCGGCCCTACCTGCCCACCGCGGCCGCGACCCCCACCCTGCACGACGCACTGCACGCCACCGACCTGCTCGAGCACGCGCTGCGCCCGCTGGCCGCCGAACCGCCTCAGACCGGCGTGGCCCACGCGGTCAGCGGCGGCCTCGCCGCGCTGCCCGGGCTGATAGCCGCCCAGCAGTACGCGGTGCCGTTCCTGCTCACCGAGCACGGCATCTACCTGCGCGAGCGCTACCTCGGCTACCGCACCGGACCGTACCGCTGGCCGGTGAAGGCCCTGCTGCTCGGCTTCTACCGGATGCTGGCCGAGGAGAGCTACTCGCGCGCGGCGCTGGTCACCCCCGGCAACCGGTACAACCGGCGCTGGGAGGAGCGCGGCGGCACCCCCTCGGAGAACATCCGCACCGTCTACAACGGGGTCGACCCCGAACTCTTCCCCGCGGCCGGCCCCGAGCCCGAGGTACCCACCCTGAGCTGGGCCGGGCGGGTCGACCCGATCAAGGACCTGGAGACCCTGATCCGCGCCTTCGCGATCGTCCGGGCCGAACTGCCGGACGCCCGACTGCGGTTGTTCGGCGGCACGGCGCGCGGCGCCGAGGGCTACCGGGACGGCTGCGTGGCGCTGGCCCAGGAGCTGGGGCTGGGCGACTCGGTGGTCTTCGAGGGCCGGGTCGAGCTGATCCAGGACGCGTACGCGGCCGGCAACGTGGTGATGCTCAGCAGCATCAGCGAGGGCTTCCCGTTCACCCTGATCGAGGCGATGAGCTCGGGGCGGGCCACCGTCTCCACCGACGTCGGCGGGGTGCGCGAGGCGGTCGGCGACACCGGTCTGGTGGTGCCGCCGCGCGAGCCCGAGCCGATGGCCCGGGCGGCGCTGGAGCTGCTGCGCGACCCGGTCCGCCGGGCGGGCATGGGCGAGGCGGCCCGGCTGCGGGTGATCGAGCAGTTCACGCTCCGCCAGAACATCGACGGCTTCCGGTCGATCTACACCGAGCTGCTCGGCGAGAAGCCCGGCCTCACGGTGGTCCAGGACGCCGACGAAGAGGGTGCCGCATGAGTGGGCCCCTGCGGCTGGTACCCGACGAGGGCACTCCGGGGTGGGCCGAGGAGACCATGCGGCTGCGCACGCTGCCGCGCCGGCGCCGACCCAAGTCGCTCGACCCGGTCGCCGACTATCCCGAGCTCTCCCCCGACCCGCTGGACGAACTCGCCGACCGCCTCGCCGACCTGTGCGCCGACGCGGTGCACCCCTACGAGATCGCCGCCTTCCTGGAGTCGGACGGGCTGACCGACGAGCAGGCCGCCCTGCTCTACGGCCGCCCCGACGCCTTCACCCTGGCCGAGGAGCTGTTCGACAAGGTCGACCGCCGCTACCCCGGGCCGGTCACCGCCGCCGACCCGTGGCGGGCCGACCCGTGGCGCTGTGTGCTGCGCGGACTGGTCTTCGCGCTGCCCGGTCTCGGCTACCTGCTCGGCGCGGGCCTGTTCAACGCGCACCGGATGCGCTTCGGGCTGCCCTCCGGGATGGCCGCGATGGCCGCCGCCACGCTGCTCAGCTGGGCCTGGAACCAGGCGCTGGCGCACCGCGCGTACGGCTGGCTGAGCCGGGCCGACCGGCGCGCGGCGGGCCGGGCGCTGGCGATCGGCGGACCGGCCGGCGCGCTGCTGGCGGCGACGGCCGGCTGGTTGCTGGGCGGGCCGCTGGCCGCCCTGCTCTTCACCATCGGGCAGTCCTGCTACCTGGCGGCGGCCACCGCGCTGCTGGTGCTGGGCAAGGAGAAGCTGCTGCTGGCCGCGCTCAGCCCGTCGGCGATCGGCGCCGGGCTGGTCTTCGCCGTCCCGCTGCCGGGCCCGGCCCGGGCCGCGATCCTGCTCGGCACGCTGGCGGCCGCGCTCGGCCTGGCGGGCTGGGAGGTGCGCCGCTGCTTCGCCAAGTCGGCCACGGCGGCGGAGGGCCCGGACTGGTCCAGCACCGTGGCGGCCGGGCTGTTCGGCCTGGCGGTCGGCACCCTGACCATGATCGCGGGGCTGGGTGCCACGCTGCACCACGCGCTGCGTCCGCTGGCCGCACCGCTCGCCGGGGCGTCGGCGACCGGTCCCGCCCTGGTGGCGCTCACGTTGAGCCTGGGCCTGGCCGAGTGGCTGCTCTACCGCTACCGGGCGCTGGCCACCACCGCGTTGCGGGTCAGCCTCAGCCCCGCCGCCTTCCGCCGCCGCACCGCGCTGGCACTGGCCGGCTGCCTGCTCGGCTACCTGCTCGCGGTGGCCGCGATCGACTTCGCGGTCACCCCACTCTGGGCGAACGCCCACCTGATCGGCGCCACCCAGTTGACCGCCCTGCTGCTGCTCGCCGCCACCTTGTGGACGGCACTGCTGCTGCAGGCGCTGGCGGTCGCCTGGCGCACCGCCGGCCTCTGCCTGGCAGCGGCCGGATTCGAGTTCACCGCCCTGCTGGCCGGTGGCGATCCGGTCATGGTCCAGCTGTACGGCTGCGGAGCAGCCGCCGTACTGCTGGTCCCGGTCGCCGTCGTCGTGCTGGGTCGCACCACCCGTCACCGCTGATTTTCCTTACCACCACACCACACAGAGAAGGCAGTTCACCGACATGACCACCGTCGCAGTCACCGGGGCCGAAGGATTCATCGGCTCCCACCTGGTCGAACACCTGGTCGCCCACGGGCACCGGGTGCGGGCCATGGTCCAGTACAACTCCTTCTCCTCCTTCGGGTGGTTGGAGACGCTGGAGGCCGACACCCTCGACTCCGTGGACATCGTGCTAGGCGACGTGCGCGACCCGGGATCGGTGAACGGCCTGGTCAAGGGGGTCGAGGCGGTCTACCACCTGGCCGCGCTGATCGCGATCCCGTACTCCTACCAGGCCCCGCACTCCTACATCGACACCAACGTCACCGGCACCCTCAACGTGCTGGAGGCGGTGCGCCACCTGGACGTCCCGCGTCTGGTGCACACCTCCACCAGCGAGACCTACGGCACGGCGCAGACGGTCCCGATCACCGAGGACCACCCGATCAACACCCAGTCGCCGTACGCGGCCTCGAAGGCGGGCGGGGACCGGCTGGCGGACAGCTACCACGCCAGCTTCGACACCCCCGTGGTGACCCTGCGGCCGTTCAACACCTTCGGCCCGCGCCAGTCGATGCGGGCCGTGATCCCCACCGTGATCGCCCAGATCGCGGCCGGGACCCGGGAGATCACCCTCGGCGACCTGCGGCCCACCCGGGACTTCATGTTCGTCAAGGACACCGCCGCCGCCTTCCACGCGGTCGGCACCGCGCCCGCCGAGACCGTGGTCGGGCGCACCTTCAACGCCGGTACCGGTGGCGAGATCTCCGTCGGCGACCTGGTCACCCTGGTCGGCAAGCTGATGGACGTCGACCTGACGGTCCGCGAGGACACCCAGCGGCTGCGTCCGGCCAACTCCGAGGTGATGCGCCTGGTCGCCGACGCGAGCCGGCTGCGCGCCGCCACCGACTGGGCGCCCGCACACTCGCTGGAGGCCGGTCTGGAGAAGACCATCGCGTTCTTCCGCGACCCGGCCAACCTGGCCCGCTACAAGACCGACCTGTACAACGTGTGACCCAGTCTGAGCACGTTCCGACCCTGAACAACGTCCAGTTCTGAGCACGTCCCAGTCGACTTCGTGGGGGAGACCACTATGCACGCAGTGATCCTGGCCGGCGGCAAGGGTGTCCGGCTCCGGCCCTACACCACCGCGCTGCCCAAGCCGCTGGTTCCGATCGGCGACCAGCACGCCATCCTGGAGATCGTGATGCGGCAGCTCGCCGCCGCGGGCTTCAAGACCGTCACGCTCGCCATCGGCCACCTCGGCCACATCATCCGCGCCTACGTCGGCAACGGTTCGCAGTGGGGGCTGCGGGTCGGCTACGCCGTCGAGGACACGCCGCTGGGCACCATGGGCCCGCTGCTCACCATGCTCGACCGGCTGCCCGACAACTTCCTGGTGATGAACGGCGACATCCTCACCGACCTGGACTTCGCCGGGGTGCTGCGGCACCACGAGGACTCCGGGGCGCCGCTGACCATCGCCACCTACGCGCGTGAGGTGAAGATCGACTTCGGCGTGCTGACCACCGAGAGCGGCAGCATCACCGAGTTCCGCGAGAAGCCCAGCTACGACTACCGGGTCTCGATGGGCGTCTACGGCGTCTCGCGGCACGCGCTGGCCAAGTACCAGCCCGGACTGCCGCTGGGCTTCGACGAGCTGGTGCTCGACCTGCTCGAGGCCCAGACCCCGCCGGCCGCCTACGAGTTCAACGGCTACTGGCTGGACATCGGCCGCCCCGACGACTACGACCGGGCCAACGCCGAGTTCGCCGAGCGGCGTTCGCTGCTGCTGCGGGAGAGTGCCCCGGTGGCGCCGGGCCAGCCGGTCTCCATGGTGGGACCGGTGGCCGAGCCGGCTCCGGCCGAACCGGTGAAGCTCGCCGAGGCGGTCGCCGCCGACGGGCGGGCCGCGTGAGGATCCTGCTGCTCGGCGCGGACGGGTTCCTCGGCCGGCATGTCGCACTCGCGCTGCGGGCCCTGCCCGCGGCCGAGTTGCGCACCGCCGGCCGGCGGCCCGACCACGACCTCCACCTCGATCTGACGACCTGTCAGGTCAAGGAACTCGCAGCCGACCTGGCGTCCCTTGCGCCGGCCGCGGTGGTCAACTGCGCGGGGGCCGTGTCCGGTTCCGCGCTGCATCAGACGGAGGTCAACGCCCGAGGTCCGGCCGTGCTCGCCGAGGCCATCCAACTCGCCTGCCCGACAGCGCGGTTGGTGCACCTCGGCTCGGCCGGCGAGTACGGACCGGCCGAGCCCGGCAGCTCGCTGACCGAGCTCGACCAGGCCCGGCCGGCCGGGATCTACGGCGTCACCAAACTGGCCGGCACCCTGGCGGTGGCCGAGTCGGCAGTGGACGCGGTGGTGCTGCGGGTCTTCAACCCGGTCGGCCCGGGCGCGCCCGCGGCCTCGCTGCCCGGTCGGCTCGCCGCCGAACTGGCGGCCGGGCCGGGCGAGGCGGTGACCCTCGGCGACCTGTCCGCGCACCGCGACTTCGTGGACGCCCGCGATGTCGCGGCCGCGGTGGTGGCCGCCGTGCTGGCACCCGCCCCGCTGCCCAGGATCCTCAACATCGCCGGCGGCCGGGCCCAGCCCGTCCGGGCGGTGGCGGAGGGCCTGGTGGCGGCCGCCGGCTACACCGGGCGGCTGGCCGAGACCGGCAGCGGCTCCGAGCGGTCGGCCGCGGTCTCCTGGCAGCAGGCCGACATCTCGGCGGCCACGGCCGCGCTCGACTGGCGGCCGGGATTCGAGCTGGCCGACAGCCTGCGCGACCTCTGGTCGTCCGTCACCCGGGACGCCGGCCGGAGATGATCGGCACTGCGATGACCGGCGCCGCCACGACCGGCACCGCCCCGACCGCCGGCCGCCTGCTGGTGCCGCTGTACGTCCACCCCGCGGTGGACCCGGCGGCCTGGCAGGCGGTGGCGGCCGCCGGGCCGGGCGCCGTGCGGGCCGTGGTGCTCAATGTCGCCAACGGCCCGGGCCCGGCGCCCGACCCGGCGTTCGTGCAGGCCGCGAAGGAGCTCACCGCGGCCGGCATCGAGCTGCTCGGCTACGTGGACACCGACTACGGCACCCGACCGCACGCCGAGGTGGTGGCCGACCTGCTGACCCACCGTCAGTGGTACGGCACCACCGGCGTGTACTTCGACCAGGCCGCCAGCCACCCGGCGGCCGTCCCGCACTACCGCCGGCTCGCCGTCGCGGCCCGTGCGGCCGGCTGCCACACAGTGGTCCTCGGCCACGGCAACCACCCCGAGCCGGAGTACGCCGAGCCCGAGTTGAGCGACCTGCTGGTCACCTTCGAGGGCAGCCTGAGCCGGTACGAGGACCTGGTGCTGCCGCTGTGGACCGGACACCACCCGGCCGAGCGGTTCTGCCACCTGGTCTACGAAGTCCCCGCCGGCCGGGCCGAGGCGGCGGGCACCCTGCTCGCCTCCCGCCGGGCCGGCGCCGGCTGCCTGGTGCCCGGGGGCGGGGAGAACCCCTGGGATACGCTGCCGTACGGGCTCGCACCCGCTGTTCCACCCGCCGCCACGGGAACTCCCGCCACTCCATCACCACCGAACCCGACTGATCCGGAGTGCTCGCTGTGACCCGTCGTACGCCCATCCTGCTGGCGGCCCTGACCCTGACCACCGCGCTGCTCGCCACCGCCTGCGGCAGCGACGGCGGTGGCGACGACGGGGACGAGACGGCGGCGCCGCAGCCGGTGCCGTCGGCCTCGGCCGGCAGCTCGGACTCGCCGTCCGCCTCGAGCACGGCTCCGACCGGCACCCCTTCGCCCAGCGGGTCGTCCGGCTCGCCCAGCCCGTCACCGTCCGGCTCGGCCTCGGCCTCGGGCTCGGCCTCGGGCTCGCCGTCCGGGTCGGCCTCCCCCGGCAAGGCGATCTGGCACCCCGCGCCCGGCACCACCTGGCAGTGGCAACTCGGTGGCTCGGTCGACCAGTCCGTGGACGCCCCGGTCTACGACATCGACGGCTTCGAGAACAGCGCCGCCGTGGTCGCCTCGCTGCACGCCAAGGGCCGCAAGGTGATCTGCTACGTCAACGCCGGTTCCTGGGAGGACTTCCGCCCGGACGCCGGCGCCTTCCCCAACGCGGTGCGCGGCTCCGGCAACGGGTGGAAGGGCGAGAAGTGGTTCGACATCCGCCAACTGGACGTGCTGCGCCCGCTGCTGGGCAAGCGTTTCGACATGTGCAAGGAGAAGGGCTTCGACGCGATCGAGCCCGACCTGCTGGACGCCTACGCCAACAACTCCGGCTTCCCGCTCACCGCGGACCAGCAGCTCGCCTTCGACAAGATGGTGGCAGCACTCGCCCACGACCGGGGCCTGGGTGTCGCCCTCAAGAACGACCTCGACCAGATCCCGGCCCTGGTGGGCGACTTCGACTTCGCGGTCAACGAGCAGTGCGCCGAGTACTCGGAGTGCGACAAGCTCACGCCGTTCATCCAGCAGGGCAAGGCCGTGCTGAACGTCGAGTACAACGTGCCGACCAGCCAGTTCTGCGACCAGTCGCGCAGACTCAAGCTCAGCTCGATGGCCAAGCACCTGGAGCTGGACGCCTGGCGCCAGCCCTGCTGATCAGGCGTTTGCCTGTTTGACGGCGGGTGCTTACTTGACGGCGGGTGCTTACTTGACGGCGAGCCAGACCACCGCGACGACCACCAGCACCGCGACGATCGCACCCACCGCGATCAGACCGGTGCGGCCGCCGCCACTGCTGCGGTGCACGGAGACGTTGCTCGGGGCCTGGGCCGCCGGAGTCTCCACAAAGGCCCGGAACATCTGAGTGCTGCCGGCAGGGTCTTCATAGTTGTTCTCAGCCATGGCATGGGACTCTAGCCAATCGACCCTGCCCCGGCACAGCCCGGACCCCTCACCCGAGTGACGCGAGGCGGCCCGGAGTCTGTCCACAGGCTGTGGACAGACTCCGGGCCGCGCCGACGGCTACGGCCGGCCCAGGTGGGTCGGGTAGTAGCCGCTGTTGAGGGTGGAGATCCGGACGTTCTTGCCCGGGCGCGGCGCCTCGATGTACTGGCTGTCACCCAGGTAGATCGCCACGTGGTGGATGCCCGAGGCCCGACTGCTGTCCGACCAGAAGATCAGATCGCCGCGGCGCAGCTGACCGGAACCGATCGGGGTGGTCGCCGCGTACTGGTCGTCGGCGACCCGCGGCAGCTCGATCCCGGCCCGCAGATAGGCCTGCTGGACCAGGCCCGAGCAGTCGTAGCCGTACGGACCGTCGCCGCCCCAGACGTACGGCTTGCCGAGCTGGGCGAGCGCGTAGGCGATGGCGGGCTCGGTGCTGCTCGTGCTGCTGGTGCTCGACTGCTGGGTCGCCGTGCTGCTCGCACCCGAGGTCCGGCTCAGATAGGTGTCGTAGTGGACGGTGTACCGCCACTCGCCCGCCTCGTTCTTGAACCAGTAGCGCGAGCCGTCCCACCCCTGCCTCATGCCGTCGTCGGTGGCGGTGGCACTGTCGGTCGCGGTGGCACTGGTGGAGCCGCCGCCGGTCCGGCTCAGATACGTGTCGTAGTAGGCGGTGTACCGCCACTCGCCGGCCTCGTTCTTGAACCAGTAGCGGGAACCGTCCCACCCCTGCCTCATGCCGTCGTCGGTAGCGGTGGCCTTGGCGGAGCCGCCGCCGGTGCGGTTCAGGTAGGTGTCGTAGTGGACGGTCCAGCGCCAGGCGCCGCTCTCGTTCTTGAACCAGTAGCGGGTGCCGTCCCACCCCGCGTGGCTGGGCGCGGGTTCCGCGTTGGCCGTCCCGGCGCCGAGGCCGAGCCCGATCACACCGGCGCCCGCGAGGACGGTGGTGGCCAGACAGGTGCTGCGGACCGTGATGCCCATCGCGGATATTCGGCCCGCGCGCCCCGACGGTTCGCCCGTGCGCAGGCTCGCCCGGCGGGCGCAGTGCGGGCAGCCACACTCCTGCGGCGCCGCCAGCTCGCCGATCCGCTCGTCGAAGCCGATCAGGGCGGGGTCGGTGGCTATCCTCATGCTCGATTTCCTTCCTTGCGGACCCCGTTCTTGGTGACCGGCCGGGCGGCGGGCGCCGGTACGGTGCTCGTCACCCCCGCCGGTGCGACGAAGGCCACCAGCAGCTGCTCCATCAGCGCACTGCGAGCCGCCCTGTCCAGCTCATGGGCGGTGGCTCGCTCCAGCCGCCGCACGGCGAGCGCGGCGGCCTCCACCGCGTCGTCCACCAGCACCGTGCGCAGCCCCGCGTCCAGGTCGGCCAGTCGGCGCCGGCGCATCGACTCGGCCACCTCCGGCGCGTACTCCAGGGCCAGCGGCTGCACCGAGTACACCTCCAGACCGGCCGGCGCGGCCTCGGCGGCCAGCGAGCGGGTGAGCTCGTCGGCGAACCACTGTCCGTCGCGCAGCGCCGGTCCGGGCCCCGCGTCGCTGTCGCAGGGCAGGGTGCTGGCGGTCCGGTTGAGCACGGCGTGGATCTGCTCGCGCAGGTAGGCCTCGTGATCGCGGACCCCGAAGACCGCGCGGGCGGTGTCCTTGATCCGCCAGACCACCAGCAGCCGGACCAGGATCGGCGTCCCCGTGCGGTCGGTGACCTGCACCGGTTCGCTGCGCCAGTGCCGCAGCCGGACGTCCACCCGCCGACGCCGCAGCAGCGGGTTCACCCAGACCAGCCCGGCCCGGCGGACGGTGCCCCGGTAGCGCCCCCAGCGGCTGACCACCCGGGTCTGGCCGGCCGCGTTGGCGAGCAGCCCGGCGAGCGCGACCAGCAGGACCAGCCCGGCACCGCTCACGGCGGCCAGCGCCCCGTCGGTGACCACCGGCCCGCCGGCCTCGCGGACGGCCTCGGTGCGCAGGTCCGGCAGGGTGTCGGCGAAGTGCGGGATCACCCCGGTCTGGGCGAGCACCAGGGTGATCGAGGCCGTCGCGAGCAGCAGCGCCAGCAGCGCGACCCAGCCGGGCAGGGCGAAGGCCGGACACTCCCGCAGGTCCGGGTCGGCCTTCGGCGGGCGGCGGCTGGCGAGCTCGGCGCGGGTATCCACAAGCTGTGGACCGACGGTGGCGGGCAGCGCCGTCTTGGGGAGTGGGGTGGCCCCGGCGAGCGTACGAAGGGAGGGGTCGCGGGGGACGTCCATGGGGATCCTCGGGGTCGATGTGTCACGCAACTGTCGGCCCGGGTCTGACGGGCGGTGCCAGAGTCAGGCTAGGTACATAAGTCTTTAAATGCGACATTTAGCTGTCGGTGTGTCGGCTCTTCCTGACGGACCGTCGGTGCCGTTTGCGCAGGTCACTGACAGCCCGCCAGGTGTCCTCGGGCATACCGCCACCCGGGGTGGCGGTCAGCGCCGCCGGGTGCCGGAGCCCCGGGCGAGGACCCTCCTGGTGATCAGCGTCATGCCGGTCAGGATCAGGAACGCCCCACAGGTGGCGGCCCGCCATCCCCCGAGCGAGGCGTGCCGCACCAGCGAGACCTCGGTGGGGGGCGGCGCGAGGGGCTGGGCGAGGGCGGGGGTCAACGAGGTGTCAGGGGTGTGAGAAGTCGGCGGGATCGACTTCTGGGGGGCGTGGCCGGGGACGGAGCTCATGAACAGCGCCCGCACGGCGGGAACGTGGACGGGGAGCGGGTAGTCGCCGGGGAGCGGGAGGAGGGACGCGGGGGCGGAATCGGGGAGCGGGCTCGCGCTACCGGGCGCAGGACTCGCTGGGCTCGCGGGGGCACTCGGGCTCGTGCTCGGGGCCACGAGCGCACTCGGGCTCGCGCCCACGCTGGGGCTCGCGCTCGGGCTGGAGCTCGCACTCGCACTCGCACTCGCGCTCGGGCTCGGGCTCGCACTCGGGCCGGCGCTCGGGCTGAGGCTCGGGGAAGCCACCGCGCTCGCGCTCCCGCTCGGGGAAGCCGCCGCCCCAGGCAGCACCACCCGCACCCGCACCGCGTCCCCCGTCGCCGCGTTACCCGCGCGGTCCGTCGCCGTCGGGGTCAGCAGCTGCTCGCCCTCCCCCAGGTCCCGGACCGCGTTGCACGCCCAGCTCCCGTCCACCGCCGCGACCGCCGCGCAGAGCGCGCCGTCCCCGCCGGCGATCACCGTGACGATCGCACCGGGCTCACCGCGGCCGGTCAGGCGCGGCCGCACCACGTGCACCTCCTCGCCCGGCCCCGGCGCGGTCAGCACCGGCTTGGTCGGCGGCAGGGTGTCCACGATCAGCGTGGTGGGTTTTCCGGCGGCACGGTTGCCCGCCGGATCGACCGCCACCGCGGTGAGCACATGGGTGCCCTCGGCCAGCTCCTCCACCGGCAGGCAGGACCAGGCCCGGTCGGCCCGTACCGCCGTACGGCAGAGTTCGTTCACCGAACCCGCGACGGTCTCCGTCACGGCCACGGTGCTCGCCTCCGCTCCCGTCCCGGTCAGCAGCAGCCCGGGGTCGTTGGTGTACTCGGGCAGGGTGAGGAGCGGGGGCGTGGGCGGCGTCGTGCTGACGGTGATCCGGACCGGGTCCCCGCGCAGCACCACGCCGCCGCTGGTGGTCTCGGAGGGCAGCACCGTGTGCTCGCCCTGGGACAGTCCGGTGGCCGGGCGGCAGTTCCAGTTGCCGCTCCCGTCCACCCTGGCCTGACAGAGCGTCACCGTCCCCTCCTGGACCTGGACGGTGGCCCCGGCCACGCCGCTGTCGCCGTGGAACTCGGGCCTGGTGTCGCCGACCGCCGAGCCCGCGACGGGGCTGGTGATCTCCGGTTTGGCCGCGCCCACCGCGAGGTTGATCGACTGGTCCTCGACCTCGCCCGCGTCCGCGAAGCCGTCGGCCGCGACCACCTGCGCCGGGTCGCGGGCGATCCGCAGCCGGGCCCAGGTGTCCCCGGCGGCGACGTTCGGCGGCACGATCCACTCCAGCGTCGCGCTGCCGGCGCCCGGCGTGATGTCGACCTGGGCGCGCTCGGTGGCGTCGAAGTGGCCGTCGCGGTCGAAGTCGATCCATCCGGCGAGGGTTGCTCCGGCCTGGCCGGGGCTGACCGGGACGGTCAGGTCGTAGTACCGGCCGATCGCGGCGTCCCGGGGGAAGCTGAGCGTCGGGTCGTTCGCGGTGTGCTCGGTGCGGCCCGGCTGGATCTCCGGCGGTGCGGGCTGCGGCCCGGAGCCGGCGCCCCGGTGCGCGAGCCCGTTGGCCGGCACGGCGCTGACGGCGTCGTTGCCGAGGAAGAGGTCGGAGATCAGGTGCGAGGCGTTGCCGTATCCGGAGGGCGCGCTGCCCAGTGCCTCGTCCAGGGTGACGGTGAAGGCCTGACGCAGTTTCGGGGGCGCGGTGACGCTGCCGGGCGCGGCGGTGTCGCGCCGTTCCACCCGGAAGGTCGCGGTGTCGAAGGTGCCGTCGAGTTCCAGGCTGCCGGCCGGCTCCACGGTCCCGTCGGCCGCGCCGTCCGGGCCGGCCGGGCCGAGCGCGCCGCCGGCCACCGTCCACCCCTTCCAGGGGGACCGGGCGGTGAGGGCGGGGCCGGCCGGGCTGCCGCCGGTAACGCTCAGCCGCAGGGCGGAGGCGGTGCTGCCGCTGCTGCCGGTGGCCACTCCGGCCAGTCCGCTGACGTGCAGTCGGGGATTGCGCACCGGGCGGGAGAAGGTGAGCTGCAGCGTGCCGAGGGTTCGCCAGGCGCCGTCCACCTGCGGGCGGTCCTGGGCCACCGTGAAGGTCTCGGCGGGCGCCCCGGCGCGGACGCCGTCGGCGAAGCCGGCCTCGCCGAGCCGGCCCGCCTCGGCCTGGGCGCCGACGCCGGGCACGGGAGTGAAGTCGAGGTCGACGGTCAGGCCGGAGCGCAGCACGGCGCGCTGCTCGGCGGTCCAACTGTCCGGTGACTGCTGCGCCTGCGAGACGGTCGGCACCCAGCCGAGGGTCAGCCCGGCAGCGAGCGCCACCGTGACCACGACCGTCCGCCTGGGGCGACGACCTCTGCTCTGCCGGGTCGCGGTCATGAGACTCCTCCTGAGCACAAGATGTGACAAAAAGGAATCACGATCTAACGCCCCGTCAACACCGCCACCCGCGTGACATCCCCACGAACCACCCGGACGGCCCCCGGACGGGCGGCGGACGGGCGGCGGACGGGCGGACGGACGGCGGACGGGCGGACGGACGGCGGACGGGCGGACGGACGGGCGGACGGACGGCGGACGGGCGGACGGACGGCGGACGGGCGGACGGACGGCGGACGGGCGGACGGACGGCGGACGGGCGGACGGACGGCGGACAGACGGCGGCAGGCTCTGCGGGAAGAGCGCTAGGACCGCTCGGTGTACATCAGGGTGAAGAGCTTCACGTCCACGGTCTCCCCGCTCTCCTCCCCCTCCTCCGCCTGCGCCGCCTCGGCCAGCACCTCGCGCAGCCGGGCCCGCAGCCGGGCGGCCCGCTCCGGGCTGACCCGGAAGACGCTGTGCGCGAAGACCCCGGGGGCCCCGCTCGGCGGGGAGGCGAAGTCGATCCGGTCGGCCAGGAAGTCCCGCTCGAAGGTGTGGCGGAACGAGTCCAGCGCCGCGAGCATCGCCCCCAGCGCCTCCGGCCGCTCCGGCGAGCCCGCCGCGAAGATCGCGCTGGCCAGGCGCAGCTCCTTCTGCCGCACCTGGTAGCGGCTCTCCACGATGCCGGAGACCAGCCTGGTGCCGGCCACCCCGATCAGCTCGGCCTTCTCCAGCTGCTTGAGGTGGCGGTAGAGCTTGGTCTGCGGCTCGTCCAGTTCGACGGCCAGCTCCTTGGCGGTGAGCGGTTGCGGGTCGTGCCGCACCAGCGCGTCGAGGATCGCCAGCCGCACCGGATCGGCCAGCGCCTTGAGCGTCGCGACGTCGTCCACCAGGCGTTCTTCGGACCTCTCCTGCATGCGGTCAGTCTGGCACGCGTTCAGGGCTTGTGGTGATGCTCACCCATCGGTAATCATTCACGCATTAGTGAACGTTGCCACAAGGGGGAATGCCATGCTGGATACCGCGATCCCGGTTCCGCTGCACCAGAACCGCCGCTTCCAGGTCCTGTGGACCGGCGCCGCCGCCTCCGTCCTCGGCGCCCGCCTCGCCGACACGGCCTACCCCCTGCTGCTGCTCGCGATGACCGGCTCGCCCGCCGTCGCCGGCGCCTTCGGCGCGGTGCAGTTCGCCGCTTCCGTGCTGTGCGGCGTGCACGCGGGAGCGGTGGCCGACCGGTACGACCGCCGGACCGTCCTGCTGGCCGCGGACGCGGTCCGGTTCCTGGCCACAGCCAGCGTGGTGGTCGCCCTGGCGGTGCATCACTTCACCGTGGCGCACGCCCTGCTGGCGGCCGCGGTGGTGGGCGGCGCCACGGCGTACGGCGGACCGGTGCGGATGCTCGCGGTGCGGGCCGTGGTGCCGGCCGCCCAACTGCCCCAGGCGCTCGCCCGGGAGGAGCTGCGCGGCAGCACGGCCGCCCTGCTCGGCCCACCGCTGGCGGGACTGCTCTTCGCCGTCGGCCGGGCCGTCCCGGTCCTCGGCACCGCGCTCGGCTCGCTGTTCTCCTTCCTCGCCACCTGCGCGGTGCGCTACGACGGCAGGCCCGCAGCCCCGGAGTCCGACCGGTCGGAGGTTCCGCACCCGCCCGGCCCGTGGACCGGACTGCGGCTGCTGCTCGCCAGCCCGCTGCTGCGCGCCACCCTCGGCGCCGCGATCCCGCTCAACCTGGTCGGCTCGGCGATGACCCTCGCGGTGATCGTGCTGCTCCGCGACCGCGGCGGGTCCAGCACCGCGATCGGCCTCACCCTGGCCGGCGAGGCGGTGGGCGCGATCGCCGGTGCCTTCCTGGTCGGCCGGCTGCAGCGGCTGGCCGGCCCCGGCCGACTGCTGCTCGCCGCCGCCTGGCTCTGCGTCCCGCTGACCCTGGCGCCGCTGCTGCCGGGCGGACAGGTCACCGTCTTCCTCGCCCTCGCCGCGATGAACCTGGCGATGCCCGCGCTCCGGGTGATGATCGACGTGCTGATCTTCCAGCAGGTGCCGGACGCCCTGCGCGGCCGGGTGATCGCCGTCACCATGACCGCCCTGATGCTGGGCGTCCCCGCCGGGACCTTCGGCGCCGGCCTGCTGCTCGACCGGCTGGCCCCGGGCACCGCGCTGGCACTGCTCGCCGGACTGCTCGCGCTCGGCCTGCTGCCGTCCACCTGCAGCCGGGCGCTGCGCTCGGCCGCCTGGCCCGCGCCGGGCCACTGACCAGCCGAGCCACTGAAGGGGGGTCAGGAACGACGAAGGCCCCTCGACGAGTCGAGGGGCCTTCGGGTGGTGCGCTCAGCAGGATTCGAACCTGCAACCTCTTGATCCGTAGTCAAGTGCTCTATCCGTTGAGCTATGAGCGCTCGGTGCGGCCCCGGGGGGACGCGTTGAGCGGGGTGGTGGTGCGCTCAGCAGGATTCGAACCTGCAACCTCTTGATCCGTAGTCAAGTGCTCTATCCGTTGAGCTATGAGCGCTCGCCCTGTCGGCCGGGGCCAGCGGGGCGGTGCGGGGACAACATTACATGACCGCCGACCTGGGGTGAAATCGATAAGTTCCGGCGGGTCCGGGCGGCTCTGGGCGGACCTCGAACGCAAAGGGCCCCGCCGACCGAAGTCGGCGGGGCCCTCTTGGCGGAGGCTGAGGGATTTGAACCCTCGATGGGCTTTAAGACCCAAACCGCATTAGCAGTGCGGCGCCATAGACCGGACTAGGCGAAGCCTCCATCCCTGCGGACCGCGCCGGACTCCGGCGCTCTCCGCGTGGATGCGATGATGCCACAGCTCGGGGCTCCGGCACCAACCACTGGTTACGTTACTAGGCGGGTCGTCCTCTCGGCAAAAACAATGGGATACTCCAACCCCCGGAGGCAGCCCGGTCCGCACCCGCGAACCGCAGTCGTAAGTCGTGAGGAGACCTGTCGACGTGAGCAGCAGGCCGATCCGAGGCGCTGCTCGCCTCGCCGCGATACTCGACGCACTGCCCGACGCGCTGCTGCTGGTCAACAGCAACGGCACCGTGGTGGACGCCAACCACGCCGCCGTCCGCGCCATGCAGACCCCCGGCACCTCACTGGTCGGGATGGGCGTGCTGGACCTGCTCCCCGACTTCGACCCCAGCCGGATCCCCGGCTCGATGCGCCCCGCCCCGCGCGACCAGGACGAGGCCGACAAGCCGGTCCGGATGACCGCCCGGCGCACCGACGGCAGCACCTTCCCGGTGGAGGTCTCCGGCAACGACTTCGCCGACGAGACCGCCAGCGAGGGCCGCGGCTACGCGCTCTCCCCGCTCGTCCCGTACGACCCGTACCGCGAGGGCGGTCCGCGCGCCAGCTCCGCCAACGACCTGCTGCTGCTCCTGGTCCGCGACCTGTCCAGCCGGCTCGGCGTCGAGGCCGAACTGCGCCGCCAGCACAAGCAGACCGAGATGATCCTGCGCGCGGCCGCCGAGGGCGTGCTCGGCGTGGACCTCGAGGGCCGGGTCGTGCTGGTCAACCCGGCCGCCGCCCACATCCTCGACTTCCGGGCCAGCGAGCTCGGCGGCCGCGAACTGCACCCGCTGGTCCAGCACTCCCGGGCCGACGGCACCCCGCTGGCCGCCGACGAGTCCGCGCTGCTGGACACCCTCACCTCCGGCCGCAAGCACCGGGTGCGCGGCGCCACCCTGTGGCGCAAGGACGGCCGCCCGGTCACCGTCGACCTGACGACGGCTCCGGTGCGCGACGGCGAGCAGCTGGTCGGCGCGGTGATGACGTTCACCGACCGGACTCGCGAACTCGCCCTGACCGCCAAGGTCGAGCACCTCGGCGCGGTGCTGGAGACCGAGGTCAGCGGCGCCCTGGAAGCCCTGCAGCAGCGGATCGCCACCCTCGCCGCCGACCCCGCCGGACAGCTCTGGCCGGAGGCGAACTGGATGCTGCGCGCGCTGGCCGACGACTGCCGCCGGTTCGGCCTGCTGATCGACGGCGTGCTCGCCCACCAGCAGGCGGAGGAGGCCGACGGCGGGCTCAACCGCGCGCAGACCTCACTGGACAAGCTGGTGGCCCGGGCCGTCGAGTACGCCGGGCAGCTGGTCGGCCACGGCCGGCTGCGCTTCTCGGTGCACGCGGCCGCGGTCGAGGTGACCGCCGACCAGGAGCGGCTGGCCCAGGCGCTGGCCTACCTGGTGGCCGATGTCAGCGGGACTGCGCTGACCGGCTCGGTGACCACCGACACCGGCGAGCCCCCGATGGTGGTGCTGGCCGCGGCGCAGCGCGGTGACGTGGCCCGGATCGAGGTCCGCGGTCCCGGCCGCGGCGGCAGCCGGGTGCACCTGCCGATGGCCCGCGCCCTGGTGGAGCGGCACGGCGGCGTGCTGCAGCCGCACGACCTGCCCAACCACGCGGGCACCACCTATGTGGTGGAACTGCCGCTGGACGACGACGCGGCGCAGGCCGCGGCCGCCCGGGCGGCGGCGGGTGACGGGCGGCGGGTGCCGCGGGAGACCGACACGGCCGTGCTGCCGGACCTGCCGGGGCTGGCGGGCGGTCCGGCCGAAGCTGCTGACGACCCGTCGGAGGAGCCCGCCGAACCGGCCGCCGAACCCCGGACGCCGATCGCACTCGGCCCCGGCGGCCCCGCGCCGGTGGCGGCCGAGCCGGCCCCGGCGGAGCCGCGCGACCCGATCGCGCTGGGTTCGGGCAGCACTGCCCGGACCGGTACGGGCGAGGAGAGCGAGAAGCCGTCCCGGCGGCGGCGGGCGCTGCCGGCACAGAGTTCGAACGAACCCCCGGCCCTGGCGCTGCCCGGGGTGCCCGACACCGGGATGCCGGTGTACCCGGGGCTGGAGCACGCGCTGCCGGCCGTCCCGGTCGCGCCCGCAGCCGCGCCGGTCGCGGAGCAGCAGCAGCCCACCGGCCGGCGCAGACGGCTCGGCCTGCCCGGCGGCGAGCAGCAGGCGAGCACCAGTGCCGCCACCAGCTCCGGCAACGGCACCACCACCGGCACCACCACCGGCAACGGCCCGATGGCGCTGGAACCGGCCCGTCCGGCCCAGCCGGCCGAGTCCGGCCCGTCCAGCGCGCTCGCCCTGGCCGAAGCGCCGAGCACCGCCGTTGCCCCCACCGCCACCCCGGTCCCGCCGATGCTCAGCGGACCGCCGGCGGCCCTGCCCGTACCGCAGCAGGTGCCGGTCGGCACCGGGCTCGGCGAGCTGACGCCGCACCGGCCCTCCGGCTTCGCGAGCGCGTTCCCGGCCGCCTTCCCGGTCCCGGCGCCGGCGCAGCCCGTACAGGTGGAGCAGCGCACGCCGCCGCGCCCGGTCGCCGAGCTGCCGTCCGCCCCTTCGGTCTCGGCTGACGATCCGTCGGCTCGGGCCTCGGTGGGCGACAGCGCGCTGCCCCGGCTCACCGGCGAGGACGAGGCCACCGGGGCCAGCACGCCGCGGGTGCCGGAGTACCCGGACTATCCGACGATGGTCAGCCCCGCCGCCGACGGCCGGCCGCGCCGACTGCTGGTCTGGCCGGAGCCGGACCCGTCGACCAAGCAGGCGCTGCAGGACCGCGGCTACCGGCCGGTGATAGTGCGCTCCCGCGAGGAGGTGGACGCACAGGTCGCCGCTTACCCGGCGGCGCTCTTCGTCGACCCGCTGACCGGGCCGATCACCCGCACCGCGCTGCAGTCGCTGCGCACGGCGGCGCTGAACAGCCGGGTGCCGGTGCTGGTCACGGCCGGCCTCGGGCAGGCCACCCGGGACGCCGCCTACGGCGCGGACCCGGCGGTGCTGCTGCGCGCGCTGGCCCCCAAGGACAGCGAGAACCACGCGGCCCGGGTGCTGCTGGTGGAGGGCGACCCGGACATCGCGGCCGCGCTGACCAGCAGCCTGGAGCGGCGCGGGATGCACGTGGAGCACGCCGAGTCGGAGAACGACGCGGTCTCCAAGGCGTCCAGCGTGCAGCCCAACCTGGTGGTGATGGACCTGCTGCAGATCAAGCGGCGCCGGATGGGCCTGCTGGACTGGCTGCGCACCAACGACCGGCTGCACCGCACCCCGCTGGTCGTCTACACCTCGGTGGACCTGGACCCGGCCGAACTGCCGCGCCTGCGCACCGGCGAGACGGTGCTCTTCCTGGCCGAGCGCTCGACCAGCGCGGACGTCCAGGAGCGGATCGTGGACCTGCTGGGCCGGATCGGCTCGCTGGGCGAGGTCGCCCACCGCTGAGGGCGGGCGGCCTCGCCCGAGGCCGGCTCACTCCTTGCCGAGCACCGTCACGTCCAGCCGCTCGGCGGCGTAGTCGGCGCGGATCACCTTCTTGTCGAACTTGCCCACGCTGGTCTTGGGAACGGCCGGCACCAGCGACCAGCGCTCGGGCAGCTGCCAGGAGGCGACCCGCTCGGCCAGGAAGGCGCGCAGGCCGCGCAGGTCGACGGCGGCCCCCGGGCGCAGCACCACGGTGGCCAGCGGCCGTTCGCCCCACTTCTCGTCCGGTACGGCGACCACGGCGGCCTCGGCCACCTCGGGGTGGGCCATCAGGTGGTTCTCCAACTCCACCGAGGAGATCCACTCGCCGCCGGACTTGATCACGTCCTTGGCCCGGTCGGTGAGGGTGAGGAAGCCGTCGGGGGTGATGGTGCCGACGTCGCCGGTGCGCAGCCAGCCGTCCTCGGTGAACTTGTCCTCGGGGCGCTCGGGTTCGCCGTCCGCGCCGCCGTAGTAGGCGCCGGCGATCCACGGGCCGCGCACCTCCAGCTCACCGGCGGACACCCCGTCGTGCGGCATCCGCTCGCCGTTCGGGCCGGTCAGCCGGGCCTGGACCGAGGCCGGGAAGACGCCCTGCATGGCCCGGTACTCCCACTCCCGCTCCTCGCTCAGCCCGGCGGGCGGCAGGCCGAAGGTGCCCAGCGGCGAGGTCTCGGTCATCCCCCAGGCGTGCACCACCCGGATGCCGTGCCGCTCCTGGAAGGCGCGCATCAGGGCCGGCGGGCAGGCCGAGCCACCGATCACCACCTGGCGCAGCGAGGAGACGTCGTACGGGGTGTCGCGGCCCGTCGGGCGGTCCAGCTCGTCCAGCAGGCCGTTCCAGATGGTCGGCACGGCGGCGCTGACGGTGGGTCGGACCTGCTCGATCATGGTGGCCAGCGGCTGCGGCTGCAGGAAGCGGTCGGGCATCAGCAGGCTCGCGCCGGACATGAAGGCGGCGTGCGGGATGCCCCAGGCGCCGACGTGGAACATCGGGACCACCGGCAGCGTGACGTCCTGCGGGGTCAGGCCGAAGGTGGCCGCCGAGTTGACCTGCAGGCAGTGCAGGTAGACCGAACGGTGGCTGTAGACCACGCCCTTGGGGTCGCCGGTGGTGCCGGAGGTGTAGCAGATCATCGCGGGGCGGCGCTCGTCGATCTCGTCCTGCCACGGGAAGGTGGTGGGACGGCCGGCGATCAGCTCCTCGTAGTCGTGCACGGTGCCGGCGAAGCCGCTCAGCAGCGAGCGGTCGCCGGGGCCGCTGACCACGATGTGCTGCAGGGTCGGCGAGAGCTGGTCCAGCACGCCGGCCAGCAGCGGCAGCACGCTGCCGCTGACCACGATCGCGTGGTCGGCCGCGTGGTTGACGATGTAGGCGAGCTGCGCGGCGGGCAGCCGCAGGTTGAGCGTGTGCAGCACCGAGCCCATGGCCGGGACGGCGAGGTACGCCTCCAGGTGGTCGGCGTTGTTCCACATCAGGGTCGCCAGCACCCGGTCGCCGGTCAGGCCCAGGTCGTCGCGCAGGGCGTGGGCCAGCTGCGCGGCCCGGGCGCCGATCTCGGCGAAGCTGCGCACCTCGGGGCCGGACTCGGTCCAGGTGGTGACGGTGGCCTGCCCGTGGAAGGTCGACCCGTGCTCCAGGATCCGGGCGACGGTGAGCGGTACGTCCTGCATGGTGCTGAACACGCGAGGTCCTCCTTGACCGGGCTTGCCTGCCTACGCGGGCCGGTGGCTACCTGCCGGTAGCCGATGGTCCGTGCCGATTCTGGCGTTGCCGGGGCGCGCTGTCAGCAGGCACGAGCGGAATGAGACGAGCGGCTCAGACCGGGCGGCGCGGGCCGAGCGCGGACAGCTGGGCCCGTTCCGCCTCCGGGAGCCGGTGCTGCTCCGGGCGGTACTCCAGCCGGCGGAGGGAACCATGACCGAGCTCGACCCCAGGAGCGGTCGCCGTCCGCTGTTCCCGGAGGGCCGGGGCCGCTCGTAGCGAGGCTCTAGCGGGCCACCAGGGTGTCGAGCTGGTCGCGGTCGATGGTGAGCTCGACGCCGGCGTACTTCTCGGTGACGTCGCCGCGGTGCTGGTGGACGCGACGGTGGCCGCTCCACTGGTCGGGGTCGATGGTGCCGCCCCCGTCGGTGCTGGTCCGGCCGTCCCAGCGGGCGTACCAGACGGCGTCGGGCAGCGGGGCCGCGCCGGCCCGGGCGGCGGCCGCCAGGTCGGCGACGCCGGAGTCCAGGCTGGAGTAGAACCCGGCGAAGTAGCCCGCGTTGTGCAGGGCCTGGGTCCAGCCCAGGGTGAAGTCCACCACCGCCTTGGCGCAGCCGGCGTCGCCGGGCGGGTAGGCCTCCAGGTCCAGGTAGACGGGCGTCCCCGGGCCGAGCCCGAGCGCCTTCACGCCCCGGACCGCCTCGCCCGCCTCGTCGCGTCCCTGCTGGACGGCCTTCTCCGGGTCGATCCGCTGCGGCTTGCCCGCGCCGGCCATGCACGGCGCCTGCCGCCCGACGTGGGTGGGCAGCAACCGCCAGCCGAGCGCGCGGACCTGGCGCACCCAGTCCTTGGTCAGCCGGTTCTGCGGGCAGGCCCGCTGGCGGCCGCTGGTGTAGACGCCGACCGCGCCGTAGGGCGAGGCCCCGCGCCAGGCCCGCATCGCGTCCAGCGACGGGGCGCTGCAGGCGTCGAAGCCGCTACCGGTGAAGACGGTCTGCGAGGCGACGAGCTTGGCGCGGCCCGGGTCGGGGAGCACGGTGGGCGGGAGCGGTGCGGGGGTCTTGGGGGCGGCGGTCTTCGGCGCGGGTGCGGGAGTCTTGGGCGCGGGGGCCGCGGCGGACAGGACCGCCGCGACGGGGGCCGCGCCCAGTGCCGCCGTCGCCCCACCCGTCCCGTCGGTGGCCAGCAACAGCACGAGAGCGGCAGTCGAGAGCGCCGTCGAACGCAGGTAGCGGACCATCCTCCGAGCCTGACTCGAACTGACGGACCGTCGCAGAGACACGCCACGCAGGTGAGCGCGGCCCACCCGTCCGGCGCATTCACCAGTCCTGGACAGTGTCATTCACAAGTCCTGGACAGTGCCTTGCCAGCCCTACGGTCCTGACGCCAGACTCGCGCCATGTCCAGCACCGACCGCTGCGAGCCGCCGATCGCCACCGCACCCGCGAGCAGCACCGGCGGCGCCACCGCCCGCGGCGGCCCGCTCGGCCGCGCCCCGGCGCCGGTGATCTGCGTACTGGCGATGGTGACCGTGCAGACCGGTCTGGCGCTGGCCACCCACCTGTTCCACGCGCTGGGCGTGCTGGGCACCTCGTTCCTG
This sequence comes from Kitasatospora azatica KCTC 9699, assembly GCF_000744785.1. NCBI lineage: Bacteria > Bacillati > Actinomycetota > Actinomycetes > Kitasatosporales > Streptomycetaceae > Kitasatospora > Kitasatospora azatica. The sequence continues at coordinate 2,975,732 of NZ_JQMO01000003.1, read as the reverse complement.
CGGCTGTGCTGCGCGGCCGTGATCCTGCTGCTGACCACCCGTCCGACGCTGCGCGGTCGCAGCCGACGCGATCTGGCGGCGGCCGGTCTGCTCGGGGCGGCCTCGGCGGGGATGACGCTGTTCTTCGCCCTGACCACCGCTCGGCTGCCGCTCGGCACCTCGGCGACCATCGAGTTCCTCGGACCGCTCTCGGTCGCGCTGCTGCTGTCGCGCCGGCCCAGCCACCTGGCCTGGGCGCTGCTCGCGGCCGGTGGCGTCGCGCTGCTCACCCTGGTGGGCGACGGCGGGTCCGGACACGGCCTCGACCCGCTCGGCCTGCTCTTCGGCGCGGCCGCGGCCGCCTGCTACGCGGGCTACATCCTGGCCACCCACAAGGTGGGCGCGGTCTTCGAGGGCTTCGAGGGGCTGGCCGTGTCGATCACCGTCAGCGGCGTGGTGCTGGCCCCCTTCGGGCTGGGCGAGGCCTGGCACGGGCTGGCGGTCGCCGCGCACCCCGTCCGCCTGGTGCTGGCCACCGCCGGGGTGGCGCTGCTGCTCCCGGTGCTCCCCTACGTCCTGGAGATGACGGCGCTGCGCCGCCTGCCGGAGCGGGTATTCAGCATCCTGCTCAGCCTGGAGCCGGCTGTCAGCGCGCTGGTCGGCCTGCTGGTGCTCGGTCAACTCCTCGACTGGCCACAGCTGCTGGGCATCGCCTGCGTGGTGGGGGCGAGCGCCGGCGCCACCCTGACCGGCCGTCAGCACTGATCGGTGTCCGGGCGACAGCGTCTTCCGGAAGGACTTCTGGGAACGCCGGTGGGCGGTGCCGAAACCGGCACCGCCCACGGACCCGGAGTGCGGTGACCCTTTCCGCCGCCGGTCCCTCCGCCCGCTGACGTCCGATCAGGAGCACGCCCGCGCTCCCCGGACGGAGCGGGAGCTACTTGATGATGGGCGCGAAGAGGATGTCGACGTTCTTGTTGGACTGGTCCGCGTAGATGAAGCCTGAGTTGTCCTTCGAGGCGAGGGTGTTGTTCTGGTTCGAGGCACCGCTGCCGGTGGCCACCTGCTGGGTCCAGTTGGAGTTGCCGTCCACGGTGCCGAAGATGTTCCCGCTGCCGATGTTGGAGACGACGGCAGCGTTGGAGCCGTCCCCGGCGCCGGCCCCGTTCTCCGCGAACGCGGCACCGGCACCTGCCAGCAGCAGACCTGCGGCGAGCGGTGCTGCCGCGAGCGCGGCGACGATCCGGGCGGTGCGGTTGCGCGCCATGGAAAATCCTCCAGGAATCTCGAAGTCGAAGAACTGGTGCGGGAGTTCGCGGCCAGACGAACCCCTGCGGGCTGCGACGCCGAAATCAAGACTCCGCATCCGACCGACAAACCGCCAGACCCCACTGCCCAATTACCTCGAACGCGTGATGTCCGAGCGCTAAACCCGCCCCCGTGACATGCCGATATCCACAGGTCGGAGTTCGGCCAACCCGGGCCCTCACTGCCGCCGCACGGGCGCTGCAACAGGCCGCGAGAAGTCACGCCACCCCACCTGCGCCACCCCAGGAATGGCTAGAACAGCTTGCCCGGATTGAGGATTCCGAGCGGGTCGAACAATCCTTTCATCTGCCTTTGCAGGTCGAGTCCGACCGGACCCAACTCGCGCGCCAACCATTCCCGCTTCAACAGCCCGACCCCGTGCTCGCCGGTGATCGTGCCGCCCAGTTCCAGACCGAGCGCCATGATCTCCTCGAAGGACTCCCTGGCCCGCGCCACCTGCTCCGGGTCGGCGGCGTCGAAGGCGACGATCGGGTGCGTGTTGCCGTCCCCCGCGTGGCAGCAGACGCCGATGGTCAGCCCGTAGCGCTCACCGATCCCGGCCACCCCGTTCAGCATCTCGGCCATCCGCGAACGCGGCACCGCGACGTCGTCCACCATCGTGGTGCCCAGGGTGTCCATCGCGGTCAACGCCAACCGACGCGCCTGCAGCAGCAGCTCGGACTCGGCCTGGTCCTCGGCCGGCACCACCTCGGTGGCCCCCGCGGACCGGCACAACTGCCCGACGGCCTCCAACTCGGCACGCTGCTGCGGCCCGTCGAAGGCCACCATGAGCAGCGCCCGGGTCGACTCCGGCAGGCCCATCCGGGCCAGCCGGTTGACCGCGCGGATCATCACGGTGTCCATCAGCTCCATCAGCGAGGGCGTGAAGCCGGCCCCGATGATGTCGTTGACCGCCGCACAGGCCGCATCGGTACTGGCGAACTCGGCTGCCAGCGCCAGCTGCGGGGCCGGCGCGGGCCGCAGCGCGAGCACCGCGCCGACCACCACACCGAGCGTCCCCTCGGAGCCGACGAAGAGCCGGGTCAGGTCGTACCCCGCCACACCCTTGGCGGTGCGCCGCCCGGTCCGCAGCAGCCGCCCGTCCGCCAGCACCACGTCCAGGCCCAGCACGTACTCACTGGTCACCCCGTACTTGACGCAACACAGCCCGCCCGCGCCGGTACCGATGTTCCCGCCGATGGTGCAGGACTCCCAGCTCGACGGATCCGGCGGATAGGCCAGCCCGTGCTTCTCGGCCGCCCGCGACAGCACCGCGTTGACCACCCCCGGCTCCACCACGGCGATCCGGTTGACCGGGTCCAGCTCCAGGATCCGGTCCATCTTCACCAGCGACAGCAGGACGCACCCCGCCACCGCGTTCGCCCCACCCGACAGCCCGGTCCGCGCCCCCTGCGGCACCACCGGCACCCGCAACTCACTCGCCGTCCGCATCACGAACTGCACCTGCTCCACCGTCTGCGCGAACACCACGCAGGCCGGCTCCCCCGCCTCGCAGAACCCCGCCATGTCATACCGGTAGGCACCCGTCACATCCGGGTCCACCACCACCGCCCCCGCCGGCAGCCCCGCCACCAACCGCTCCGTCAACTCACTCATGAGCACCCTCCGTTCCCCAGCGGAGCCTACGCCCGCAAAAGCAGCCGGCCCCTGACCGTTGATACGGGTCAGGGGCCGGTGGCGGCGGAGAGCGTGGGATTCGAACCCACGGTACGGGGTCACCGCACGACAGTTTTCAAGACTGTTCCCTTAGGCCGCTCGGGCAGCTCTCCAGGCGGAGGTCAGCCTAACGGGTCCGGAGGGGGTCGGTGCACTTGGTTTGTCAGTTGGTGTCGCCGCTGCGGCTGCCGAGGGTGACGGTGGTCTTGGCGGCCTGGCCGTTGCGGGTGTACTCGACCTCGACCTGGTCACCGGGGGAGTGGGTCCAGATGGTGGAGACCAGGGCGGGGCCGTTGTCGATGTTGACGCCGCCGAGCTTGGTGATGACGTCGCCCGGCTTGAGGCCGGCCTTGTCGGCGGGGCCGCCGGGGGTAACGGCGGGGGTGCCCTGGACCGAGGAGGTCTGCACCTGGGCGCCGTCGCCGTTGTACTGGTCGTTGCGCAGGATGCCGAGGGTGGCGTAGACCGGGGTGCCGGTCTGGATCAGCATCTTGGCCACCCGCTGGGCCTGGTTGATCGGGATGGCGAAGCCCAGGCCGATGCTGCCGGCCTGGCCGGAGCCGCCGCCGGAGTTGGACTGGATCGCGGAGTTGATGCCGATCACGGCGCCGTTGGCGTTGAGCAGCGGGCCGCCGGAGTTGCCGGGGTTGATCGAGGCGTCGGTCTGCAGCGCGTTCATGTACGAGACCTGCGCGCCGGTCTCGTCGCCGGAGGCCACCGGGCGGTTCTTGGCGCTGACGATGCCGGAGGTGACGGTGCCCTCCAGGTCGTAGGGGGCGCCGATGGCGATGGTGGTGTCGCCGACCGCGACCTGGTCGGAGTCGCCCAGCGGGAGCGGGACCAGCTTGCCGGACGGCGGGTTGTCGAGCTTGACCACGGCCACGTCGTAGCCCTTGGCCTGGCCGACCACCGAGGCGGGGTAGCTGGTGCCGTCGGAGAACTTGACGGTCAGCTTGCCGCCGTTGGCCGCGGGCGCGACCACGTGGTTGTTGGTCAGGATGTGGCCCTCGGTGTCGAAGACGAAACCGGTGCCGGTGCCGGACTCCGAGCTGCCCTGGGCCTTGATGGTGACGGTGCTGGGCAGCGCCTTGGCGGCGATGCCGGCCACCGAGTCGGGAGCCCGGTTGACGGCCTTGCCGTTGTCGCTGGTGCTGACGGTGGTGCTGGTGCGGCTGGTGCCGGCGGAGGTCGAGGAGGACTTGCCGTCGCCCTTGATCGCGGCGCCGGTCACGCCGCCGGCCAGGCCGGCCACCAGCGCGACGGCGGCCACCAGGGCGACCAGACCGCCCTTGCCCTTCTTGCGCGGCGCCGGCTCCTGGCCGTAGCCGCCGGGGTAGTCGGCGAAGCCGGTCCCCCAGCCGTTGGTGGGCGCGCCGGGGCCGCCCGGGTAGCCGGGCACGGGGGGAGCAGCGGGGCCGGCGGGACCGGTCGGGCCGGCGGGCTCGGTGCCCCAGCCGCCGACCGGGTGACCGGCGCCGAACGGGTGGTGCTCGGCCTGCGGGGCCGCGAGAGCGGGTGCAGCCGGAGCAGCCGGAGCGGCGGGCGTCACCGGGGCGGCGTACGGGTTGACCGGCGGCTCGGCCGCGAGCGGCTGCTGCACCGGTTCCGCCGCCGGCGGAACCGGCGGCGGCGCGTCCAGGTAGCCCGGCGCGGCAGGTGGCAGCGCGTCCAGGTAGCCGGGCGCGGCCGGCGGCGGCAGGGCGGGACCGCCCTCGGCGGCCGACGCCTGCACCGGCTCCGGCGCGGCTGCGGGCTCCGGCGCGCTCAGCTTGCTGAACGCGATCGTCGGCTTGGACTCCCCCACCGCCGGTGTCTCACCGACCGCCGGAGTGCCCCCCGGCTCGCCGTGACCGCTGGAGAGCTGCTCCCCCTGCGGCCCGGTGGAACCACTCTCGTGCTCGGTGCTCACGGACGACCTCCATTGCTGACCAGGACCTTGGCCCCTAGTTTTTCCCATGTCCGATCTGGTTGCCGTAAGGGGCCGCCTGAAGAAGTGGTAAGAATCCTTAGGCAGACCGAACAGCCCCCCGCGCTCCGCCCCGCCTTGGCGTATTCAAGGCTCCGGGCTACCCTGTCGCTTCCACAACTGACACGCGGGAGCTTGGACCCACCAGGCTGAGAGTGCGCTGGTCGACCGTACGCCATGCTAGTGAGGCCCCGTACGGCGAGGGAGCGCTGACCGCCGGAACCTGACCGGGTAATGCCGGCGTAGGGAGTATCGGCCATGACGGCTGCTTCGCCTTCCCCTGCCACGACGGGTGACACCACGGGTGACACCACCGGTGGCACGACCGCTGCCGCGACCGCGCTGCTGGAGCCGCCGGTGCGCGCCGAGGCACCCCTGGTGCTGGACACCGCGCCACCGCGCACCCTCGGCTTCCGCGACCAGTTCGCGCTCTGGGCCAACCTGGGCATCAGCCTGATCGGCTTCACCAGCGCCGCCACGGTGCTCGGCGCACCGGGCAGTGAGCTCTCCTTCACCGCCGCGACCACCGCGATCGTGGTCGGCACGGTGATCGGCACCGCGATGCTCGGGGTGGCCGCGCTGATCGGCGCCCGCACCGGCGCGCCCGCGATGACGGTGCTGCGCGGGCTGTTCGGCACCCGGCTCTCGTACCTGCCGACGGTGCTGAACATCGCGCAGTGCGTCGGCTGGGGCGTCTACGAGCTGACGGTGATCGCCTGGGGCGCCCAGACGGTGGCCGGCACCGAGGGCTGGCGCTGGCTCTTCGTGGTGGCGGCGGGTGCGCTGACCACCGTGCTGACGATCTGGCCGCTGGGCGCGATCGCGGCGCTGCGCAAGTACGTGGCGGTCGCGGTGGGCGTCGCGATGGTCTACTTCACGGTCCAGCTGGGCCGGCAGGGCTTCCCGAACCCGGGCGCGGGCAACTGGCACGGGTTCCTCAAGGCGACGGACGCGATCATCGCCGTGTCGATCTCCTTCGTGCCGCTGGCCGCCGACTACACCCGGCACTCGCGCACCCCGCGCGCCTCGTTCTGGGGCACCTTCTCCGGCTACACGGTCGCCCAGGTCTGGTGCTACCTGCTCGGGCTGATCGCGCTGCTGCAGTCGCACGGCAACGTGGACAACCTGCTGACCTCGTTCAGCGGGGTGGCCGCCGGCTGGGCCTTCCTGCTGGTGCTGGTGCTGCGCGAGGCGGACCAGTCCTTCGCCAACGTCTACTCGACCGCGATGTCGGTGCACAACCTCTTCCCGAAGGTGGACCGGCGGCTGCTGACCGGCGGGATCGGGGTGCTGGTGACGGCGCTGGCGCTGCAGATCAAGCAGTTCACCGACTCCTACTACGCCTTCCTCGGCCTGATCGGCTCGGTCTTCGTGCCGCTGCTCGCGGTGCTCGCGGTGGACTACTTCCTCGGGCGCGGCCGGCAGGGCTGGGCGCTGGAGCAGGACGCGCCCTCGCGGCCGCTGATGCTGCTGCCGTGGGCGCTGGGCTTCGCCACCTACCAGTTCCTGGCGCCGACGGCGGTCACCTCCTGGTGGACCTCCTTCTGGACGAACGCGCAGTCGCTGCTGCACTTCACCCCGCAGGAGTGGTCCTCGGCCTCGCTGCTCTCCTTCCTGGTCGCGGGCCTGGCCACCTGGGGTGTCACCCGGTTGCTGCCCCGCGCCTGACCGCACCGCCTGAAGTTGGGGCCTGCGTCGCATCCGTGTCACGTCCCCGCTCTAGGGTGGGGACGTGACGACTCCTTCCCGGTCCACCGCCGGCGCCGCCCCCACCGCGCGGGCGGTCCAGGTGGTCGCGCACCGCGGCTCCTCCGCGGCGCTTCCCGAACACACCCTGGCGGCCTACCGACTGGCGCTGGCCGAGGGTGCGGACGCGGTCGAGTGCGACGTCCGGCTGACCGCCGACGGGCAGCTGGTGTGCGTGCACGACCGGACCATCGCGCGGGTCTCCGACGGCGGTCGCCGGGTGGTCTCCACCCTCACCCTGGCCGAGCTGGAGAAGTACGACTTCGGCTCCTGGAAGCAGCCCGACGCCCCCGAGCGGCAGGACGTGCTGACCCTGGAGAGCCTGCTGGAGCTGGTGGTCGACGCCGGGCGCCGGGTCGACCTGGCGATCGAGACCAAGCACCCGGTCCGCTACCGCGGCCGGGTGGAGGCCGAACTGCTGACGATGCTGAAGCGCTTCGGCATCCAGGGGGCGGTCAACGGAGCGCAGGGCGCACCGGACCGGCCGCATGCGCGCCTGATGAGCTTCTCCGGGCTGGCCCTGAACCGGCTGCGCGCCGCCGCGCCGGACTTCCCGCGGGTCTTCCTGTTCGAGCACCCGGCGATGCTGAAGCTCTGGCCGGGTGCCGGGCTGCCGGCCGGCGCGGTGGTCGCGGGCCCGGGCATCGAGCTGGTCCGGCGCAGGCCGGAGCTGGTCAGGGCGCTGCGGGCGGCCGGACACCGGGTGCACGTGTGGACGGTGGACCGGCCCGAGGACGTCGAGTTGTGCCTCTCGCTGGGCGTCGAGGCGATCATCACCAACCGGCCGCGCGAGGTGCTGGAGCAGCTCGGCCGCTGACCGGTCGGGCCGATGTGCCGTGCGGAGTGGCGGAATCCCGCCCACTCAAATGACAGAGGGTGAGCGGATAATCACCTTTTGCGCACAGCGGGTCGCGGCTCTTCCGCGACATCACGCACGACATCACAATTGACGGACGCCGAACGACCCATCCCGTTTCCACCCCATTCCCTCGGGGCATCCATCCCTCGGCAAACGCTGAAGGAGGTCCGGGGGTGGCGTTGATGGTGGCGCGTGAAGTGCCGACTTCATCGACCATGGCGGTGCCGCACGGCCCAGCCAGTGTCGGGGCCGCCCGGCGCCGGCTGCGGCGTGACCTGGGCGACCGCGAGGTGCCCGACGCCGTCATCGATGACGCGGTTCTGATCCTTTCCGAACTGCTCAGCAATTCCTGTCGCTATGCGCGGCCACTCGGCCCATTGCTGGATCTCGCCGGGGGGGCCGGCCAGGAATTCCGTGGGCACCGAGGTGATTTGACGCCGGCTCCGGACTCGACCGCAGAGGTGACGGAATCGGTCACCGAGGATCTCGGCGGAATCCTGGTGCGCTGGCAGATGCACAGCGACGGCGTGCTGACCCTGGAGGTCACCGACGGCGGCGCCAACACCCGGCCGCTGCCGGCCAGCCCCTCGCTCACCGCCAAGGGCGGCCGCGGGCTGAGCATCGTCGGCACCCTGGCCACCGACTGGGGGGTGCGGGACGCCCCGGGCGAGGTGACCGTCTGGGCCGCGCTGCCGGCCCGCGACCGGCGGCATCCGGGCCAGCACCCCCAGCAGCACCCGGGCCAGCACTCCGGCCAGCACGCGGGGCACGCCGGGCAGCACGCCAGGTCGGCCTGAGCCGCGCCGGAATCTCAGCAGGCCCGAATCTCAGTAGGCTGCCCGGAGCACACCGACCACCGTCCCGGGAGAGCCGCACCATGGCCAAGAAGGCCGCCAAGAAGTCGCCCCAGTCCACCAGCAGCATCGCCGCCGACGGCACCGTCCCGGTGGTCGGCGCCCGTGAGGACTGCCCCTGCGGCTCGGGCCGCCGGTACAAGGCCTGTCACGGCCGACAGGCCGCGCACGCGGTGCAGGAGCTGGTGCACCGCCCGTTCGAGGGGCTGCCGGGCGAGGCCGACTGGGTGGCGCTGCGCGAGCTGGTGCCGGCCGCCACGGTGCCGCTGACGCTGGCCGCCGGCGTGACTGACGCCGCGACGGGTGACGTCCCGTCGGTCACCCTGGCCACCGTGCTGCCGCTGGCCTGGCCGGCGCTGCGCCGCCCCGACGGCTCGATCCTGCTGGGCCTGCAGACCCAGTCCTCCTCCGGCGACCTGAGCCGCGACCTGGCGGACGCGCTGACCGAGGCGCTGGTGACCGAGCCGGGCAACCCGGTGCCGACCCGCCGCGCCGCCGCTGACGGCCCGCGGCTGCAGGACCTGCTCGACCCGGCCGCGCCGTTCACCCCGGCGGTGCACACCGGCTTCGAGTTCTGGCTGGAGGACGCCGAGTCCGCCACCGGCGAGGTGGCCGCCTCGCTGGAGCGGGCCAACGCCTCGGCGATCCCGACCGAGAAGCTCTCCAGCGTGGACAGCGCCTACTGGTGCGGGACCCCGGACAAGAACCACCTGCGCTGGGTGATGACCGTGCCCGAGGAGCAGCTGCTGGACGCGCTGGCCCGGCTCAACGCCGCCGGCGAGGCCTCGATCGGCGAGGGCACCAAGCTGGTCGGCTCGTTCCGCGCGCACGGCCTGACCGTGCCGGTCTGGGACCTGCCGGTGACGATGTCGGCCGCCGACTGCGAGAAGCCGGCCGCGGCCTTCGCCGAGCGACTGGCCGGCGCACTCGCCTCGAATGCGCCGCTCAGCGGGGAGGAGCGCCGCTCGCGGGCCAACCTGGTGAGTCGTCAGGTCACGCTGAACTGACAGAACATGGCCGAGCGTGATCGACTTTGATCATGGGAGCGTGAGTCCAGTCACATCCGACCCCGGTAGAACCGAAATATCGGGGTCGGATCGGCCGAGGACTTTGGCTACGGCGCCATTCCTTGTTACTGTCTAAACAGTCCGGTCGCTGGTGCATCCCCCGTCGCCAGCGGCCGGATCTTCCATGTCCGGGGCCGGAGTTGGCCCGAGTACGGACTGGGCTGTGCCAGTGGCACCCGTGGGCACCTCAGTACGCGAGCCGACTGCCGTCCGGCACCGCCGAACCCGCCGCCACCAGCCCCTCCAGCAGCGTCGCCACCGGCGGCAGCCACACCCCGCCGCCCGGCGCCACCATCGGACGCCGCACCCAGCGCACCGCCGCCCCGCCCGTCCCGACCCGCGAGGGCGGCAGCACCAGATAGCCGCCGGGCCCGTGGTAGCGCACCGAGCTCGGCACCGCGCCGGGGCCGCCGCCCGGCCGCAACGTCCGCTCCTGCTCGGTCAGCAGCTCCGCCAACTCCGGGTAGCCGTACGGCTCGACGAGCAGCGACCAGCGGGTCGGGGTGGCCAGCACCGGGCCCGGGGTGATCCGCAGCTCGTCCAGGTAGGCCAGCAGTCGGGCGCCCGCGACGGCCGGCAGGCTGACCGCCGCCACCGCCCGCCCGGTGGCCACGATCACCGGCGCCTGCGGGCTGTGCCGCTCCCACCACCAGCGCACCATCCGGGCCTCGGTGGTGGCCGCGAGCAACGGCTGGTCGTGCGGGTGCGCGGCCGGCACCGGGCACTGCGGATCCGCGCAGGAACAGTTGACGGCCGGACCGGAGCCGTCCCCCACCCGTTCCACCAGCACCGCGCCCGGCACCACCGGCCACTGCCAGCGTTCGGCGCAGGTCAACGCGGCCTGCAGCAGGGCCTGTCGGCTTCTGCGGTGTCTGCCGGACAGCTCCCGCGACTCAGGCATGGGCACTCGTTCCTCTCCGCGACCGGGTGGATCAAGACCGTTGGATCAAGACCTGACGCGGCCGGGGAGCCGCAGACGCTCAACGAGAATCCCTCATGCGACCAGATGGACGCCCGCAGGCACCCGCTGGTTCCACCGTACGAGTGAGTGACTTCTGGTCAGCCGGGTTGCCGGGTGGGGGGATCCCTACGCTTCGGGCAGGGGACCGGCAGCCGTCGCGCGGCTTCTGCCCGTTCTTCTGCCCGTTCCCCGCCCGCTCCACTCCACGGCCCAGAACCAGCCATCCGGCCGGGGTGGATCCTGGACACACGACGACCGTCCTGTGTAGAAGTGGGGCATTGCGAGCGGTTTGGCATGGCTTGCCCCACAGGGGGATACGTACAGCGCTGGGAGTCGCGGCATGAGTGACAAGCGTCCGTCCGGTGCGAACGGTACGACGCCCGAGCTGGGCGACGAGGACGGCTGCGCCGACGGCGGCGAGGGACCGCCAGTCGTGACCGGGCGGCTGGCCCGGCTGCTGGACCTGCCGCAACGCGCCGCCGCCCCCGAACCCCGTACCCCGCGCGCCGCTCCCCCGGTCGAGCTCGGCCCCGGCCGCGACCACCCCGCCGCCCTGGACTGGCTGGCCCGGCACAGCGAACGGCTGGTCCGGGCCCGCGGCCTGGCCGCCACGCTGGCCACCCTGCTCGACTCCGGCGCCGAACTGCTCGGCGCCGGCCGGGCCCTGCTGGTCCCGGTGGCCGGCGACCAACCGGTCGGGGCGCAGCAGGCCGCCGCCGGAGCAGCCGAGGGCACCGCCGTGGTCTGCGGGCCGGCCGGCGCCGGCTGGCAGGACCACGCGGGCCACGGACCGATGGTCGGCCTGGCGCTGGACCGGGCCGCGATCGGCGCCTTGGAGACCGTCCCGGTCGGGCAGGGCCCGTTCGCCGGTCTGCTGCACACCGCCCGGCGCCCGGCCCAGCTGCTGTACGGCGACCTGGCCGCCGACCCGGCGGTGGCCCCCCGGTTCCGCGCGGTCGCCGGCGACCTCGGCCTCGGCGCCTGCTTCGCACTGCCGCTGGCCACCGAGGAGGACGGCCCACTCGCCGCCGCCGTCTGGTTCTGGTCCGAGCCGACCAGCCCCGGCCCCGAACGCCAGGAACTCGCCCGCCGGTACGCCGAGTTCGCCGCCCCGCTGGTGGCCGAACGACTGGCCGCCGAACGCGGCCGACTGGCCGCCGCCGCACTGCGCCGCGGCCTGCTGCCCGACCACCTGCCGTACCTGCCGGGCCTGCGGCTGGCCGCCCGCTGGGTACCGGCCGGCTTCGACCACTCGGCGGGCAGCGACTGGTACGACGCGATCGCCCTGGCGGACGGCTCGCTCGGCCTCACCGTCGGCTCGGTGGCCGGCGACGGACCGGGCGCCGGCCCCGGCTCGGCGCCCGGCGCGGCCACCGCGATGGGGCGGATCCGGGCCGCGCTGCGCGCCTACGCGGTGCTCGAGGGCGAGGATCCGGTGGCCGTCCTCGGCGACCTGGAACTGCTGCTGAAGAGCACCGAGCCGAACCGCACCGCGACCGCCGCCTACGCCTGCGTGGACCCGGTCGAGCGGCGGATCACGCTGGCCGGCGCCGGCCACTGCCCGCCGGTGCTGGTCACCCGCTACGGCGCCAACTTCGTCGAGACCTCGCTCTCCGCCCCGCTCGGCATGCTGAGCTGCTGGGAGGCCCCGGGCGTCGAGCTGAGCGCCGAACGCGGCGACCTGCTGCTGCTCTACACCGAGGGCCTGGCCCGTCGCTGCGGCCGCACCCTGCACGCCGGCCAGGCCCGACTGCGCAAGGCCGCCGCCGACGCCCCGCGCGAGATCCGCCACGATCCCGAGCGGCTGTGCACGCACCTGCTGGCCCTGTGCGCGGACGAGGCCACCGGCCGGACGGACGACCTGGTCATGCTCGCGGCCCGGTTCGAGTAGTTCGAGCAAGGAGCGCCGCCCCCTCCCGAACGGCTGATCGGTACCGGCTCCGTACCATGGGACGCGCAAGCCGCCCCGTCCGAGTCGCGATCCGACCCGCCGAGGGCGGGGTGACTCGCAAGGAGGCGACGAACGTGACCGAGGACCGCACCCCGGCAGTGGCCGAGAACCCCGAAGGGGCCGGCACCGAGGAGGACGCGGCGGACCAGCCGATCAAGGGCCGCAAGAACGGGCTCTACGGCGAGGTCTCCGACGAGCTCGCGGCCTCCATGAAGGGCGGCTGGGCCGACACCGAGCTGCGCGACCTGCAGCCGCTCGAGCAGGCCTCCTACGCCGCCGCCCGCCGGGCCGCGCTGTCCGCCGCGTTCCCGGGTGAGCGCCTGGTGGTCCCGGCCGGCAACCTGCGCACCCGGGCCAACGACACCGAGTACTCGTTCCGCGCCGCGAGCGAGTACGTGCACCTGACCGGCGACCAGACCGAGGACGCCGTCCTGGTCCTCAACCCCGTCGCCGCCGGCGGCCACGACGCGGTGCTCTACCGGCTGCCCCGCTCCAACCGGGAGAACGGCGAGTTCTGGCTGGACGGCCAGGGCGAGCTGTGGGTCGGCCGGCGGCACAGCCTGACCGAGGCCGAGGCGCTGCTCGGGCTGCCCGCCCGCGACGTGCGCGAGGCCGCCGAGGAGCTGGCCGCCGACACCGCCGTGCCCACCCGGATGGTGCGCGGCTACGACGCCGCGCTGCAGGCCGCGCTCGGCACCGACGAGGAGCGCGACGACGAGCTGAAGGTCTTCCTCAGCGGCCTGCGACTGGTCAAGGACGACTGGGAGATCGGCCAGCTGCGCGCCGCCTGCGCCGCCACCGTCAACGGATTCACCGACGTGGTGCGGGAGTTGAGCCAGGCCGTGGCCACCTCCGAGCGCTGGATCGAGGGCACCTTCTGGCGCCGCGCCCGGGTCGAGGGCAACGACGTCGGCTACGGCTCGATCGCCGCCGCCGGCCCGCACGCCACCACCCTGCACTGGGTGCGCAACGACGGCGAGGTCCGTCCCGGCGAGCTGCTGCTGCTGGACGCCGGCGTGGAGACCAGCACCCTCTACACCGCCGACGTCACCCGCACGCTGCCGATCAACGGGACCTTCTCGCCGCTGCAGCGCCAGATCTACGACGCCGTGTACGCCGCCCAGGAGGCCGGCATCGCGGCCGTCCAGCCCGGCGGCCGGTTCCGCGACTTCCACGACGCCGCCCAGCGCGTGCTGGCCGAGCACCTGCTCGCCTGGGGCCTGCTGGACGCCTCGGTCTACGACGTCGAGAAGGTGCTCGAGCTCGGCCTGCAGCGCCGCTGGACCCTGCACGGCACCGGCCACATGCTCGGCCTGGACGTGCACGACTGCGCCCACGCGCGCCGCGAGCAGTACGTGGACGCGCAGCTCGAGCCGGGCATGTGCCTGACCGTCGAGCCGGGCCTGTACTTCCAGCTGGACGACCTGACCGTGCCCGAGGAGTACCGGGGCATCGGGGTGCGGATCGAGGACGACATCCTGGTGACCGCCGACGGCAACGAGAACCTGTCGGCCGGGCTGCCCCGCACCTCGGCGGACGTCGAGGCGTGGATGGCCGAGCTGACTGGCTGAGCTGGTCGGCTGACCTGCCGCACAACAGCAGACGAGCGCGCCGCCCCGGTAGTACCCACCGGGGCGGCGCGCTCGTCGTTTCACTTGGCGGCGATCACCACGGGGAAGAAGGCCTCACCGACGGTTGCCATCGACGCGGTCCCGTCCGCCGGGAGGTACGCCGCGGCGTGCAGCGGCAGGGTGCCCGTTCCGTTCTTCGGGTCCAGGGTCAGCCGGTAGGTGACCGTGTGGTGCTCGCCCGGCGCCAGCTTGAAGGCCGCGGCCTGGCTGGTGTGGGCGAAGTCCATCGCGGAACCGAAGATGGTCGCGGGCAGCTTCGTCCAGGTGGTCCCGTCCTGGCGCTCCAGGGTGCCGAGGACCGGATTCGGCTGCGTGCCCGTCGAGCCGTTCCCGTCGAACTGCTCACCGGCGGCTGCGGGCAGCACCGTGCCGTAGTCGACCGAGCCGATGTTGGTCCAGGTCACCGAGAACGTCACGGTCGAGCCGGCCGGGATCTGCTCCCCCCGGGTCAGCCCGTCGAAGGTGATCGCGACATTGCGCTCCGTGGTCCCCGACAACGGGTTCTGACGCAGCGTCATGTCGAGGCCGGAGAGCAGGGACTGGAGGTCGGGCTCGTAGTCCGCGCTGAGCCCCATGGCCGAGATGAACACCTCCTGCGGCCCGAAGGACCAGCGACGGGCGGTGAACTTTCCGCCCCCGTCGCAGGCCAGCTGCCAGGTGGCCTCGTCGACCGGCAGCTGTGCCAGCACCGCCGCCGAGAAGGAGTACTGCTGCAGGGTCTGGGCCCCGCCGGCGCGTGGGCTGTCCCAGTCGTAGCAGGCCGGCTGGTGCTGGTCGGCGTTCTTGTACCAGACGTCGTAGCGGTTGGGCCACGTCGCGTTGTGGACCTGCTCCGGAGTGTTGTACGCGGCGATCCGGACGCCGTACGGCTCGCAGTCGAAGCCGGCCGGCAGCGTCTTCCCGCTCGGCGGCAACGCGCAGAGCATGGTGGGGCCCTGCTGCTCGACCGTCCAGCCCGCCGGCACCGGGAAGCTGATGCCGTTCCAGCTGTACGGGGCCACGGCGGGCGCACTGCTGCGGCCGGTGGTGGTGCCGCTCGGCGACTCGCCGACGGCCGCCGGGTCGATGCCCGCCGACGCGCTGGGCGCGGCGGTGCTCGGGGTCGGCGCCGGGGCCGGCGTCGGCGTCACGTCCACGCTGGCCGCCGGGGCCGGGGTCTCGTGCTTGGCCACCGGGCTGCCCTGGAAGCCCAGGTAGCCGATCGAGGCCGCCGCCGCGAGGCCGACCAGCGGCAGCGCCACGGTGTACAGCGGCCGGATCCGGCGCACCCGGCGGGCCGGCGGGGCCTCGGGGCGCAGGTCGTTGGCGGTGACCTGCCCGGCGCGGGCCGCCAGCGCCTCGCGCAGCAGCAGCTCCAGCGGGGTGTCACCGGGGCCGTCGTCGCCGAAAGGTCGCTTCTGCTCGGTCATCGAACCTTCTCCAGCTCCTTCTCCAGGGCATCCAGGGCCCGACTGGCGGTGGACTTGACGGCGCCTCGCGACAGGCCAAGAGCCTCGGCGATCTGTGCCTCCGACAGATCCGACCAGTAGCGCAGCACCAGCACCTCGCGCTGGCGCTCGGTCAGCTCCCGCAGCGCGACCACCACCCGGCGGTGCTCGTCGTTGAGCACCGCGTGGTCCTCGGCCGACTCGGCGTCCGCCTCGTGCGGCGGCACGTACTCGCGGGCCGTGCGGCGGCGGCGCAGCACCGAGCGGGCGCCGTTCACCACCGAGGTCCGCAGGTAGCCCAGCGCGTTGTCCAGGTCGTCGAGTTGCTCGCCGTACTTCTGGTAGAGCGCGGTGAAGGCCTCCTGCACCACGTCCTCGGCCTGGTCCTGGTGGTCCACCAGCAGGAGCGCCGTGCGGACCAGGCTGAGCCGGTGCGCGTGGTAGAGGTCGGTGACGGTGGGCCGCTCCTCGCTCTCGGCCCGGCCGCCGCGCAGCAGGCGGAATCCGGCGCGACGGCGCTGCGGTGCGTCCTCCTCGGCCGGTGCGGGCCCCAGGGCGCCGAACAACAGCTTCAGGCCGGCCAGCAAGCCTCCCGCCGGCCCGAAGCTTCCCCCCGGACGGCCCGGCACTGCGGCTATCGACATGCGTGATCTGCTTTCCCAAGAGACGGCGGCGAGCCTTCAGAACTGATCAAGGTTCGTGATCAGCGGAATTGTGGCACTGTCAGCCCTGGCGGTGGACGGCGACCTGAGTGCCGACCGGCCCCGCGTAGTGGCCGTCGGCCAGCGCACCGGTCGAGACGGTCAGCGAGGTGACGGCCGGGTCGAGGCTCGGCGCGGCCGAGAAGCGGAACAGGTAGTTGGTGACCCGGCCGTACTGGCCGTTCTCCAGCGGCTGGGCCAGCGAGCTGGTGTCCACGGTGAGTTCACCCGCGCAGTCCTGCTGCACCGCCAGCTTGCGCCAGCCGCCCGCCACCTGGGCCTCGACGGTCAGGTCCTGCGGCCTCAACCGTCCGGCCGAGGGCGCGAAGGTCAGCAGCGGGGCCAGCGAGGTGAACGGCGCGGCGGTGAAGTTCCCCGGCGAGTCCTCGATCTGCACGGCCGGGCCGCCGACCGTGACCGAGGTCGGGATCGGGGTCATGGTGGGCATCGAGGCGGTGGGGCGGTGCGGGTCGACCACCGTGAGGTGACGGTCGAGCAGGCCGTAGAGGGCGAAGTTCCGGTCCGCGGCGAAGGCGCGGGCGTCCAGGGTCAGCGGCGCCGGGCCGTTGTCGGCCGACAGCGCCAGCCGGTACTGGATCGTCCGGCCGGCCCCCGGGGCCAGCGCGAAGGCCACGTCCTTGCCCGCCTGGGTGTAGTCCATGCCGGTGCCCTCGCTGAGGACCACGTCCGTCCAGCTGTCACCGTCCTTGCGCTGCAGGGTCCCCTGCGCCTGGCCCTGGATCAGCTGGCAGCGGGCGCCAGCGAAGGGGGCGGTCGACACCGAGGGCGCGAGGCCGGCGAGGGCGTGGTCGCTGACGTTGCTGAAGGTCACCGAGAAGGTGGTCGGCGCGCCGCCGGCGGCCAGCTTCTCGCCCTCGGCGAGGCCGTCGATGCGGATCGCGACCTCCTTGCCGGGGTCCGTGGCGGAGGCGGGGCGGACCGGGGCCTGCGCGGGCTTCGCGGCCGTGGTCGGGGCAGTGGTCGGGGCGGCCGGCGCGGGGGTGGTGGGCGTGGTGGGCGCGGGGCTGGTGGGCTCCGGGGTGCTCGGGGTGCTGCCGGTCGGCGCGACCGCCGCCGCCTTGGTCGGTGCCGCCGCCGCGCTGCCGTGCTCGGCGCCACCGCTGCACCCCACCGCACCGACCGCCACGATCGCGACCAGCGGCACGGTGGTGGCCAGCCGGCGGGTCCAGGAGGTGTCCCGAGCAACCTGCTCGCCGACGGTGATGTTCTTCGCAAAACGCTTGATAACGGACGCACGCATGGCAGGCCCCCCAAGGGACGTGAGAAGTGATCGGAAGTGAGTGATGAGAGCGACCCGGCGCTGTCCGGCTCCGCCGGTCCCGTTTCCCCTTGCTCTCACCTTGATAGACGTCCATCCCCCGAGGGGGTTGCAGGTGACTTCGGAAATTTTTCGCGCGGCGCGGCCGACGGTCCCCGGTGGCGCCGACAGCTACACTCGCCAAGATCCCGCCACGTACGTCAGGGGGCCGCTCCATGGCAGAACAGCGCAGGCCACAGCCGGTCCCGGTGGTGATCTCCCGGCGGCCCGAGCCGGTGCACACGGTGGCGGTGTACGCCTTCGACGGCATGGCGCCGTTCGAACTCGGCGTGGTGGTCGAGGTCTTCGGGCTGGCCCGGCCGGAGCTGGCGGGGCTGCTGGCCGCGCCCTGGTACGGGCTGAAGGTCTGCGCCGACGAGCCGGGCCGGCCGCTGGGCGCACTCGGCGGCTTCTCGCTGACGGCCCATCACGGACTGGACGAGCTGGCGGCCGCCGACACCGTGATCGTGGTGGGCGTGCCCAACGCGTTCAGCGGTGAAGTCTCCCCCGGGCTGATCCGCGCGCTGCGCACGGCGCACGAGCGCGGCGCCCGGATCGTCTCGATCTGCTCGGGTGCCTTCGCGCTGGCCGCCGCCGGGCTGCTGGACGGCAAGGAGGCCACCACCCACTGGCGCTACGCCGAACTGCTGCGGCAGAACTATCCGGCGGTGCGGGTCAACCCGGACGTGCTCTACGTGGACAACGGAGAGCTGCTCACCAGCGCCGGCAGCGCGGCCGGCATCGACCTGTGCCTGCACCTGATCCGCAAGGACCACGGCGCCAGGGTGGCCAACACGGTGGCCCGCCGGTTCGTGGTGCCGCCGCACCGCGACGGCGGCCAGGCGCAGTTCATCGAGGCCGCGGTCAAGCCGGTCGACGAGGAGGACGACGGGATCACCCGCAGCATGCAGTGGGCGATGGAGAACCTCTCGGCCCCGCTGACCATTTCGCTGCTGGCCCGAGCCGCCACCATGTCCGACCGTTCCTACCTGCGCCACTTCACGGCCCGCAACGGCACCAGTCCGATGCGCTGGGTGGTCACCCAGCGGATCGCGGCCAGCCTGCCGCTGCTGGAGTCGCTGGACGGCACGGTGGAGGAGATCGCCACCGCGGTCGGCTTCGAGAGCGCGGCCACCTACCGCCACCACTTCGGGCGCACCATGCGGACCTCCCCCACCGCCTACCGGCGCAGCTTCGGGCGCGGGGTGGCCTAGGGCCTGTCGCCTCGGGTGTACTGACCGGCCGTCGGCTGATAGGGATGAGGGGTGCGCTTCGACTCCGTCCCCATGCCGCAGGCCGTGCAGGCCAGGCCCCGCGACACCCGCGGCTACCCCGTTCCGGCGATCACCCCGTGGACCGGGGAGGAGCCGCAGTTCGCGTTGACGGACTACGGGCGCAGCGCCGACTGTGCTCGCGGTCGGCTCTGCTCGGTCTGCAATGTGCTGATGCCCAAGGGGCCGGTGTGGCGGGTGGTGGGCGCGACGGAGAGCGCGGCGATCGCCGAAGCCCTGGCCGAGGGGCGTCCGTACCGGAACATGGCGCCGACCCTGGAGGGTCCCGGGCATCGCGCCTGCATGCTCTACGCCTCGATGGTCTGCCCGTACCTGGCGCGCCCGAACGCCCGGCGCGGCCTGTCGGCTGACGGATCGTCGGAGCTGACCGCGCACGTGGTGCGCGGTGCGGCGCGCGGTGGCACGGGGGCGGTGGTGGGGTTCGCCGACTACGAGTTCGGGATCACCGCGAGCCAGGTGCTCTTCCGGTTCCTCGACGTGGTCGAGTTCCTGCCGCACGCGGCGGCCGACGAGCACCTGGCCGAGCTGGAAGCCGAGCTGGCGCAGCGTCAGCCCCGGTAGGCGGGCAGGCCGGTGACGGTCGTGGCCAGGGCGGGGGTGCCGGACCCGTCGGCGTGGACGATGACGATGCCGGCCGGGGTGCGGGCGGCGATCACCGCGCCGTCGGGGGACCAGGCGGGCTCGGTGTAGTCCGTGGTCGCGTGCGGGGTCAGGTCCTTGGGGGCGGTCTTGCCGTACACCCTCTCGACGAAGAGGTGGTCGTGGCCGTCGACCGAGCGGACGAAGACCACCGACTCGGCGTCGTGGGACAGCGCGGGCTCGGAGCCCTTGGTGAGCGCGCCGCCCTGCTCGCGCAGGTTGTCGTCCCGGAGGTAGACCTGCCCGTCGCCGCTGTTCGCGTAGACGGCCCTGCCCTGACCGCCGGCGGCGTTCGCCCAGGTGTTGCCGGTCTGCGGCATCGGGGGCTGGTCCGGGTCGGAGTAGCCGCCCAGCGGGAGCACGGTCGGGGTGCCCTCGTGGGCGGTGGCGGGCACCTTGACCAGCCGGGTGGTGCCTCCCTCGGCGACCGTGAAGATGATGTTGTTCTTGGCCGGGAGCTGGTCCCGCGGGTCGGCCGCGGCCACCTGCCAGGTGGGGTGCGACCAGGTCTGGCCGCCGGGGTTGCGGGCCGCCATGCGGCCCTGGCCGTTCGGGCCGGTGACGATCAGGTCGCCCACGCCGTCGACGAAGGCGGCCTGGCTGCCGTCCGGGGACCAGGCGAGGTCGCGGACCGGGGAGCCGAAGCCGGTCCAGCGCCCGTCGATCCAGACCGAGCCGGTGCCGTTGCTGACGGTCAGTGAGCCGTGGGTGTTGACGGGGGCGGCGGGGGCGGTGCTGCGGCGCGCGGCCGGCGCCTGCGCCGGGGTGGTCGGCGCGAGGGTGGTGGGCGCCGGAGGCGTCGGGGTGGCCGTGCTCGGCGCGGGCGCCGGGGTGCTCGGCGCGGCCGAAGTCGGCGCGGCGGACGGGACGGTGGACGGCACGGCGGACGGCACGGCCGAGGCGCTCACGCTCGGCGTGGCACTCGGCTTGGCGGCGGCGTTGTCCGCCTTCGGGTCGGAGCAGCCGACCGCGCCGACGGCCACGATCGCGGCCAGCGGCACCGACACGGCCAGGCGCGGCGCCCACGAGCTGGCGGCACGACCCTCGGCGCCGACGGTGACGAAATTCGCGAAACGGCTGATAACGGACGCGCGCATGACGCAACCCCCCAAGGGCGTGGGTGTCTTCGGTGTGGTGAGAGCGACCGACTCAGTCCGGCCTGGCCGGTCCCGTTCCCCTTGCTCTCACCTTGATAGACGTCCATCCCCCGAGGGGGTTGCAGGTGACTTCAAAAAGTTTTTCGCTCAGTGTCCGGCGCGGGTCGCGTTGGCCAGGATCGCGTCGTGCAGCCACTGGGCCAGGCCGGGCGCGACCTTCTCGTAGGTCGCCGTGAAGCGCGGGTCCGCGACGTACATTTCGGCCAGGCAGCGGTGCATGGGGTAGCCGCAGTCGTAGAAGGTGTCGCAGATCTGCCGGCGGTGCTCCTCGGCGAGGTCCATGGCCGGGCCGCTGTCGGGGGCCTCGCCGGCCTTCATCGCGGCGGCGAGGCGCTCGTTGAACGCGGCCTGCGCGGCCGTGATCCGCTCCCAGTCGGCCTTGCCGTACGAGGCGGTGCGGCGCTGCGACTCGTGCCAGGCCTCGGAATCGCCCCAGCGCTGCTCGGCCTCGGTCTCCCAGGCCTGGTCGTACTCGGGTCCGAAGACCTCGAACTTCTCCTCGGGGGTGAGCTGGATGCCCATCGTGGTCGCCTCCATGGCTTGTTCGACGGCCGCGGCCAGGGTCTCCAGGTGACGGATCCGGTCCTTGAGCAGGGCGTGCTGACGCCTGAGGTGCTCGCTGGGGGTGGTGGAATCGTCGTCCAGGATGGCCGCGATCTCTTCGAGGGAGAAGCCGAGCTCGCGGTAGAACAGGATCCGCTGCAGCCGGTCCAGGTCCGCGTCCTGGTAGCGCCGGTAGCCGGCGGCGGTGCGTCCGCTGGGCGACAGCAGCCTGATCCGGTCGTAGTGGTGCAGGGTCCGCACGGTCACCTTGGCGACCTTCGCGACCTCGCCGACCGAGTAGTCCGTCATCCCGGTTCCTCCCTCCTTGCTGGAGCACCACCCTGGGCCCTGACGTCACGTGAGGGTCAAGCGGCACCAGCTCCGTGCGAGTCTCCGAGCGGTGCTCGGGCGGCGGGCGGGCAAGCTTGGAGATACCGCCATCCTGCCGGGCATTGTGAGCTGCTGCCCGCGAACAGACGATGGTCGAATGATCCTATGCATTCCCTCGCTCGGCCGCAGAGTCGCCGCCGAGGCCGTCGGTACCGGCCTGCTGGCCCTGGCCGTGGTCGGCTCCGGACTGCAGGCGGCCGCACTCAGCCAGGACGGCGGGGTCCAGCTGCTGACCAACACCGTCGCCTCGGTCTGCGCGCTCGGCGTGCTGATCACCGTCTTCGCCCCGGTCTCGGGGGGCCATCTCAATCCGCTGATCACGGCCGGGGTCTGGTGGACGAACCGGGGCACCGCCCAGGCACTGCGCGCCCGCGAGCTCGCGGGGTACCTGCTCGGCCAGTTGGGTGGGGCGGTGGCCGGGGTGGCGGTGGCCGGCCTGATGTTCGATCAGGACTCGCTGGGCGCGGCGCACCAGGTGCGCAGCGGGGCGGCCCAGTGGACCGGCGAGGTGGTGGCCACCGGGGTGCTGCTGCTGGTCGCCTTCGGGCTCGCTCGGGGCGGGCAGCAGCGCAAGGTGCCGGTGGCGGTGGCGGGCTGGGTGACGGCCGGGATCTGGGCCACCGCCTCGGGCGGCTTCGCCAACCCGGCGCTGACCGTGGCGCGCTCGCTCAGCGACAGCCAGACCGGCATCGCTCCGGTCTCAGTGCCCGGCTTCGTGCTGGCCCAGGTGGTGGGTGCGGTGATCGGACTGCTGCTGCTGGCGTTGGTCTTCGGGCCGCGGCCGCGGCCTGCCGACCAGACCGAGGTGGAGCGGCCGGTGGGGAAGCCGGTGGAGCGGCCGGTGGAGCTTCCCGCGCAGCGGGTCGGAGCGGAGTCGCTCAGGCGCGCGTCGTAGCCGGCGCCCGGGTCTCGCCGACGCCCGGCCGGGGCACCGTGCCCCGGCCCCGGCCGCGTCGGCCGCCGCCGCTGTCGCCGCTGCCGACCGGCACCGGGACGGTCACCGGGGTCAGCGCCAGGGTGTCCCGCTCGACCTGGGCCCGGCCGCCGCGCTGACCACCGCCGCCGCCGCGACTGCCGCGGCCACCGCGACCCCGCCGGGGCTGCTTGGTCGGCCAGAGCAGCACGTAGGCCGTGGAGACCACCACGAAGGCGAGGCGGACCATGCCCTTGGCCGAGTCGGACGGGATCAGCAGCGTGCCGCCGTAGAGCGAGGCCAGCGCGATCCAGCTCCACCACGGGACCAGCCGCTTCTGGCCGACCGCGTCCCAGAGCAGCGTGCCGAGCAGGATCGAGGCCGTGTAGTAGGTGTAGACGCTCGGGTCGAGCAGGATCCGGGCATTGGCGCCGATCAGCACCACGGCCGGCCAGCGCCCGCGCCGCACCGCCAGCGCGCCCAGTCCCATGCCGATCGCGAACTGCGCCGGGCGGTCCCACCAGGGGGTGGACGGGTCGGAGACGCCGAGCCAGCGCAGCGAGGAGGCCGGCTGGTTGGGGATGGTGAACTTGGCGGCCTGCAGCGAGCCCAGGTTGCCCAGGTAGAACGGCAGCCAGGCGATCGCCACGAGTCCGCCGAACCAGAGCACCGAGCGCTTCCAGTCCGCTCTGGGCAGCACCAGGATGAGCGGCAGGAAGGAGATCGCCCAGGGCTTGGAGTCGACCGCGAGGGCCAGGAAGACGCCGACGGCCACCGGTTTGCTGCGCACCAGCGAGTGCACGGCCAGCATGGTGAAGAACAGCGCCAGCACGTCGTCCAGGTGCGCGAAGCGCACCGAGACCTCGACCCACATCGGGATGAAGGCGAGGCCCGCGATCAGGATCCGCTGCTGCAGCCGGCGGTGGTTGGTGCCGGTGCCGCGGTAGTACCAGGCGGCGGTGCGGCCGACCAGGACCAGCATCACCAGTCCGAGCGCGGACATGGTGCCCTCGGCCAGCACCTGCCCGAGGTGTTCGGGGAAGGGTGCGAAGAGTCGGGCGGCCGCCAGGCTCACCGGACCGATCTGCAGTTCGGGATGGTGTGCGTAGAGCGAGAGGCCGCCGCCGTGCTCGGAGCTGAACAGCAGCTGTTCGCCCTGGCGCAGGTAGTGCCAGGAGAAGCCGCCGCTGGGCTCGACGATCAGGAACCAGATGACGGTCCAGACCACCAGCAGGGCGTGGTGTCTGCGGACAGGGAGGAACCAGATCCGGCCGGTGTTCGACCCGTAATCCGTCACGCCCTCATCCGCGCTCGCTCCGCGCACCTGTTCCTCTTCCCCGCACCGGCCCCCTCGGCCGGACATCCTATGCGATCAGTGCGAACAGCAGACCGGCCCCGAGTGGCCGCCAGGGCGAGCCCGGATGCCGTGCCACGCACCACGGGCCCGTCCGAGCGGCTGCGCGGACGGGCCCGGAGCACCGGAACTCAGTCGGTCAGGAGGTCACTGCCGGCCCCTCCCTGAGCAGGGTCAGGCGTGACGCGAGCCCTGCTTGCGGCGACGCACCAGCACCAGCGTGCCGACACCGGCGGCCAGCACCGTGGCACCGGCGATGGCGATCGGGGTGGCGTCGCTGCCGCCACCGGTGGAGGCCAGGGCCTTCTCGTCCGTGGTGGCCGCGGCCTTGGCCTGCTGCACCGCGGTGGCCGGGATCGGCACCGCGACCGGCTTCGGCGGGGTGACCGGGAACGGGGTCACCGGCGCGTCGGAGTCCGAGGCGGAGGCGCTCGCCGAGGCAGGAGCCGAAGCGGAGGCCGAGGGCGAGGTGCTCTTGGTCGCACTGGCGGACGGCGACGGCGAGGTGGACTTGCTCTCGCTGACCGAGGCGGACGGCGAGGGCGAGGTGGACTTGCTCTCGCTGACCGAGGCGGACGGCGTGGCCGACGGGGTGGCCGAGACGGTCACCGAGGCCGAGGGCGAGGCGGAGTGCGAGGCCGAGGCGCTCGGCGAGGGCTTGCCGGTGTGCGAAGCGCTGGCCGACGGGCTGCCCGACGGGTGGTGGTGGTCGTCGTCACCCTCGCCGATGCAGAAGAAGCTCGGCGCGCTGGCCGACAGCTCGCCGGCCGCGGTCGGCTGCTTGTCCGCGTCCACCGGCGCCCAGTAGGCGAGGAACTGCACGTAGGCCGGGCCGGTCGGCGCGTCGTCCGGCAGGCCGAGCTTGATCTTGAACTGGACCGACTTCCCGGCCTTGACGAAGACCAGGCCGTCCGGCGAGGGCACGCCGCTGTCGTCCAGCGGGCCGAGCAGGCGCACGTCGTTCATCCAGGCGGGGATGGTGCTGTGCTGCCAGTCCTGCTTGCCGTGGCGGTAGTCCAGGGTCAGCGAGGCGTTGTCCAGGTCGCCCGCCTTGTCCTGCACCTTGACCGAGGGGTAGTAGACCAGGTCGCTGCCGGAGCGGTTGGTCAGCTCAACGGTGAACTCGGTCTCGTCGCCGGCGTCCACCTTGTGCCGCAGGCCCTCGACCTGCAGCTTCGGCCGGGCGTCCTTGGGGACCTTCTTGTCGATGTCGGCCTTGTCCTGGTCGGACTCGCCGGCCGAGCCCTCGGTGCCCTCGGTGGTCTTGTGCGAGTCGTCGCCCTTCTCGGAGGGCTTGGCCGACGGCTTGGCGGAGAGCGAGGGGGCGGGGCTGCCGGAGCCCGCGACGGCGGGCAGCGCCACGGCCGGGACCGCGAACGGCGCGGCGAGCGCGGCGTGCGCTCCGGCCAGGACGGCGGTCGAGGCGAGCGCGGTGGCCGCCATGAGAGCAAAGGGACGACGCATAAGGAGAGCACCTCACGGAGATCCGCGCCGACCGGGGGTCGTCGGAGCGCGCAGTGGTGGACCGTCGGGCCCGATGGTGTCGCAGTACGGGCCAATGACGGAGAGTCCGCCGGAGAATATCTGACGAACTGATGGGTATAGAAGTCGGGTTCACCATCTTCCCGGGAAACTTCGCCGCAGCTTGACGTTCCGTACACGATGGACCGCCGCACCCGAGCCGGGGCGGCGGTCGTCGGCGGTCGTCAACCTCGGGCCGGGCGCTCAGCCCACCGAGCTGTTGTAGCTGTCGATCGCGGGCTGGATCTCCTTCGCCGCGTCCGCCAGCGCCTGCTGCGCGGTCTTCGCCCCGCTGATGGTCTGTTCGATCGCGGTCTCCACGCCCTTGCGGGCCTGCGGCATCACCCCGAGCAGGCAGCCGGCGTTGGCGGGCGAGGGCTTGGTCGCGTGCAGCTCGTCGATCGCGGTCTGGAACTGCGGGTACTTCGCCAGCCAGGCCTGGTCCTTGGGGTCGTCCAGGGCCTTGCGGTTGACCGGGAAGTAGCCGGTCCCGGTGTGCCAGGTGGCCTGCTGGGCGGGTTCGTCGAGGAACTTGACGAACTCCCAGGCGGCCCGCTGCTCGGCGTCCGAGTGCCCGGGGCCGTCGATCCACAGCGAGGCCCCGCCGATCGCCGGGCCGCCCGGGTCGGTCGCGTTGATCTTCGGGTAGGGGGCGGTGGCCACGGTGAACTTGGCCGCCTGGGTGTAGCCGCCGAGCACGCCGGTGGACTCCAGGTTCATCGCCGCCCGCCCGGCCTTGAACGCCGCCTGGGCGTCCGCCGTGGTCCGCCCGGTGTTGACCGCGTAGCCGCCCTTGACCAGGTCCGCCCACCACTGGACGGCCTGTGCGCCCTGCGCCGAGTTGTAGACCACCTTGGCGGCCTTGGCCTCGCGCCCGTTGCCCTGGTCGCAGTAGAGGGTGCCGGACTCGGCCAGCAGCTGTTCGATGAACCAGCCGTAGATCGCGGCGCCGAACCCGTACTGGGTGGTCTGGCCGTTGGCGTCCTTGACGGTCAGCTTCTTGGCCGCCTCGCCGATCTCGGCCAGCGTCTGCGGCGGCTTGGCCGGGTCCAGGCCGGCCGCCTTGAACGCGTCCGCGTTGAGGTACAGCAGCGGCATCGAGGAGTTGAACGGCATCGAGACCAGCTTGCCGCCCGCCGTGTAGTAGTTGCGGATGCCCGGGTCGAGGTCGGCCAGCGAGTAGCCGTCCTTGTCCGCGAAGGCCTGGGCCGGGACGGTCTGCTTGGAGTCGACCATGAAGCGGGTGCCGATGTCGTAGATCTGCACCAGCGAGGGGGTGCCCTTCTGCTGCACCGAGGCCTTGTACTTGGTGATCACGTCGTCGTAGGTGCCCTGGAAGACCGGCTTGACCTCGATCTTGCCCTGGTGCGCCTGGTTGAAGGCGTCCACCAGGCCGTTCAGCACGGCGGCGTTCTGGCCGGTCATCGCGTGCCAGAAGGTCACCGTGGTCACCCCCTTGGCGTCCTGCAGCGCCTGGGCGCCGGGCGCGCCGCCGGCCTGGTCGCCACCGGTCCCGCTCGAGGAACTGCAGGCGGTCAGGGCCAGGCCCGCCACCACCGTCGCTGCCAACAGCTTGCGCACGTCAACTCTCCCTGTGGGTATGTGTCTGGTGAAGCTCGGGGGTGTCTAGCGAACGGCGCCCGCGGTCAGCCCGCGGACGATGAAGCGCTGCCCGAAGACCACCAGGGCCAGCGTCGGCAGCAGTGAGAGCAGCACGCCGGCCAGGATCAGCCCGGGGTCGGCGGCGTCCGCGTTGCGCAGGCTGGTCAGACCGATCTGCAGGGTCTGCATCTGCGCGGTACGGGTGATGATCAGCGGCCAGAAGTACTGGTTCCAGGCCGACAGGAAGACGTAGATGGCGATCGCGGCCAGCGAGGGCCGGTTGAGCGGCACCAGGATCCGCCACAGAAAGCGCCAGTGCCCGGCGCCGTCGATCCGGGCGGCGTCGCGCAGTTCGGCCGGGAACTGGCGGAAGGACTGGCGCAGCATGAAGGTGCCGAACCCGGAGGCCAGGAACGGCAGCACCAGCCCGAAGTAGGTGTTGCCCAGGCCCCAGCCGGAGAGGGTCAGGTAGTTGGGGATGACCACGGCCTCCCACGGCACCATCAGGGTGGCCAGGAAGACCGCGAAGACCGGGCCGCGCCACCGCAGCGGCAGGAAGACCAGCGCGTAGGCCGCCAGGATCGAGGTGAGCAGCTGGGCCGCGGTGATCACCCCCGCCACCAGCGCCGAGTTGACGTACTGGCGGGCCAGCGGCACCGAGCGGGCGGCGCCGCCGAAGTTCGCCGCCGTCAGCCGGTGCGGGACCAGCGCCGGCGGGTACGTGGCCAGGTCGCCCTTGGTCATGAAGGCTCCGGCCACCGCGTAGTAGACCGGGAAGACCACGGTGATCGCGGCCAGCGCGAGGAGCAGGTAGACGGCCAGCCGGCCGAGCGAGGCTCTCATGCGTAGTGCACCTTCCGCTCCACCACGCCGAACTGAACGGCGGTGCAGGCCAGTACGACCACCAGCAGCACCACGGCCTGCGCGCTGGCCGCGCCGAAGTCGCTGGAGCCGTAGGCGAAGGCCTTCTCGTAGACGGAGTAGACCAGGGTCCGGGAGGCCCCGTCCGGGCCGCCCTGGGTGAGGATGTTGATCTGCCCGAAGCTCTGCAGCGCGTTGATGGTGGAGACCACCACAAGGAAGAACAAGTGCGGGCCGAGCAGCGGCACCGTCACCGAGCGGGCCAGCCGCCAGCCGGCCGCGCCGTCCAGCCGGGCCGCCTCGGTGATCTCCGGTGGGATCGAACCGATCCCGGCGGAGAGCACCAGCACGTTGTAGCCGAGGTTGAGCCAGACCGTGGTCACCGCCACCGAGACCAGGGCGTAGTGCGAGTCGGTCAGCCAGTCGACCGGGCCCAGGCCGGCCTGCGAGAGCAGCCCGTTGAGCACGCCGGTGGCCGGGTTGTAGAAGACCCCGAAGACGACCGAGGCGCTGGCCACCGAGAAGGCGAAGGGCAGTGCGAAGGCCGAGCGGAGCAGCCGCACACCGCGGATCCGGTTCTCCAGCAGCAGCACCAGGGCGAGCGCGCCGAGCACCCCGGGGACCACGGTGAGCAGGACGAAGAGCGCGGTGGTGACCAGGGTGCGGCCGAACTGGGCCGAGCCGAGCAGCTCGGTGTAGTGCTGCAGGCCGACATAGCGGGTGGGCGCGCCGAACAGGTCGTTGCCGTGGGTGCTCAGATAGAGCGTGCGGTACAGCGGATAGCCGAGGAAGACCGCGAAGACGGCCAGCGAAGGCAGTAGGTAGGCCCAGGCCAACGCCTTTTCGGCGATGGGGGCACCCCCGGTCGAAGGCTGGGGGCGTATCGAGGACGGCGGTCGCGGCATCGGGTCTTCCTTCTCGAGCTGCCGATCCGCCGTCCCGGGAGAACTCCCGCTCCCGGGACGGTGGATCCGCGGGTCAGAGCTGCTGGGCCTGCTTCACCAGCTGCTCGGCCTGCGCCGACAGCTGGTCCGCCTGGTCGCCGTCCAGCTTCTGCTGGCCGAAGGCGGCCTTGTCCAGCAGCTGGGCGATCTTGGCGACGAGCGCGTCACGCTCGGCGCCCAGCGCGGTCAGCTTGGCGGTGCTGTCCAGGTACTGGGCGTCGCCCGGGGTGTTGGAGACGATTCCCTTGGTCGCGGCCTTCAGCGTGGCGGCGGCGAACTGGCCCACGCCCGCGTTCAGCTGCTTGTAGGCGGCGCCCAACTCCTCGTAGTCGTAGCCGTGCTGGCCCACCAGGGCGCGCGGGCGCGCCCAGTTCTCGATGTACTCGGAGAGCACCCGGCCGTCGGAGACGTAGGAGTCCTTCAGGCCGAGCAGTGCCAGCATGGTGGGCCGGATGTCGGTGTGGTCGGACCACACGTCGTCCGTCTCACCGAGGTTGCGGATGCCCGGACCCACCAGGCCCAGCCAGGTGGTGTTGATGTCGGGCGCGAAGTCGCCGTGGTTCCAGGCGAATGCCGGGCCGAGCGCCACGCAGGTCGGGGTGCAGGTGCTGCCGCCCGCGTAGACGTAGTAGTCCGGGTTGGCGAAGGAGGTGAAGGTCGGCGTCCGCAGCGGGTCGCCGGTCTGCATGTGCAGGATCTTCTGCTCCGCCGGGTCGGCCAGGTAGCTGGAGATCGTGTCGGTCTTGCCGGTGATCGGGTTGTCCGCCGTCACCTTGGACCAGGCCTGCTCGAACGCCCGGGTCTTGGGGTCGTTCGGGCCGGGCTGCCCGTTCAGGTAGAAGTTCGGCGCCGAGTCGGCGTGCACCTGGAACGGGGTGGTGATGCCCTGCTGGGTGGCCAGCAGGCCACGGGAGTTGGCGTTCACCTCGCCGATCTGGCTGTACGTGCACGGCACGGTGACGCCGTCGCAGTTCGCCGGGGTCGGCTTGCCGCCCACGAAGTGGTCGTTCTCGTCGGCGGTGACCACGAAGAGCGTGTTGTCCGCGTTCAGGCCGTCCTGGTGGATGCGGGCGAAGAACTTGGCGAAGGCGTCGTCGTAGGACTTCAGCTGCTTCACGTAGTTGGCCTCGCCCGGGCCCATCGCACCGCTGGTGGCGCCGTGCTGGTCGTGCGCGTCGGAGATGTAGGCGTAGGTGACCGGCACGCCGGCCTCCTGCATCTGGGCGACGTAGCCGAGCGAGTTGTCGGCGGTCATCGCGTCGAAGCCCGGGAAGCCCGGGTTGCCCTTCGGGTCGGTGATCGGGGCACCGGCCGTGCTGCGCACCACGCCGTCGGCGCTGATCGCCGGGTCCACGTACTTGGCGCCGAACAGCGCCTTGTAGTCGTCGTAGCCGCCCGGCTCGTCCGGCAGCAGGTCCGGACTGGTGGTGCCCTTGGCGCAGACCTTGGAGTCCTTGGCGCAGTGGACACCGATGCCCACGTAGTCGGCCTGCGCCTTGGCCGGGTCGGCCTTGGACTCGGCGTACTGAGGGCCGTCGGTGCCGAACACCTTGCGGATGTCGACGGTGGTGTTCTCCAGGATGGTGTTCGCCGTGGAGACCGCGCCGAAGTCGCAGCCCGCCTTGGTGTAGGCGGTCCACGGTGCCGGGGCGTTCTTGCCGTCCGGGCCGACCATGGTCGGGGCCGCGTCGGCGGGGGTCGGCACCGAGTTGTCGGCCACCCCGTCGGTCCAGTAGGCGAAGCTGCTGGCCGAGTTGGTGGTGCCGTCCGGCTTGTAGTAGCGGTAGGAGTTGGACACCGCCTGGCCCTGCCGGTCGCCGTACAGACCCGTGATCGAGGTCAGGATGTCGTTGCCGGTGTGGGCGATCAGCGGCGTGTGGTGGTTGGTGGACAGACTCCCGTTGCTCTCCAGGAAGTCGAGCAGGTGCGGCATCTGCTCGAGGTCCGAGGGCACGTTCGGGTTGTCCCGGGTGAAGTGGACGTTGTCGAACTGGAGGTAGATCACATGCTTCACATCACGGCCGTCGGCCGAGATCTGGCAGTTGGTCCGATCGTGCCGGTTCTGGCCCGGATCAGCCGTCGCCGCACCGGCGCCGACCATCCCGAACCCCAGGCCGGCCGCGAGCGACAGGGCCAGCATCTTGCTTGTGCGCATCCTGCTCCCTCTCTGGGCGCGATCGCGCGCCCGCGATGGAACGCGCGTAGATCGCCGATCGGGGAGCACCTCGGTGATCCCCGTCGTGCGTGCCACAGGCTGCCACAGCCCGTCTGAACGCAACAGGAGGCGTGTCCGGTTCTGGGGTTAAGTCGCGGTGAAATGGCGCTGGTTGGGTCAGGCTTGCGGCCCCGGGAGGTTTAGCCCTCGATCGGGCGGTCGGCGTAGACGTGCAGGTGGTCGCCGTAGAACGGGTCCAGCCGCAGCCCGTGGTCGATCATCCCGAGCCGGGCGGCCACCGCGCGCGAACCGGTGTTGTGCGGGTGGATCCAGGCGAAGACCGGCAGCTCGGGCGTGTGCAGTCGGGCGGCGTCCAGCGCCGCGGCCGACAGCTCGGTGGCGTAGCCGTGGCCCCAGTGCGCGGTGTCCAGCCGGTAGTAGAGGTTCCAGTGCCCGCGCCCGGTGAGCTGCACCCCGCCGACGCCGACCACCGCGTCGTCCGAGCGCCGGCGGGCGGTCCAGTAGCTCAGGCCGTCCGCCCAGCGCGCGGCCGCCCGCTCGATCCAGTCCTGGGTCTTGGCCGGCTCGGTGTGGCGCCCCTGCGGCAGGTGGCGCCACGTCCCCGGATCGGAGTTGATCGCGTACAGCGCGTCCAGGTCCGCCAACGAGACCGCGTGCAGGTCGAGGCGCTCGGTGCGGACCAGGCGCAGGGAGTCCGTGGTGTCGGTCATGCCGTGAGCGTACGCACCAACGCGCGGCGCCCACCAGGTGATTTGTCGACCCCCGGCAGGATCGGTTGGACCGGCTCTAGTCCGAGACCCCGGCCACGGCGTTGACCTTCTCGATCCGCAGCCGGACCAGCAGCTCGCCCGGTGGTCGCCGAAGCAGGGTGGTCGCCGAAGCAGGGTGGTCGCCGAAACAGAGTGCTCAGCCGAAGCTGGGCCGGTCGGTGCCCCAGCGGGTCGGGCCGCTCGCCCACTCGGTCGGCGCGCCCCGGTAGCCGATCGGCGGGCGGGCGTGCCGCAGCAGGCCGTAGGGGCCGGCCGTCTCGGTGAGGTACGGCGCGGGGTCGAACTCCGGGCCCGGCTGGTCGGCGGGCAGTCGGCTGCTCATCAGCCAGTGCGCCGTTCCCGCGAGCGAGTAGCGCAGCTGGGTCCCCTGGGTCCCCCGCGCGCTGCGCTGACGCTCCGTCAACGCGCGCAGGACGCCGGCCGCGATCAGGTACCCCGTCCCGTGGTCCAGCGCCTGGGCGGGCAGCACCCCGGGCGTTCCCGCCGCATCGCCCTCCAGCGCGGCGATCCCGCAGCCCGCCTGCACCAGGCTGTCGAAGCCCCGCCGGCCGGCCCACGGCCCGGTCCAGCCCCAGGCGCAGAGCTGGACCAGCACGGTGCCGGGCAGCTCCTCGGGGGTCAGTCCGTAGCGGTCCAGCGCGCCGGGACGGTAGCCGGTGACCACCACGTCGGCCGCTTCGGCCAGTTGCCGCAGGGTGTCGAGGTCGGCGGGAAGGTCCAGGTCGAGCAGGGTGGAGCGCTTGCCGAAGCCGGTGTCGGCGTGGGCGTCCTCGCTCTCCGGCAGCCGTGGCGAGTCGACCCGCAGCACGTCGGCGCCGAGCAGGGCGAGGGTGCGGGTGGCGACCGGTCCGGCGATCACCCGGGTGAGATCGAGCACCTTGACCCCGGCGGCGGGCAGTTCGGCCGGCGCCAGCAGGCGAGGGGTGTGCCCGGGCAGCGGGCGCCGCTCGACCAGCGGGTGCGGCACGGCCGACGGCGCGGGCGGGACGACGGCGACGGCCAGGCCGCCGGCCGCGTAGACGGTCTCCTGCACCTCGACCGCCGAGCGCCCGGCGAGCTCCTGGCCGAGCCGCTCGGCCGACGCGTCCTCGGGCAGGCCGAGGGCGGCCAGCAACCGGGCGCGGTGGTGCGGGTAGTTGGCGTGGGTGCGCAGCCGGCCGTCGGCGGTGGGCCAGAAGCCGGAGTGCGGCGCGAAGGTGGTCAGCGCCCGCCCGTCGATCCGCAGGTGGCGCTCGCTGACGAAGGCCGCGGCCACCGCGCCCTCGTCCACCAGGACCGGGCGGACGGGCTCACCGGTCCGGGCGGCGAGCAGCTCGGCGGCGGCGAGCGAGCAGGCGGCGACGGTCGCCCGGGCCAGCCGCCGCACCGGGAGCCGGGACGGCAGCACCCCGGGCAGCTCCCGGTGGCCGACCAGCTCGAGCAGCTCCGGCGCGCCGCCCAGCGCGGTCCAGGCGCCGATGGTGAACTCGTCCACTTGTCACACTCCTGTCGTCCCGTGTGTCAGAGAGATGACCGTACCGACAGCACCGGGGAGAGCAGACAGATGCGGGAGCAGGCGCACGAGCAGGAACAGGAGCAGGACTGGCTGGCCCGGCGCTTCGAGGCCGACCGCAGCCATCTGCGGGCGGTCGCGTACCGGATGCTCGGCTCGGTCAGCGAGGCCGACGACGCCGTGCAGGAGGCCTGGCTGCGGCTCAGCCGCTCGGACAGCAGCGAGATCCAGAACCTCGGCGGCTGGCTGACCACCGTGGTGGGCCGGGTCTGCCTGGACATGCTCCGCTCGCGCCGCTCCCGCCGCGAGGACCCGCTGGACTGGCTGGACTCACCGGCCGAGGTGCGGATGCCCGATCCGGTGATCACCGGCGAGGAGAGCGTCAACCCCGAGTACCAGGCGCTGCTCGCCGACTCGGTCGGGCTGGCCCTGCTGGTGGTGCTGGAGACCCTGGCGCCGGCCGAGCGGCTCGCCTTCGTGCTGCACGACATGTTCGCCGTGCCGTTCGAGGAGATCGCCTCGATCGTGGGCAGCTCACAGGCCTCGGCCCGGCAGCTGGCCAGCCGGGCCCGGCGCCGGGTGCGCGGGGCGACGCCGGTTGCGCAGCCCGATCCGGGCCGGCAGCGCGAGGTGGTGGACGCCTTCCTGGCGGCGGCCCGCGGCGGCGACTTCGAGGGGCTGCTCGCCGTGCTCGACCCGGAGGTGCTGCTCCGGGCGGACGACGGGGGCGGCGCCGCACTGGTCCGTGGGGCGAGCGCGGTGGCCGCGCAGGCGCTGCTCTTCTCCCGGTTCTCGCACCACTCGCGCCGCGCGATCGTCAACGGCGCGGCCGGGCTGGTCAGCGCGCCGGACGGGAAGGCCTTCTCGGTGCTGGCGTTCACCGTGGCGGACGGGCGGATCGTGGAGATCAACCTGCTCGCCGATCCGGAGCGGCTGGCCCGGCTGGACCTGGCCGTGCTGGACTGAGCCGCTCCGACCGAACCGCTCCGACGGAACCGCTGCGACCGAACCGCTCCGACCGAACCGCTCCGACCGAACCGCTGCGACCGAACCGCTGCGACCGAACCGCTGCGACCGAACCGCTGCGACGGAACCGCTGCGACCGACGCGGGCTACCAGTGCGCGGGCCGGGTCAGCCGGCCCGGCAGCCTGGTGCTCGGATCGCCCTTGGCCGCGTTGACCTGTGGCTGGGTGAGGAAGAACGCGCCGGTCAGGTCGGCGCCGGCCAGCTGCGCGTCCCGCAGGTCCGCGCCGATCAGGTCGGCATCGCGCAGGTCGGCGCCGGTCAGGTCGGCGGCGATCAGGTACGCGCCGCGCAGGTCGGCGCCGCGCAGCTCGGCCTTGCGGAGCTTGGCGCCGATCAGGTCGGCGCCGCGCCGGTTGCGCTTCTTGCCCGGCACCTGGGCCCGGACCAGTTCGCTGGTGCGCAGCAGCAGCAGGTTGACCT
This sequence comes from Kitasatospora azatica KCTC 9699, assembly GCF_000744785.1. NCBI lineage: Bacteria > Bacillati > Actinomycetota > Actinomycetes > Kitasatosporales > Streptomycetaceae > Kitasatospora > Kitasatospora azatica. The sequence goes on along the minus strand of NZ_JQMO01000003.1, from coordinate 2,941,186 downwards.
GCTGCCGGTGGCCCGGCACGTCGAGCCGGGCCAGCTCCTCGGCGCTGCCCCCGGTGAGCGCCTCGGTCCGGGCGAGCAGCTCGCGCAGGTCGGCGTGGACCGGCTTGGCGGGGGCCAGGGTGAGCGCCTCGTTCAGGTACCAGAGCAGTTCGTGCAGCTGGCGCATGACCGGGAAGACCTCGAACATCTGCTGCGCGCTCTTCGGTTCCCGGCGCCAGTCGGTGCCGCCGAAGGTGCCCTGGGAGAGGTGCTGGCCGGCTCCGAAGCAGTCGTAGACCGTGCAGCCGTTGAACCCCTTCTGGCGCAGCTGGGTGTGGATCCCGCAGCCGAAGTCCTCGCGCAGGTTCCGGCAGGGCTTGCCGGCCTCCTTGTTGATCGCGAAGTCGGCCGAGGCGGTGAACGGCAGCGCCACGCAGCACAGGCCGAAGCAGCTCCCGCAGTCGGCCGTCAGGCTCAGCCGGGTCTCGCTCACGGGTTCCTCTTCCACTTCCACTCGATCGTCGGGCATCCGACCGAGGCTACCTTGCCGCGACGGCTCGCAGCTCCCGGATCAGGGCCCGCACGGCGAGGGTGCGGGCCAGCTCGGGGGTGGTGACATAGCCGACCGAGCGGGTGGGCCGGGCGGGGCCGGCCGCGCGCGCACCGGTCGGGGTGGGTCGGGCGCCGTGGCGGCCGCGGTCGAAGAGCACCGCGCCGATCTTGCGTTCGCAGGAGGTCACGGCGTGCGAGACGGCCGACTGGGTCAGGCCGAGTTCCTCGGCGGCGGCGGCGGTGAAGCTGCCCCGGCGCTCGACGGCGACGAGGATCCGCAGTTCGCGGACGGCGAGATCGGTCACCCGGCCCACCGTACCGTTCCATGAGCGCGGCTCATGGAACGGTACGGCGCCCGGACCTGACCGTGGATCAGAGCTGGTCGGGGTGCGGCGCGTAGCCGGGCTGACCGGGCTGACCCGCGTACGGGGCCTGCGGCGCCTGGCCCGGGTAAGGCTGGGCGGGCGGGGCCGGGTAGGGCTGGCCCTGCGGAGCCGCCTGCTGCGGGAACGGCTGGGGAGCCGCCTGCTGCGGGAACGGCTGCGCCTGGCCCGGGTACGGCATCGGCTGGCCCTGCGGCAGCGCGCCCTGCGGCACCTGGCCGGGGTAGGGCAGCGGCTGGCCCTGCGGGGCGAGCTCGAACGGCTGCGAGCCGGGGTCGATCGATCCGGGCGGGAACGCGGCGCTGAGCTGGTCCAGCTCGGCGCGCCAGTACCGGTGGATGTTCAGCCGCTTCGGCTTGGTGTCGGTGGGCAGCTGCAGGTACATCGAGCTCCACACCGTCGCCCGCTTGACCCGGCTGACCGGGAAGCCGTTGCGCGGGAAGACCGCGACGACCTCGCCGGGCCGGTTGGTCCAGCGGTTGGCGTTGTTCACCACGACCGAGCTGCTGGTGAGGGTGAGGAAGTAGAACTTGCGGGTCAGCGCGACGATCAGGCCGACCGCCGGGATCTCGTCGAAGATCGCGTTGAGCCACGGGCTGGGACCGGTCTCCACGTGCACGCAGGCGATGAAGGTCTCCCCGGGCGGTGCCACCTGGGAGAGCTTCTCTATGACCTGAGCCTTCTGCTTGGCCCGGCGAATAGCCATGAATTCCGTCCTCTTGCCCCGTCTTGTCCACCGCCTCCAGCGCGGTGAAATCGGCTGAGATTAGCAGGTCTTGATGGTGCTTCGAACGGCAGTGGGCCCCCGGTGCCGGGTAGGCGCCGGGGGCCGTTCGGGCAGGTACTACCCGGGCTGCTGACGCGGGTGCTACCTCATGCTGCCGGCCATTGCGTTGACCAGGGTGCCTGACGGGTCGTCGGCCTCCAGGGAGTAGGCGAAGATGCCGCCCAGGCCCTTGCTGGTGGCGTACGACCCGCGCGCCGCGATGGCCTGCGGGGTGTCACCGGTGAAGAAGTTGGTGCCGTCGTAGATCCACGAGCTCTGCGTGGTCGGGTCCCAGTGCACGTTGGCCGCGGCGGTCTTGCCGGTGGCCACCAGCTCCTTCCAGAACGCCACGCCGGCCGCCTGGCTGGTGCTCTGCGCCGCCGAGGCGCCGGTGGCGCTCTGGTAGAGGCCGTTGGTGGAGCCGGCCGGCACACCGGTCCAGCCGCGGAAGTAGAACGGCACGCCGAGCACCAGCTTGGCCGCCGGGTAGCCGCCCTTGATCCCGTAGGCGGCGTCGCCGTTCAGGAAGGCGTTGACCGCGTTATCGACGGTGTACTTCTCGGTACCCGGGGCGACCGCCTTGCTCGGATCGTTCGGGCTGTTGTACAGCGGGTCCTGCAGGTTGGTCGGGCCGGTCGCGTCCCGCCGTCACGCTCCTCAAGGGGCGCTGTCTCAGGGGGCGTCGAGCGGTGTGGGACCGCTCGACCTGCCGCGCGGCGGTGGCGCGTTCGGGCATGGTCGCTCCAGTCGGTCACGCCCGGGTGGGTGGGGGCCCGAGCGCCGCGTGGGGGGGTACCTGGGCCCGGCCGGGTGCGCACCCGACCCGCCCTGCTTCCGCGGATTGGCGCAGAACGTATGGCCTGCGACCTGCCCGGGTCAACAGGTCTGTACCAATCCGCAATCTGAGAAAGCGCCGGACCGGGCGCCCGGCTCCCGGCTACGCTGGGTGAATGCCGATCGGACCGCTGCCTTCGCTGCCCAAGTTCCGTACGGATCTGGTCACTCGGCGCCTGTGCGCCACCGCGCACCTCGACCCGTGGTTCACCCGCGAGGTGCTGGCCGAGTACGCGGAGGACGGGCTGCAGGCCGTGGGCCTGCCGGTCGGTGTCAATGTGATCGCCCTGGTCCGCCATGCCCGGCTGTCCGAGTCGAGGCTGCTCCGCCGGGACCGGGCGCTGGCCGCGCTGCTCGCGCTCCTGCTCGCCCTGCTGGCGACGGTCGTGCTGAGCCTGTCGGCCGGTCGGACACCGGTGGCGACCGGCGCCCTGGCCGGGGTCCTGGCCGTCTTCGCGGCGGCGCTGGTGGTGGTGCACCGGGCGCTGTGGAGCGCCTGGCAGCTGGCGCTGGAGCTCGGCGACGGCCAGCAGTCGGCCCTCGCCCTGGCCCCGCCCGTGGACCCCGCGCTGGAGCAGCGACTGGCCTCGCTCAAGCGCGTCAACCTGGTCGTCTACCACGAGTCGGTGGCCGCCCAGAACCCCTTCGTCGGCAGCGGCTGGCGGATCTCCGAGACGGTCTGGACGCCGATCAACGTCGGCCGCCCCGCCAAGGACGCCGCCGGCAACCCGCAGACGCCGATCCCGTTCACCGCCGCCGACCTGCACGGCCAGGTCGCCCGAAGGATCGCCAAGGCGAGCGGTCTCGACGGGCTGTCGGTCCGCAACCGGCTGTACGTCAAGGGCCACTTCGTCTCCCAACTCCCGGGCGCGCTACCCGATCCGACCCAGCGTCCGCTGTCGGTGATCGACAGCGACTGGGTGAAGGCCGGCGCCGCCCAGCCGACCAGCGGCCTGGAGACCTACCTCTGCCTGCGCGCCATCGGCGAGGGCGGCAAGGTCGTGGTGTCCATGCACGCCCGCGCCCAGCTGAACCACCCGCTGCTCACCTGGGAGATCAACGCCTACGTGCTGCCGCCGCTGGGCACCCGGTTCCTCCGGCCGAACCGGCTGGTGGCCGGGCCGCTCAGGCTCCGGTTCCGGGCCGCCGAGGACGCCCTGCGCACGACCCCCGGGCTGCTGTTCGGCTCGGCCCGGGCACTGCTGCGGCGTTCGCTCGACACCGCCTCCGGCGCGCGGGCGCTGGAGAAGACCCGCCGCGAGATCCGCAAGGGCTACGCCAGTTACGACTACGGCACCACCAACAGCCTGCGCGAGCGGGCCGCTTCCTGGACCCAGATGGGCTTCGCCGAACGCCGGGACGCGGCAACGTACTTCAAGCTGATGGTGCAGGCGGTGCTGAGCTCCACCCAGGAGTTCCTGGAGGCGCACCGGATCGACACCTTCGACCTGGACGCCCAGCAGCAGCAGATCATCACCACCCAGACCACCATCTTCAACGGCAACATCAGCCAGTCGGTGATCGGCGGCGCCAACAACGTGCAGAACAACCAGGGGCCGGTGGCACCGCCCGGCGGCGGATCCAGCTCCGGCCAACAGTCCGGCGCCGCCGCACCGGCGGCCACCCCCTGAGCCGTCCGACCAGCAACTCGACGACCCTCTCACCCAGGAGCAAGTGATGTCCGACGGCGACCAGTTCACCTTCAACGGCAACGTCAGCCAGTCCGTGATCGGCGGCCACCACAACGTGCAGAACAACCACGGCGCGGCCGACGGGGTCAGCGACCTCCAGCTCGCCGCCCAGCTGCTGCAGCTGCTGCGGGCGGACTCACCGGCGCTGGTGCCCACCGCCGAGGCGGTCCACGCCGAGCTGGAACAGGCGGCGCAGGACGGAGCCGAGCCCGACCGCGGCCGGCTGCGCGGCTTCCTGGACCTGATCATTCGCGGCGTGACCGCGGGCACCGCCGCCGCCACCGCCGCCGAGGGCCTGTTCAGGGCGCTCGGCGGCTGAGCCCGGTGGGCCTGACGGCTGGTCAGCCCACCTGTACCAGCGCCTCGGCACCGCCGCCGAGGTCGACCAGCAGACCGTCCCGCAGCGGAACCGTGCGGCCGGGCGCGACGGCGAGCAGGCTGCCGTCGCTCTTCCGGCTGGTCCACTCGGTCCCGGACCGGTTGGTCAGGCCGAACCGGCCGGGCCGCTGCGGGTTCTCGCCGAGTTCGGCGATCACCGCCGCCGCGGTGAAGTCGTGCCGGGTCGGCTCTCCCACCAGGTGGTGCCTGAACAGCTGGGCGCCGCGGCCGAGCCGCACGATCCGGGTGACCCGCGGACTGCTCGTCGTCACCAGCAGCTTGGGCGGGAGCACCAGGGTGCGACCGCAGGACCAGCAGGTCCCGGGCACCGCGCCGGCCGGCTCCGTCATGTTCGCCCGCCCGCAGGCCGCGCAGTCCACCATGGTGTCCAGCACCTGGCTGAGCGCGTCCCGCCACTGCGACTCGCGCACCCGGCGGCCCGGATCGCGCAGTCCTTCCACGAAGTTCTGCTCGAACAGGCGACGCAGCACCAGGGGCGTCGCCGCCCAGGTCGCCAGCACGGTGGCCTGCTCGATCGGGTCGGGGCGGTTGGAGGCGTCCTGCGGGTCGAAGACGAAGATCGGCTGGGTGCCGTAGAGCCGTCGCTCGGCCGCCTCGTCCTTGCACTTGATGCCCAACTCCAGCCTGCCCTCGAGCGGGTGGTGGTTCATCAGCAGCATGAAGAGCAGCACGGCGAGCGAGTGCAGGTCGGTCTGGGTGCGCGGCATCGCGCCCTGGTCGCCGCGGACCAGCTCGGGCGCCATGAAGTTCATGGTGCCGGTGATGCCCGAATCGGCGCCCTCGGGAACGGCGTTGTCGTTGTCGCAGATCAGCACCGAACCGTCGGCCGGGTCGAAGAAGACGTTCCCCCAGGAGATGTCGCGGTAGGCCACGCCCTGGGAGTGCAGCGCCTTGTATCCCTCGACCATGTGCACGCCCGCGGTGAGCAGCGCCCGGGTGGTGGTCTTCAACTGGCGCCGGAACAGCTTCGGCAGACCCTGGTAGCGGTCCGGCCGCAGCCCCATCAGGTAGCCGAAGAGGCCGTCCTGGCCGACCACCACCTCCTCGGGCCAGAGGAACCGGGTGTCGGCGAAGCCGCGGGCCACCAGGTCCTCGACGATCTGCCGCTGCCGGGGGCTGGCGCTCTCCGGGTAGTACCACTTGAGCGCCCGGTCGCCCCGCTGCGTCCGCACCTGGTAGACCTCGCCCTGGCCGCCGGCACCGAGCAGCCCCAGCACGGTCACGGTCCCGCCGGACTCGGTGGCCAGGGTCGCGCCGGTCTCGAGCATGCCGTTACTCATGAAGGGTCCTCCGAACTGCTGGGTAGATCCTGGCGGTACACGCTGTCGTCGGGCTCCTCGACCGGCAGGCCGGCGCGGCGGTCGTACCAGGCCGCCACCAGGGTGGTGTCGTCGCCGGAGTAGGTCGCCGCCTGGCTCAGCCACTGGCCGAGCTGCGCCCGCACCGGCCCCGGCCCGCCCTGCTCGAGCCGCTGGTACAGCCCGGTGGCGAACTCCTCGAACCCCGACTGGTCGGCGAAGCTCTTGGAGAGCCCGTCGGTGGAGAGCATCAGCAGGCCTGGCGGCTGCGCGGCGCCCGCGATCGGCGACCAGTGGACCCGGATCAGCTGGGCCGCGTCCCGACTGCACAGCGAGTCGGTCTCGTCCCCGAGCTCGGGCTGCTCGGGGGCGAGCGGCAGCAGCGGGCCGGTGCCGTCCAGGTTCACCAGGGTCAGCTCGCCGTCGCCCAACTGCCAGGCCACAACCAGCCCGGGGGTGATCACCGCGCCCAGCAGGGTGCTGCCGTAGGGCACCAGGTCCCGCCGGCTCGGCTTCTCGCCGGCTGCCGGAGCCGGCCGGCCCTCCAACGGGTCCTCGCGCAGGTCCTGGGCACACCGCTGCTCCCAGGCCCGGACGATGTTCCACGGCATCCGCTGCTGGGCCTGGGTGCGCAGTTGGGCCAGGGCCGAACCGCCGTCCAGCGCCAGCCGGGCGAACTCCGCGGCCAGTTCCAGGAAGACCTCGACGGCGAACTTCGCGCCCTGGTGGCTGCGGGTGTGTGCCGCCGAGCCGTGACCGTCGGCCACCGCCACCAGCACACCGAACGACCGCCCCACGCCGCCGTCCACCCAGTCCTGATAGCGCGCCTTCCGGGGGCCGCGCACACCGCAGGTCAGCAGCCGCCAGTGGGGCTTGGGAGCGGGTCGTGCCGGACCGTCCGGGTCGTCACTCCCGTGCTGCGGCGCCACCGCTGTCACCAGACATTGTCGTCATCGTCGTCCGCTGCCACCGTCGGCGGCGCGTACGGTCCGTAGCCGGCGCCGGTGCCGGCGTCCGCGTTGGCCACCGGCGCGGAGGCCGCCTTGATGGCCACCGTGGAGGCCCAACGGATCGCCGCGGCCAGCGCCTTGGGGCTGTTGGCGTCCAGCGGCTCCAGCTCGGGGTTGCCGAGGAACTCCTTCAGCTGGGCCCGGTCGGCGTCCTCACCGATCGCGATGGCCACCCGGACCGCCCGCTTGCCCCACGGCGTGGCGTCGATCGCCCGCAGCCCGGCCCGCCAGTCGTCGGTCGGCTGGCCGTCCGACACCAGTGCCAGCACCGGCTTGAGCGCCCGCGAGGGCATCGGCGGGATGTCCAGCTCACGCGCGACCAGCTTGAGCGCCTCGCCCAGGTTGGTGGTGCCGTCCGTCTTGACGTCCTGCCAGCGGAAGTCGTGGATCGGCGTGGCGTTGGGCTGCAGCCAGCGGGCGGTGGAGGAGAAGGTCAGCACTCGGACCAGCAGGTCCGCGGACGGATTGTCCTGGGCCACCGACTCCATCTCCGGCAGCGCCTCCCGGATGGCGTAGTTCAACGCCCCCAGCTTGCCGTTGTAGTCCATGGAGTACGAGCAGTCCAGGATCCAGAAGAAGTGGACCGGTCGGGTCGCCATCGGACCGCCGGGCATGTCGTTCATGGTGTTCGCTCCCCTCGAAGTGGCGACGGACCGCTCAGCTGGTGTAGGTGACGCCCAGCAACCAGGCCAGGGCCAGGGCGCCGAGTCCGGCCACCGTGGCGGCCAGGACGAACAGCACCAGCACCACCCGTCGTTGGCGCGCGACATGCGCTGGAACGTTCACTAACCGCCTCCTCGGGCGCCCCAAATGTAGCGTAGAACTGAGTTGTCGTCAGAGTTTCGTCACAGCTCGTCACTTGGCCTTCGTCGTGCTGTTCGCAGACCGGACGCGCGTTCGCAGACCGGTCCGCGCGAGCAGCCAGAGCACCGGCTCCACGGTCTGCCGCAGCTCGGCCGGCTGCGCCTGCGGACCGGTCGCCGCCTGCGAACTGACCGACCAGTACCGGCTGCCGCCGAAGTCGTGCTGCAGGCCCTGGACCAGGTTGCGCAGCCCGTTCTCGGACAGCCACTCCCGCACCTCCTCCGGGCGGATCCGCGGCAGCGTGCCCAGCCCGTCCAGCACGTCCCGCTTGGTCACCACCACCGCCACCGGCGTGCGGCGCCGACGCGGGGACATCGCGCCGAACTCGCCGACCAGCCGCTCGTAGGTGTCCATCGGCGACTCCAGGGCCGGCCGGGCACGCTGCGCCTGGCTCTCATCCGGGCCGTTCAGCGTCCGCCGGACCTCGCTCTGGGCCAGCACGTCGCAGATCAGCAGCAGGCCGTCCGCGTGGGCGAGGTAGCGCTGTTCGCGCAGCGACTCGGTGCGGCGCAGGCTCTCGCCCATCGGGTCGTAGAGGTAGAGCAGCCGGCGGCTGCGCCCGCGCGACAGCCGCAGCAGGAAGGCCTGTGGGAGCGGCTCGTTGGTCTTGTTCACCCAGTCGCCGGCCGCGAGCTGCTGCTCGGCCCGCTCGTAGCGGTCACGGTCCGCGTCGGCGGCGAAGTCGACCTCGATGCCCGAGTTCGCGGCGGCCGAGCGCAAGGCGGTGACCACGGCCATCAGGAACATGGTCTTGCCCGCCGAGTCCGCGCCGATCAACGGCAGGTGCACCAGCCGGGCGGCGCCCAGCTCGGCCGGCAGCCCGCGAGCGCAGTGCGGACAGGAGGCGGTGAGCCCGCCCCGGCCGTGCAGCGCGCTGGTGGGCAGGGTCCGCCCGCACTGGCAGACCCGGCGGAGCACCCCGTACCGGCCCGGTCGCAGAGCCCGGTGCTGCCGGGCGCAGCCCGGGCACTGGTACGTCGGCAGCGCGATCGCCTCCCAGCACCCCGGGTAGGGGCAGCGCAGCCGGATCCGACGCACCCTCAGCCAGGCCCACTCCAGGGCGCGCAGCCCGCCGGCCGTGGCCGCCACCAGCAGGGTGGCCAGCCCGAGCTGGACGGCGAAGAGCAGCACCATCACCAGGGCGACCACGGCCGCCAGTGCGGCGCCGACCACCGCACCGATCGCGATGCCCGCCCCGATCAGCCGGACGACCTTGCGCCCCAGCCAGTTCTTGAACGGGAGCTGGTTCTTGTTCCGCGACTGCATCAGCCGCCAGGCCGTGGCCGCCAACCAGTCGGCGGCCAGCCTGCGCCACCAGGCCTTGAAGCCGCTCCGGACGGCGCTGACACTGTCCACCCAGACCTGCCGCCACCAGTACGAGGCGTGGGCGGGCTCGCCGGTGCCGCCGGGCAGCGGCACCCGGCTGTCAGCCCGGCCGGCCTGCCACGGGCCGATCCGGCGCCCGGCCGCCTGGGCCAGCGCGCCGTAGAACTCCGGCCCTGAACGCACCGCGACCAGGGCCGCGGTCAGCCCGACGATGCCGCCCAGCAGCAGCCCGGCGTTCTGCACGGTCAGCCAACTCGGAACGCTCACCGGTCCCCCTCCCGGTCGCGGCGGGCGCCGCCCTCGGCCCGGCCGGACCGCGGTGCCAGGTCGGCGGCGCGCCCCTTGGCGCCGCCACCCGGCGCCGGTTCGCCGGCCCGCCCCTTGCCGAGCCACCGCCCGAGCAGCCCCGACCGGCCCTGCTGCCACCAGGCCTGCCAGTGCTCCGTCCAGGAGCCGAGTGCCGGCACCGGGTAGGGCGCCCGCGCCACCAGCAGCTCGACCCGGCCCACCTCGTTCGGCGACAGCGCACGCAGCGCGGGCCGCAGCACCTCGGCCAGCAGCTCCTGGCGCACCCGGTCCCAGCTGCGCGAGACGCCCGGGTAGGACTGCCAGGCGACGAAGCAGGCGGCCGGGTAGTGCGGTCCGGAACCCAGCCGCTGCTGGGCCACCCCGGCGCCGGCCTGCTGCCGGTAGGCGGCGAGCACCGCCTCGTCGCCGCTGTACGCCAGGTCCGTGATCTCCTCGTAGAGCAACACCTCTGGCACGCCGTCCCCGTGATAGCCGGTCAGTCCGCTCTGGCCGCTGAGCAGCCGCTCGGCCAGCACCGCCGCGAGCCGCTCGGCGATCCCGGGCTCGACCGGCTCGGCCGCCTTCCGCAACGCCAGCGCCCGTGCGGTGAAGCCGAGTTCGATCAGGCCGGCCTTCACCTGACCGGCGTACGAGAGCACCTGCAGGGCGGCTCGGTCGCGGGCCGGCAACTCACCCGGCGGCAGCGCCGCGAGCAGCTCCGCCGCCAGCTCGGGTGCCTGCGCCTCGGTGGCGGCGCTCCGCAGGGCCACCTCGGCCAGCGCCGGGCCGAGCCCGGTCTGCCGCAGCATCCCGGTGACGTCACCGGCCGCCGGTACCGCCCCGTACCCGGTCGCGGCTCCGGTCGCGGCTCCGGTCGCGGCTCCGGACGAGGTGAGCGCCAGCACCTGACGCGCCTCGGCGGCCTGGGGCCGGCCGCTCGGCCAGGTCAGCCGGTAGAGCGTGCGCAGCAGCAGGGGATCGTCGGCCGCCAGGCCCACCGTCGACAGGTCGAGCAGGCGGAACAGCAGTGCGAGCCCACTGTGCCCGCCGTCCCGGCGCGCCTGTCCGGCCGCCCGGGCGGCCCGCAGGTGCGGGTGGTCCGCCAAGTCCGCCCAGGCCCAGCCGTCCGGCAGGCCCCGCCGGCCCGGCTCACCCGCCAGGGCGGCGGCCACCGGCCACGGGTCGGCCTCCCGGGCGATGTCGTTCAGCCGGTCGAGCACCCCCGCGCGCAGTCCGGCGCCGGCCGGGCCGGCGAGCAGCTCCGAGACCTGCCGCAGCGCCGCGGCGTCCCCGGAGACCAGCGCCGTCGCCAGCCGGGCCGCCAGCCGCTCGGGAGCCGCCCCGGCGTCGATCTGCAGCTCGGCCGCGAGCTGCAGCAGCCGCAGCACCCGGTCCAGCGGTGTGCCGACCTGGCCGAGCTCCGCCCGCAGGTCCGGGCCCAGCTCGGCGGCCAGCACCTGCCGGGCCCCGGTGCTCAGCGGCAGCGCCCACTGCTCCCGGCCGGGCGGCGCGGCGGGGGCGTAGGCCACCGCCCGGGCGGCCGCGACGGCGAGCGGGTCGAGCACCCGGGCCGAGCGCCCCGCCGCGAGCAGCGCGGCGCCGAGCCTGCCGTACCGCTCCACGCCCACCCCGGCGCCCGGCTGGGCGCCGCCGTGGGCCGACAGCCGCTGGACGAAGGCCTCCCAGAACTCCTCGCCCAGCAAGGCCGCGTGCCCGCAGGCCCAGTCGACCGCCGCGGCCAGCGCGGGCCCCGCGAGCGGAACACCCGCCTGCAGCGCCAGCGCCGCCAGCGGCCCGGGATCGAACTCCGCCGTGCCGAACTCCGCTGCCCCGAACCCTGCAGCCCCGACTTCTGCAGCCCCGAGCTGCTCCGCCCGCAGGAACAGCACGGTCTGGCCGGCCAGCCAGACCTCGGCCGCCACCTGGGCCCACAGGTCCGCACCGGCCGGGCTGGACGGCCCGCCGGCGCCGTGGTGCACCCGGTACTGGTGGTTCAGCTCGGCCGGGGTGAAGCCGAACTCGGCATCCGTCCGGATCCCGATGACCATGTGCTTGGAGCGGTAGGGGCGACGGGTGTAGGTGGTGAAGGTCAGCTCCGCCGCGCGGCGCCCGGGCAGCGCCCCGCTGGCCAGTGCGATCCAGCGGGCCACCGACTGGGCGTCCTGCTCCACCAGGACCAGCTGCGGCCCGGGCGGATCGGCGAACAGCGCGCGGACGTCCGCCAGGAACGGTGCCAGCTCGGCGGACCGCTGCCGCGCGAAGCCGCAGAGCACCTCGCGCCCGAAGCTCCGGCCGACGGACAGCTCGGCCAGCGGCTCCGGCGGCCCGGCCGGGGTCCGGGACTGCCAGGAGGGCGACTCCCAGGCCTCGATCGGGCGGATCGGCAGCGCCGCACCGCGCGGCAGGTGCACCCCGTGCGCATGGAAGTTGCCGTACCGGCCGGTGTAGTCGGCTCCGGTGTAGACCGTCCGGCTGAGCAGCGTGCTGCCGTCGGGCAGTCGGGTGAAGGCGAGGGCCACCGGGAAGGCGTCCAGCTCGTCCTCGGTGGGCCGCCCCGGCGCGTCCCTGGGCGGCTCGTAGCCCAGCACCGGCTCGGCCAGTCGGAGCGTCTCCTCGGTGAGCTCCGGGCTGACCGAGGTGAACCGGAACCCCGAGCCGTCCGGACCCGGCGGGGCGGAGGTGTAGTGGATCTGACGCAGCGTCACGTTGGCTCCTCTCCTACTTGGCCCGGCGCACCGGCAGCAGCCTGCGCACACCGAGCAGCCAGAGCAGCGGGTCGGCCACCCGCACGGGCTGCGGGCCCTGCTTGGGGGCGTCGGAGGGCGCGTCGGAGGGCGGCGGCGCACCCAGTGCCGAGAGTGCGAACAGCGAGAAGGTCTGGAAGTCCCGCTCCAACTGCCGGTACAGGACGCCGCCGTCCCATTCGTCCAGCAGTGCGCGCACCTCCTCGTGCACGGCGATCCGGTCCGCCTCGTCCAGCTCCCCGCCCAGGTGCTGCGGGTTTCCGCCCACCGGGGAGCCGGCCGGCAGCAGCGTGCGCAGCTCGTCGCTCTTGGTCAGCGCCACGGCCACCGGGGTGGTCACCCGGCCCTGCGAGTTGCGGCGCCCGTGGCCGCGCAGCTGGACGGCCAGGTCGGCCACGATCTGCTCGGGCGGCGCCTCGATGTCGGGCAGCCGGCGCCCCTGCTGGGCGAGCGGCTCGCGCACCGCCCGCAGCTGCAGCGGGTCCACCATCAGGATCACGCCGTCGGCGGCCGCGAGGTAGGCGGTGTAGCGGTCCATCGCCTCGGAGCTGACCAGGTTCTCGCCGGCCGCGTCGAAGAAGACCAGCGAGGTGTGCCGGCTGCCGGACCGCAGCCGGCCGGCAGGCAGGCTCAGCCGGAACAGCAGCGGGTCGTTGAGGCTCATCGCGGCGCTCTGGGTCGGCGCGGGCAGCCGCAGGCCGTCGTACAGGTCCTCCTCGAGCTCGCGGAACCGGTCCTGGGTGGCCGCGCCCATCGCCGACAGCGCGGCCTGGAACGGCCGGCCGGTCGAGCCCTTGAGCTCGTGCAGCAGCACCGTGACGGCGGTGCTCTTGCCCGCGGTCTTGGGGCCGACCAGCGCGATGATCCGGCTCCCCTGCTCGCAGTACTCGTTCGGCAGGTCGCTGTGACAGGTCCGGCAGACCCGGACCGGCGTCTGGACTCCGCAGTTCGGGCAGGCCTCGCGGGTGCGCGCGCCACCGAGGCGCCTGGGCGGGGTGAACAGCGGCCCGCGCAGGGCCGCGTGCCGGCCCCCGCCGCTGCCGCCGCGCCCGGTGAAGGCGGCCCAGACGTCGTCGGGCTCGGCGGCGCACGGCGCCGCGCCGCGGACGCCGGAGGTCAGCATCAGGCAGCGGTACGGCAGCCGGGAGGAGCTGTCCCGGCTGAAGCAGTAGGGGCAGACCACATCGGTCATCTCAGCGAACCACCAGGGCGTCGGGTGCAGGGTCCTGCAGACGGGCGTCGGGGGCGTGCGGGCCGATCAGGAAGGCCCGCAGCACGGCGGGGCGGGCGAGTCGGCGCAGGTCGAGCTGCGCCAGGTGCGAGTGCTCGGCGGCCAGTTGGGATCCGGCCACGCGGAGCAGCTCACGGCCCTGCTCGGGCCGCAGCGGGCGCAGCCTGCCCTCCCCCGCGACCAGCAGGAAGTCCGGGCACCGCGGCGACTGGCCCGGGGCCTGCGCGGGCGGCGCCAGCACGGTGATCCGGACCCGGTAGCGAGCGGCGGACCAGGGCTTCGGGCGTTCGACGGTCCAGGCGATCCGCACGCACGGGGGCAGCCGCAGCGCGGCCGGGCCGGTCAGCACCAGATCGGCCCGCGGGTGGGCGACCGCGGCGACGGTGACCAGGCAGGCGCGGTCGTCGGCTGGCAGCAGCAGGCCCTCCCGCAGGTAGCTGCTGCGCGCGACCCGCCGGGTCCGGCGCTGCCCGCCCTGCGTCCAGGCGACGTCGACCTGCAGCGCCGGGTCGGGCCAGCCGAATGAGAGCCGCAGTTGACCGTCGGTCCGCCGCTCGGCTGCCAGGTCGGTGACCGCGGCGGGGGCGTCGAGCAGCAGCGTCGCCCCGGCCACGGCGCGGCGGCCGTGGGTGGTGACGGCGGTGAGGCGCCAACAGTCGGCGGTCGGCGGGGGGAGCTCGACCTGGACCAGGCGGGCAGCCGCCGGCCCGGTCTCGACCGGGACGGCCGGGGCCACCGCCGGCGGCAGGTCGGCGAGGCGGTCGGTCAGGTCGGTGCCGGGCGCGGGGGCCTGCTGGTCCGGCCAGCGGACCAGCCGCGCCGCACCGTGCTCGGGCGGGGTCCAGCTGATCCTGACGGTCCCCCGGGAGTCGGCCGGGTGCAGCGTCAACTCGCCGACCGGGTCGGGGTACTCCTCGACCAGGACCTCGGCGGCGACCGGCTCGGACCAGATCTGCCGGGCGTCCGGCGTGCGGTAGGCGCAGGCCACGGTGTAGCGGTAGCGGCCGGGCTCGAGGTCCTCGTCCAGCAGCCCCGCGCGGTCCGCGCCGAGCGGTAACACGGTCGGCGCGGCGGCGGGCCCCGTCGACCCGCTCAGCGCCGTCCGGGCGGCCCGCACGGCCACCGCCGCCGCCGGCACCGACCAGTCGAGCGCCACCCGGCGCCGTCCCGGGGTCAGGGTCAGCGCGCTGACCGGCGGGGCGACCGGGCCGGGGCGGCTGAGCCTGGCCGGGCCGACCGGCCGACCGGCCGCCACCGGGATCACGGCGTACCGCACGGTGCTGCCGAACGCAGCGCCGCGGTCCAGGAGTTCGGCCTGCCCCACGACCCCCAGCTCGACCAGCCGGGCCCGGTCCTCGGCGCTCTGCCGCAGCACCCGGTAGCGGACCTCGGCGCCGTCGGCCGGTCGCCCGCCGGCCGGCTGCCAGCTGACCCGGACGCCCTGCTCGGTGGGCCGGGCGCGGACCAGGCGCTCGCCGCTCGGCGGGCCGGCGAGTCCGCAGACCCGGACCAGCTCGGCCACCGGCCGCTGGTCGTCGCGGTCCAGCCTGGCCGCCCGCAGGCAGTGCCGGGCGGCCTGGTCGAACTGCCCGCTCGCGGCCGACCGTCCGGCCTCCAGCAGCAGCCGCTCCAGCTCCGCCGAGTCCGCTTCGTGCAGCCGCCGCAGCCGGTCGAGCAGCTGGTCCGCGGGGCGCTCGGGCAGCCGGTCGAGGAAGGCCGCCACCTGGGTCAGCCGCCGCTCCAGCCAGGCGTCCAGCACTCCCTCGGCGGCCTCGCGGTCGACCCCCGCACCGCCGCCCCAGTCGGCCAGGGCGGCCGCCAGCTCGGCCGCCTCGCGGTCGTGCACGCCGAGTCGGCGGACGGCGTCCGCGCCGAGCGCGCCGCCCTCGTGCAGCAGCACCGACAGCTGGTAGAGCGTCAGCCGCCGCAGCCCCATCGGGTCCCGGTCCAGCAGCGCGTCGGCCCGGTCCAGCAGTGCCAGCGCGGCCGGGCGGCGCGGATCCGCGACGGCCCGCCAGGCGACGGCGAGTTCGGCGAGGTAGCCGCGGTCGACCCGGCGCCAGCGGTCCCAGCCGGGGGCCGGGTACCAGAGGCCGTCCAGCACCCGGAAGGCCGGCGGCGAGTCGATCGCGGCCGGCGGCAGCAGGGCCCGGGCGACATGGGCGACGCCGAGTTCGCGCAGGCCGGTCAGCCACCCCTGGTAGTCGCGCACGGCCGGGAAGAGCGGCAGCACGGCAGCAGGGTCGGGCGAACTGTGCACCCGACCAGTCGCTCTCGCCACCCACGCCCCCGTGCAGCTGCCGGTCCGACCGTGTACGCGGTCGGTGGAGCGACCATTGCACCAGATGGCAGCGGATCATTTCCGGTCAATCGCGAAAGCTGTCACCCAAGGTCGACCACGCCGACTTTGCGTACCGCCTCTGCGCACCGCCTTTGCGTACTGCTCAGTTCAGCTCGCGCAGCGTCCGCACCGAGGTCGTCAGGATCGGCAGCAGTGCCGCGAAGCCGCGCAGACCAGCCAGAGACCGGTCCGGGTGCCGAGCGCATCGGCCGCGCAACCCGCCGTCAACCCGCCGTCAACCCGCCGACTGGCAGCATCCCTCAGGAGATGAACCGCACGGTCGCCATCACCCGGGGCAGCAGCTCGGCCGGTACCACGGCCTGCCGGTAGCTGCGGGTCAACGTGCTGATCACCACCAACCCGGCGGAGAAGCCCAGGGTGCCAAGCACCCACCCATGAGGGTTGGGCCTGTCAAGCACGCCCCCAGCCGGCCCCGGTCAGCGGGAGCAGCAGATCGGCGCAGGCGGCGGCCTGCCGATCCAGCGCGGCCCGAGCAGCACGATGCTGTACCTGTTCAACGAGGCCGAGCAGCTCACCCTGACCGGGACCACCGTCACCGGCCAGCGGCGCTACCAGAACCACCAGCGACCCCACCGGCCTGATCCCGGACGGCTGCGGCAAGGAAGGCCCCTGCTGCGGCTACGGGCCCGACAGCGGCTGCCCCGGCGGCTGCGGCACCACCGCCAACCAGGAGTGGGGCGCCGAGCACGGCCAGGACGCCACCCACGGCGGCGGCTGCCGTCCGGGCGACTGCGGTACCCCCAAGCCGCCGCTCAGCGTCTGGGACATCGGCGCGATCAAGCGCGCGCTGAAGCAGTACGACGACCGAGATCCTCGGCTCCCCCGAACTCATCTCGGCGGTCCTCGCCGACACCTCGCTGGAGGCCGTCCGCCACCCCCGCATCGCCGACTTCTGAGTCTCCATTTCAGGTGTGGCCCGGATCACAGCGGATACCGGGCGTGCTCGGCCGACTGCACTTATGGGCCTCGCGACCGGCGGGTACGGTTTGGGCCATGGATGTTTCCGGAAACAGCACTGCCGACGAAAACACCAAGCTGCCGGCCGTCGTCAAGGCCGCCGCGCGTCAACTGCTGGTCGGACTGGGCGCCGCAGGGCTGTCCCTGGACGCCGTCGCCCGTGACGGCGGTCTGGCCGTCGCCGAGGTGGCGGCCGTCTTCCCGCAGCGGGACGACCTGCTGACCGCGCTGGTCATCGACGCCTACAACGGGTCGGGCGCCGCCATGGAGCAGGCCGATCAGGCCGCCGTGGCTGCCGGTGCGTCAGCCGGTGTGCGGCTCCTGGCGGTTACGCGTGCGCTGCGGCAGTGGTCCTTCGACAACCCCGCCGAGTTCACCCTGATCTACGGCTCGCCGGTGCCGGGCTACCACGCCCCGCAGGAGACCGTCCCGCCCGCCTCGCGCACCCCCGTGGTGCTGGCCGGCATCGTGCGGTCGGCGCTGGAGGCCGGTGAACTCACCCCGCCCCGGCGGGCGGTGCCCGGTCCCCCGCTGCTCCTGCCGGAGGCCGTGCAGCTCTTCGGCGGGGTGCCCGAAGCCCCGTTCTCGGACATCATCGAGCGCGGCATCGTGCTGTGGAGCAATCTGATCGGACTCCTGGTGTTCCAGGTCTTCAGCCGCACCCACGACAGCGTCCGCGACGAGTCCGCCTTCTTCGACTACGCCATCGCCGTGGCGGCCGAAAGCATCGGACTCGAGGTCCCCTCAGGCAGGCCGTGAACACCACCAGAACACTCTGCTTCGTCATCGCGGCGCTCTCGTCGTACGCCGCGCTCGTCTACCGGCTCTGCCAGGTACGGCGCAGTTGGCGGGACAACGCCTACCGCACGCTGGTCGTCACGCTGCTGCTGCAGTGCCTCACCTTCACGATGGGCGCCGTCGCCATGGGGAGCAAGAGCTTCCTCGGCGTCGGCAACCTCGCCATCCTGGTGATGCACGTGTCGGCGGTCGCCTTCTGCGTCAATGCGCAGATCATCCTGCTGCACTGGGCGGCGACCGCCACCGAGGAGGCGGTGCGCAAGAGCCGTTACTGGCTGATCGCCGGCATCGCCCTCAACGCGCTGCTGGTGACGCTCTTCTTCGTCGCCGACGGCCCCGACCGGCCGGCTTCGGACTTCACCACCGGCAGCGGCCGGCCGCTGATCCTCGGCTACCTCCTGGTCTTCATCGTCTCCCAGGCGGTTCCGTGCGTCACCATCTACCGCCAGTGCGGCCCCTACGCCCGGATGGCCGGCAAGGCCTCGGTACGACAGGCCCTGCGGCTGCTCTCCGTCGCCGCGGTGATCCTCTTCCTGTACTGCCTGGCCAGGACGGTCAACATCGTCACCGCCGCGTGCGGGATCGACATCGGCGTCTGGCAGGTCGCCGCCTCCGTCTTCAGCGCGGCGGGCATCGTCACCCTCTCGCTCAGCCTGACCGTCTCCTCCTGGGGCACCTCGGCCGCCAAACTGGTGGGGTGGGCCCGCAGTTACCGGTCGTACCGGGCCCTCTACCCGCTCTGGCGGGACCTGTACGAGTCCTCCCCGGACATCGCCCTGGAGCCGCCGGGCGCCTCGGTCTCCGACCTCGACTACCGGCTCCACCGGCGGGTCGTCGAAATACGGGACGGCTGGCGGGACTTGCGCCCCTACATCGACCGCTCCGCCAACGGCGTCAGCGGCGTGGACGGCGGGGTGAGCGAGGAGTCCCGGCAGGCGCTCGCCGAGGCGGCGCAGATCAGACACGCCCTGCACGCCAAGCGCGCCGGCGCCCTCCCCGACGACGACAAGGACGCCGGCGACTTCGAGGACCGTGACACGGACAACTTCACCGCGGAAGTCGCCTGGCTCACCCAGGTCGCATCCGCCTACCATAGGCTCAACAACGTGAGTTGAGAGCTCCCGCCCGGTCTGCACCCCCGTCAGACCGGGCGGGTTTTTTTCGTCGGTCCCCCCGGTTCTTGCTGTCGGGCCGGGCGAGTGTGTCCCGCCCGGCCCGACCTGACCCTGTCACCCGTGACCTCGGGTCAGGCCGATATGACGATCAGCCACCTTGGTCACCCCCGTGAACGAAGTTAGCTGGCAGCTATCGGCGAGGTCCACGGTGGCGGAGTCCCGCTCGATTGTCAACTAGCAGCTAATCTGCGAAACTGACGGATAGCCAAGGGCTATGCCGGGGAGGTGACGGGAGGGAGCTTCTCAATGTCCGAGACCGACGACCGGCCCGTGATGGCAGTGCGTCTGGACAACCTCTTCAAGACGGTCCGTCCCAAGGGCAGGCACTGGACCAATGCCGAGGTAGCGGAGGAGCTGAAGCGCGCCAACCCCGAGCTCAAGGTCGGGGGTGTGTACCTGTCGCAGCTGCGGACCGGCAAGCGCTCCAATCCCACACCGGACCTGCTGGCAGCCGTCGCCCGCTTCTTCGGCGTCTCGGTCGCCTACTTCTTCGACGACGAGGTCGCCGAGTCGGTGCTCAGCCAGGTCGCCGCCATCGAGGCGCTGCGGCAGGCGGGGGTCCGCGCCGTGGCGATGCGGGCGGCCGGGATGAAGAAGGAGAACCTGCAGGCCATCACGGCCATCATGGACCAGTACCGGCAGATGCAGGGTCTCCCGCCCGTCGCCGACCCCGTGGACCCGGAATGAGGGACCCGGCGAGGTGAGGGGTACCAGGCACTGGTGGTCGGCCGACCAGGACCGCCGCAGTCAGCTCAAGGGACTCCGGAAGGCCGGCGCACAGCGGATCGCCGGACTCGACCTGCCCAAGGTGGCCGACGTGGCCGAACTCTGCCGCTACCTCGGTGAGGTCCGCGACCGCCCGATCACGCTGGTCGCGATGCAGATGCCCGCCTCGCACCCGTGCGGCATGTGGGTCGCCGCACGCGACGAGGACCTCATCTTCTACGACGCCAACACCACCAGCGCGCACCAGGAGCACATCATCTTGCACGAGCTGGGCCACATCATCTGCTGCCATCGCGGGGCCGGCGGGTTGGACGAGGCGAGCTCCCGCCTGCTCTTCCCCAATCTCGACCCCGACCTCGTGCGGGACATGCTGCTGCGCGCGACCTACGACGACGTCCAGGAGCAGGAGGCGGAGATCATCGCCTACCTGCTCTCCGAGCGGGTGGGCAGCACCAGGGAACGCACCGGCACGCCCCCGGCCGAGGAGGCCGGCACCGGCGCCGAGTCCGCAACGAACGCAACGATCAGCCGGATCGAACGCACGCTGATCTGATCGGAGTCGTGACCCGATCCGAGCCGTGATCCGAGCTGAGCCGTGATCCGAGCTGAGCCGCTCACGGCCGAGTCACTCACACGGCTGGGCGGCCGCCACCTCCTCGGCCAGGATCGACACGGCCCGTCGGATGTCCTCCTCGCGGTGCTCACTGGTCATGAAGAACCGCAGCCTGGTGAGCCCCTCCTCCACGGCGGGGTGGAAGATCGGGTCGGCGATCACACCCCGCTCGAACAGCCGGTCCGCGACCCGCAGGGTCCGCGGCGAGCCGCCGAGCAGGATCGGCACGATCGGTGTGCTGCCGCTGGTGCCCGTCGCCAGACCGGCCGCGGCGGCCAGGCCGAGGAAGAGCTCCGAGTTCCGCCGCAGCGTGCGCACCCGGTGCGGCTGGGCGACGATCAGCTCGGTGGCGGCCAGCGCCGCGGCCGCGTTGGCCGGGGTCAGGCCCACGCTGTAGACGAAGCCCGGCAGTGTGTGCCGCAGCCACCGCACCATCCGGGCCGAGCCGCCGAGGTAACCGCCGCAGCTGGCGAAGGCCTTGGACAGGGTGCCCATCCACAGATCCACCTCGGAGCGGTCGACGCCGTAGAACTCGCCGACACCACGGCCGTGTTCGCCCACGGTGCCGATGCTGTGCGCCTCGTCGACCAGCAGCAGGGCGCCGTGACGCTTCTTCAGGTCGATCACGGCGGGCAGGTCCACCAGGTCGCCGTCCATGCTGTAGGCGCCCTCGACGGCGATCAACACCCGTCGGAACCGGGACCGGTTGAGCCGCAGCAGCCGTTCCAGCTGCGCGATGTCGTTGTGCGCGAACGGGCGTCGCGCCGCGCCGGACAGCGCGCAGCCCTGGAGGATGCTGTCGTGGGCGAGCGCGTCGTGGATCACCAGGTCTCCCGCGCCGACCAGGTGCCCGATCGCGGTGACGTTGGTGGCATGCCCGCTCACCAGCGCCAGGCAGTCCGGGACGCCGAGGAACTCGGCGAGCGCCCGCTCCAGCCGTACCGTCAGGTCCCGTTCGCCGGACAGCACCCGGCTCGCGGAGACCGAGCTGCCGTACCGCTCCACCGCCTGGTGCACGGCCTCGTTGACCGTCGGATGGCCGGAGAGCCCCAGGTAGTTGTAGCTGCCGAAGGAGAGGTACGGTCGGCCGCCGATCAGCGTGGTGTCGCGGATATTGCCCTGGTGGACCCGGAAGTAGGGGAAGGCCGCGCCACTGTCGGCGATCGCGCTCAGGCGCTCCTCGAACTGCCGCACCTCCGGGAACTCGTCGACGCACGCGGTCGCGGCGTCCCGGTCCGCGCCGGTCTCGCGCGGCAGCAGCCCACCTGGGGCCGGCGGCTGGGTGAGCTGCGGCTCGACCAGCTTGATCAGCCGCTCGATGGTGAGGCCGGGCGAGAAGATCTCCTCGGACCGGAAGTCCGGTATCCGCCGGGCGAGGTTGACCTCCAACTCCTGGAGCATCAGGGAGTCGAAGCCGAGATCGGTCACCAGCGCCAGCCGCTCGCCCAGGTCGGCGAGCGGGTAGACGCCGACCCGCGACACCTCCTCGAGCACCAGGGCCGCAGCGGATGCGCCACCGGCCCGGGGTTCCTGGGGCACGGTCGCCGGTGGGTCCGCCGGCCCCGGCTCCGGCCGGTCCACCGGTTCGCGGGCCGACTCGTCCACCGCCCAGTGGCGGCGTGGGGCGAGCGGACTCGGCGGCAGGGTGCACGGGGGTATTCGCCGCGCCGCGACGGCGGCCTGCGACAGCTGGTCGAGCTCTCCGGTACGGCCCGCCGCCACGGCCCGCGCCGCTGCGGTCAGCTTTCGGGCGGCGTCCGCGGCGTCCTCGGCCAGCACGGCGAGGCGCTCCCCGAGTGGCGCCCGGCGAGCCAGGGTGTCCGCCACCGTCGCCAGCGGCAGCTGGTCCTCGCTGATGGTCTGCGCCAGCTCCCGGGCGTAGTCGGCCAGCCCGGCCCGGTCGCGGGCGGTCAGCACCAGGAGCTGCGGCCCCGTGTCCGGTGCCTTGAGCTCCGCTGCCGCGAGCTCCGCTGTCAGGAGCTGCGGTGCCGCGTGCCCCGGTGCTGTGGTGCACTCCTCCACCACCAGGTGAACGCCGGTACCGCCGAAGCCGAAGGCGCTCACCCCCGCCCGGCGCGGCCGGCCGTCCCCGGGCCATGGGGTCGGCGCCGTCGGGATGGTCAGCCGCGCGGCGTCCAGCCCGGCACGGTCGGCCGGTTCGAACTGCGGCTGCGGCGGGATCACCCCCCGGTGCACGGCCAGCACGGTCTTGATGAGTCCGGCTATCCCGGCGGCGTTGAGCGCGTGGCCGACCACCGCCTTCACCGCGCCCAGGTAGGCGGGTGCGGCTCGCTCACCGCGCAGTTCGCGCAGCACGTCGACCTCCACCGGATCGCCGACCGTGGTCCCGGTGCCGTGCGCCTCCAGGTAGCCCACCGTCTCCGGGGCCAGGTCCGCGTCCCGGTAGGCCCGGCGCAGCGCGCGGAGCTGACCGGCCGCCTGGGGGTGCATGCCGCCCTGCACGGTCCCGTCGTTGGCCGTGCCCACCCCCCGGATCACCGCATAGACCCGGTCACCGGCTGCCAGCGCGTCGGCCAGCGGCCGCAGCACCAGGGCCCCGGCCCCCTCCCCCAGGACGAAGCCGTCGGCCTGGGCGCCGAACGGCAGGCAGCTGCCGCTGCGCGAGATCGCGCCGATCCGGCACAGCCCCACCAGCAGGTCGGGGGTGAGGTGCAGTTGGGCGCCGCCGGCGAGGGCGATCCGGCACCGGCCGGCCCGCAGCGCGAACACGGCGTTGGCCACCGCCATCAGCCCACCGGAACACGCCGAGTCCAGCGCATAGCTCTCGCCGTGCAAGTCGAGGACCGAACTGATGGTGTTCGGTCCCATGTTGAGCAGCAGCCCGGCCACCGAGGTGCCGTGCAGCCCGTCCACCGCACGGACCGCCTCCGACCATCCGGGGTCGCTCGCCGGTGCCCCGAACTCGCCGCCGGCGATCTGACGCATCCGGATCTGCAGGGTGCTGATCCCGCGGTAGCCGCTGTCGGTGAGCGAGGTGATCACCGAGGTCTCCTCGCGGTCGAAGCCCTCGGCCTCCCACCCCGCGTCCTGGATCGCCTCCCGGGCGAGGTCGATCAGCAGCCGGTGCTGGGGATCCATCGACCTGGCCCGGCGCGGTGGGATGCCGTAGTGCGCGGCGTCGAAGTGGCCCACGTCCGGCAGTAACGCCATGGTGTCCGTGTAGGCCGCGGAGGAGTCGCGGAAGTCGTCGCTGAGGAAGGTGGCGGAGCGCCACCGCGAGTCCGGCACGCCGGCGAACTGCGCCTGCGGGGCCATGAGCAGCCGCCAGTACTGGTTGACGTTCCGCGCCCCCGGGAACCGGCAGGCCATCCCCACCACCGCGACATCGTCATGCCGCGCTCCCGCCGGACCCGCTGCGGCGCCCCTCGCTCTCACAGCTGTCTCCCCGTGGTGGCCAGTCGGGCCCGCCACCAGTCCACCGTCGCCCTGACCTGCTCGTCGACCGGGGTGGCCCGGACCGCGAACTCGGCCTGGTAGGCACTGGAGTCGAGGACGAACGGACGGTCGAACTGGTAGCGGATCTCCTTCAGCTCCCGGATCAGCGGGGAGAAGAGCGCCACCACGCCCAGCGCGGCCGGCGGGATCCTGCGCACCGCGACCGGTCCCGTCCGCGCCGCGGCGGCCAGCCGGTCGACCATCGCGCGGGTGGACAGCGCGGGCTCCGTCGGGACGTGCCAGGCCCGTCCCCAAGCCTTCTCCTCGCCCGCGAGCTCGACCAGGGCGCCGGCCACGTCGGGCAGATAGGTCCAGCTGTGCGGGGCGTCCGGATCCCCGAGCGTGGAGACCGGCTTGCCGCGCAGCAGCCGTGGCACCACCCGCCCGGCCAGGTGGCCGCCATCGGTCACGCCGGGCCCGAAGAAGTCCGAGGCCCGCACCTCGACCGCCCTGATCCGGCCCTGCTCGTGCAGCGTCCGCGCCTGCTCCCAACCGGCGGCCCGCACCCGGCCCTTGGGCCCGGTCGCGGCGAGCGGCAGCTGCTCGGTCAGTGGACCGTCCACCGGCCCGTAGCCGTAGAGGTTGCCCAGCATGACCAGGACGGCCCCGGTGGCCTCGGCCGTCGCGCAGGCCGACGCGGCCAACGGCGGCCACTGGCTCACCCAGCGGTGGTAGGGCGGTGCGGCACAGCTGTAGATCGCCTCCGCGCCCTGCGTCACCTCGATCAGGCGCCCGCTGTCCGTCGCGTCCAGCGCGACCTGCTCGATGCCGGGCTCCGAGGTTCTGCCCGACCTGGTGACGACCCGTACCGAATGACCCTTTTCGGCCAGCAGTCGAGCGGTGGCGGCCCCTGCGGGCCCGGACCCGAGAACAACGTGAAGGCTCACCCGTGCACAGTAGCGCGGGTACGGAGGGACGGCTGTCGGCACCGATCCGGCCAACTCCGGCTGCTCCCGGACCAGGAGACGGATCCTCACATCTGGACACTCATCGATGACATGTTCAGCCCGGTGATACGATCATCGCGCTTGCGGAGCGGCGGGTTCACCCCGCAGGGACGGGGATTCAGCAGTCGGCCGTCAGTCGCCTGAAGAGAGTCTTATGACGAAATACACAGCGAACCCAGTGCTTTGGGCTCTTGTCCTCGTCCTTGTCGCCGCGGTCGCCCTCATCGTCCGCCAGCGCAAGGCGGCTCTGGCGTTGCGGCAGGAGATCGACGGGCTCAGGGAGCACTACTCCGACCTGGAGCACCACTATACGCAGTCCGTCGAAGCGGCCCAGGAGCAGGCTGACGAGGCGACAAAGACCGTGCTGAAGTCCGCGATGCGGACCCTGCAGGGCCTGGCCGCCGAGCAGCAGCTGATCCTTTCACGGCTGCAGAGCAAGTACGGCGAGTCGGTGATCCTCCAGGACCTGCTGGAGGTCGACCACACCAACTCGCAGTTCGGGCGACGTGCGCAGTCCATCGCCGTGCTCTGCGGCGGCTGGCTGGGCCGGCACCGCGACACCGCCTCGGTCTACGACGTGGTGCGCAGCGCGCAGGGCCGGGTCCGGCACTTCCGGCGGGTGGAGATCCTGTCCCAGGTGGACTTCGGCGTCTCCAGCCGGGCCGTCGAGCCGGTGGCGCTGGCCCTCGCCGAGCTGCTCGACAACGCCACCAGCTACTCCAGCCCGGACACCGTGGTCGAGATCAACATCCGGACCGTGCCCAAGGGCGTGGTCATCGTGGTGGACGACGCCGGCGTCGGCATGAACGACGAGGAGCGGGCGCGCGCCGAGAAGCTGCTGAGCAGCGAGCGGGTCTCGGGCGTCGCCGGGCTCGGCAATCCGCCGCAGTTCGGCCTGGCTGTGATCGGCGTCCTGTGCGAACGCTTCGGCTTCGAGGTGTCGGTCGACTCCTCCTCACCGTACGGAGGGGTGCGCGCGGTGGTCCTGCTGCCGCACGAACTGCTCACCGGCATGCCCGAGAAGAGAGTTCCCGCCGCATCCATGTCCTCCGCGCCCATCTCCTCCGCCGCGCTGCCGGCACCGATGCCGGCAGCGGCTGGGTCCGAGTCCGAGCGGGCCCTGGGTTCGACCGCCGACGGACTGCCGCTGCGACGACGCAAGCGGCCGATGGCGATCGTGCCGCCGACCACGCCCGGCCCGGGGAGCTCGAGCCGCTCCGGCGCGGAGACGGCGGCGATCATGGGCGCCTTCCTGAAGGGCACCCGGTCCGGCCGGGCCACACACCTGGACAACGGGGACCAGGCGACCAGCACACGTGGTGCAAGCAGTGAAGGGCATGAGTTCTCGTGAATGACGATCTGTCATGGATGCTCGACAGCGCACTGGAGATTCCGGGGGCCCTGCACGCCGTCCTGATCTCCGCTGACGGTCTGTTGATGGCCCGGACGAAGGACTTCGACAAGGACAACGCGGACCGGGTCGCCGCCGCGATGAGCGGTGTGCAGTCACTCAGCCGCTCGCTCGGGTTCTTCTGCGACAACCCCGAGCAGCGCTGGCAGCAGACCCTGGTCGAGTTCGACGGCGGCTGGGTGTTCCTGATCTCCGCCGGCGAGGGCGCCTACCTCGGTGTCTCCGCTTCGCCCGACATCGACATGCAGGACATCACCTTCCGGATGCAGCAGCTCGTCGGCCAGCTGGGCAAGGTCCTGGCGGCGCCGCCGCGCGAGAACCTGGGGGCATTGCGATGACCAATCCGGAGGAGTTCGAGCTCGAGGCCACCGGTTTAGTACGGGCCTACGTCATCACCAAGGGACGTGGGCTGCCCGACGAGCAGCAGCTCTCCCTGATCACGCTGGTCACGGCGGCGCCCGAGCAGGGGCAGCAGTTCCTGCGCCTGTCGCCGGAGGAGCGGCGGCTGCTGGACATCTGCTCCGCCGGCTACCTCGCGGTCGCCGAGATCGCGGGGCACACCGGGCTGCCGCTGGGCGTGGTGCGGATCGTCCTGGCCGGCCTCGTCGAGGCCGGCCACCTCATCACCCGTCCGCCGGTGCCGCGCGCCCGCGACGCCGACCGGGAGCTGCTGGAGGAGGTGCTCCATGGTCTCCAGGCCAAGTTCGGCTGAGGTGCAGAGCCTGGACGAGCAGGACTACGTCCCGGGCGGAGCGACCCAGACGGCGGTGAAGATCCTCGTCGTCGGCCACTTCGCGGTGGGCAAGACCACGTTCATCGGCTCGATCTCCGAGATCGAGCCGCTGTCCACCGAGGAGACGATGACTCGGGCGGCGGCGGCGGTGGACGACCTCAAGGGCGTCCAGGGCAAGACCACCACCACGGTCGCGATGGACTTCGGCCGGCTGACCATCAGCGAGCGCGTGGTGCTGTACCTGTTCGGCACGCCCGGCCAACTGCGGTTCGTGCAGCTGTGGGAGGACATGGCCCGGGGCGCCCTCGGCGCGCTGGTCCTGGTCGACCCCGAGCGGCTGGCCGACTCCTTCGCCGTGATCGACCTCATCGAGCAGTACGGCCTCGACTACGCGATCGCGGTGAACCACTTCGACGGCAATCCGCAGCGCGCCGAGGCGGCGCTGCGGGAGGCCCTCGATCTCCTCGACGACACCCCCGTCGTCACCTGCGACGCGCGCGACGAGAAGTCGTCGGCCGCCGCACTGACCACACTGGTCCGCTATTTGCTGGACCGTGCCAGCTAGGAGCAAGAAGCAGACATGGACGCTCGCCCTTCCGCCCCCGTGCCCCCGCCCGGCTGCCCGGCCCACGGCAGCGGCAGCCGAGTGCCGCTGTACGGGCCGGAGTTCGCGGCCGACCCGCATGCCTACTACTCCTACCTGCGCAGCTACGGACCGGCCGCGCCGGTCGAGCTCGCTCCCGGTGTGGAGGCCACGCTCGTCACCGACTACACGGCCGCCCTGCAACTGCTGCAGGACTCCGCCTCGTTCCGCAAGGACTCGCGCCGCTGGCGGGCCTTCAACGAGGGACACGTCACCCCGGACAGCCCGGTGGTGCCCCTGCTCGCGTACCGGCCCAACTGCATGTTCAGCGACGGCGCCGAGCATCTGCGGCTGCGCCAGGCGGTCACGGACAGCATGGCCCGGATCGACCAGCGTCGACTGAGCCGCACCACCGAGCAGGTGTCCAACTACCTCATAGCCCAGTTCGGCTACCGCGGTTCGGCCGACCTGCTCGGAAGCTACGCCAGGCAGCTGCCGCTGTTCGTGTTCAACGAGCTCTTCGGCTGCCCCGCCGACATCGGCGACCGGGTGCTGTTCGGCATCTCCGGGATGTTCGACGGTGTCAACGCCGAGAAGGCGGCCGAGGTGCTGTTCGGCGCGGTGGGCGAACTGGTGGCGCTCAAGCGGACCAGGCCCGCCGAGGACGTCACCTCGTGGCTGATGCAGCACCACGCCAAGCTCACCGACGAGGAGATGGTCCATCAGCTCGCCCTGCTGCTGGCGGCCGGCACGGAACCGCTGGGCAACCTGATCGGGAACACCCTGCACCGGCTGCTCACCCATGACGCCTACGCGCACACCGGCGGGCTGATCGACGACGCCATCGACGAGACGCTGTGGGAGAACCCGCCCATGTCGAACCTTGCGCCGCACTATCCGGCGGTCGACATGGACTTCGCCGGGCAGCGGCTGCAGGCGGGCGATCTCGTGCTGGTCAGCTTCGCCGCCGCCAACAGCAGCCCGGCCCTCGCGGCTGCGCGCCAGGCGAGCAGCCGGGCCCACCTGGCGTGGAGCGCGGGCCCGCACGCCTGCCCGTCCAAGGACCCGGCCCGGCAGATCTCGGTGACCGCCATCGAGAACCTGCTCAACCAGCTCCCCGACATCCAACTCGCCGTGCCGGAGGAGAGCCTGACCTGGCGGCCCGGCCCCTTCAACCGTGGTCTGTCCGCGCTGCCCACCCGGTTCACCCCGGTCGAGCCCGCGCGCCGGCCGGCCCAGCACGCCCGCCCGGAGCCGCCCGTGCGCGCCGAGCAGGCCGCCCAGGCGAACCGCACCCCCGAACGGGGCGGCCGCTGGAGCCAGTTCCTCAACTGGCTCACGAAGTAAGTTGGTTGACGAAGTACTGTCAAACCGGCTCATGACGTGATTCAGGCAACACCTCCCTGCTCCTGAGCAACTGCATGAACATTCAACATCAGGGGTACCAGCAGCGGTACTTCCCCGCCGTTGATTCCAGGACAGGAGGGTGTCATGGAGAACGATTCCACTGATGCCGATCTCATCCAGCTCCCCGCACCGTCGCACCCTCGGATACCCGCCCCCAGGGGCGGGTATCTCCTTGTGGCTTCCGATCTCCTTGTAGGTGCCGGTCCCCTGCTGCGCGCCGATCTCCTGCTGCGCCCCCGTCTGCGGCAGGCCGCCCGATGATCGGCGCGCGGAGCAGATCCCCCAGAACTCCCGTCCTGAACACGCTCGGCAGCCACACGGCGCGCCAGCTGCTGCGGCTGTGCGAGGTCGCGGGGCTGGACGCAGCCGACGCCGCCGACTACGCCCGGACCCTGACCACGGCGCTCGGCCCGGTCGCCGAACGGCCACTGGACCTGCCGTCCCCCAGCCGCTCCTTCCTCTCCGACGACCACACGCCGGTGGAGTTCTCGCTCTCCCTCGAACCCGGCACCACCCCGACCCTGCGCGTCCTGCTGGAACCGGGGAGCGGCGCCGGCAGCCTGGCCCAGAGCGGGCGCACCGGGCTCCGGGCCGTCCGCGAGCTCGCGCGCCGCTGGAACTTCGCCACCGACCGGCTCGACGAGCTGGAGGACCTCTTCTTCCCGCTCTCCCCACAGGGCCCGCTGGCCCTGTGGTGCGCGCTGGAGCTGCGTCCCGGTGGTGTCCCCCGGGTCAAGGTGTACCTGAATCCCGCCGCCTCCGGACCGGCGCGCGCTGCCGAGACCGTCCGGGAGGCGCTGCGCCGGCTCGGCCACCGGCAGGCGTTCAGCGCGCTGCCCGAGGCCGACCGGATCCTCTTCTTCGCCCTGGACCTGGGCGACTGGGAGGAGCCGCGGGTCAAGGTGTACACCGCGCATCACGACCTGTCAGCCGTGGCGGCGGGGGGCCTGTCCCGGATGAAGGACGGGACCGATCCCGCCGAGATCGAGGCGTTCTTCCGCACCGCCTCCGGGATCGGGGACGGCCAGGACCCACTGCTCGACCGCCGTCCGGTCCAGGCCTGCCACGCCTTCACCGAAACGGCCACCGGGCTGCCGGGCGGCTTCACCCTCTACGTCCCGGTGCGTGACTACGTCCGGCACGACGGCGAGGCCCTGGAGCGGGCGTCGGTCCTGCTGCGCCGCTACGGCATCGACCAGGCCCAGCTCCGCGACTCGCTGGCCGCCGTCACCTCGCGACGGTTGGAGGACGGTGCGGGACTCATCGCCTACCTGGCACTCGCGCACCAGCAGGGCCGCCCGCCGCGGGTGATGGTGTACATCTCCTCGGAGGCCTACGAGGTGCGGCCACCGGCCGTGCGGTCGCCGCAGGTCGAAGCCGTGCACTGAGCCGTTGGACGCAGGACGGCGAAGTCCCGTGGACCTCCGACCTCCACGGGACTTCGCCGGCCTTCGCTACGCCTCCCGCAGCTCCCGCAGGTACGAGCCGACGTCGACCTGGACCGAGGAGCCCGTGCTCAGTCCGTAGCGCGTCTCGATGCCGCTCAGGTACTCGTCGATCTCCTTGTGCATGACGTCCGCGGACGGCAGGGCGACCTCGCCGTCGACGATCTGCGCCACCCACCGCGCCTGCGCCTCCACCAGGCGCGTGATCGAGCCCACCGGGCGGATCAGGCCGAGGAAGAGCAGGCCGGGCCGATCCGGTGCGACGATCCGCCGGTACAGCTCGACCGGCCCCTGCGGAGCCGCCGGACATCCGGCCGGCAGGAACGGGAAGGCCATGTTGAAGCCGGTGCAGTAGACGATCGCGTCCGCCTCGACCGAACTTCCGTCGGTGAAGCACACCTGGTCGCCGTCCAGGGAGGCGATCGCGGGTTTCGGGATCACCGCGCCGTGCCGTATTCGGCTGAGGATCTCGTCCGAGATCGTCACGGCCGAGGAGAAGATCGGGTGGTCGGGCTCGGGCAGGCCGTAGTCCGACAACTTGCCGCGCGCCACCAGCAGCGCCTTCTCGACGAAGCGCTGCTGCTCGTCGAGGGACTTGCTGGTGAACCACTCGGCCTCGGCGATCAGGTCCACCGACATCCCGTAGAGCTGCTTGGGCACGATGTGCAGCCCCCGGCGGGCCGAGAGCACCGTCAGCGCGGCATTGCGCGACAGGTCCGCGGCTATGTCCACCGCCGACGCCCCGAGCCCCACCACGACCACCCGCTGCCCGGCGAAGTCCCTGCCGTCCAGGTAGTCCATCGAGTGGAGAATCGTTCCGGCGAAGGAATCGGCGCCCGGCGGAAGGGGGTTCGGCAGGGCCGGCTCCGAGTGGTGTCCGGAAGCGACGATCACCTGGTCGAACCCGCGCACCGCCTCGACCCCGGCCGCGTCCCGGCTGGTGACCGTCCACCCGCCGCGGGCCTCCTGGCGGACGGAGACCACCTCGGTGCGCAGCTCGATGTGCGGCAGCAGCCCGCCCCACTCGGCGAAGGACCGCAGATAGGCGGCGACATCGCTGTGCCGAGGATAGAGGGGCAGCTCGGACGGCATCGGGAACTCGGCATACCCGGTGAGCTGCTTGGCACTGTTCAGATGCAGCGCCCGATAGGCCGGCCCCGGCTCACCCGCCTCCGGCATCCGCCAGATCCCGCCGACATCCGGCGCCTTCTCCAGGCAGACGAACTCGATCCCCCTCCCCCGGAGCGCGTGGGCAGCCGCCAGCCCAGACAGACCCGCGCCAATCACGCACACGCTCAAGGTTGCCTCCACAGAAAACCCGCGACAAATTCTCGATCTATGACGGATCTTGATTGCCCAGCATCTTCGTGGCTCACACCAGCCCGGACAACAGAATAGCCGCAGGCCTGTGGCCTGCGGCTTCATCGGGCACCGCCTGATCAGGCCCGGACGGAGAGCGGGTGGCGGAAGACGTCGCCGGGGTCGTACTGGGCCTTGATCTGCCGCAGGCGGGGGTAGTTGTCCTTGAAGTACAGCGTGTACCAGGGGATCCCCGAGGTGTTCCAGGTCGGGTCCGCGAGGTCCACGTCGGGGTAGTTGATGTAGGAGCCGTCCGTCATGTCGTTCGGCACCGGCACACCGCCCGTGGCCGCGAACACGTCGCGGTAGAACGCCCGCACCCAGGCCACGTGCTTGTCGTCCTCCGCCGGGTTCGCCCAGTTGGCGCCGAGATAGGTCTTGAGGATCGAATCGCGCTGGGCGGCGACCGTGGCCGAGGGCGACACGGTGTTGATCTTCCCGCCGTAGGAGAACATGGCCACCGAGCCCAGGCCGTCATACGTCGGATCGGACAGGTACCGGTACATCGTGGCGATCTGCCCGTCCGCGAACGGCCGGCGCAGGTAGGCCCCCTTCCCCTTGCCGCGGTTGTACGGGCTCGGGGCGCCGCCGTAGAGGTAGGAGAAGATCGCGGAGACCCACGGCATGGTGCTCGACTGGACGCTGTAGGGGGCGGTGGTGCCCGCCGTGAGCGCCGCCAGGTAGGAGCTCATCAGGTCGGCGGAGTTGGCGAGGGTCCCGTCCAACTCGGCCACCAGCGAGATCTTCCCCACCGCGTAGGAGCCCAGGGTGAGCGCGCTGTAGAGGCTGGCGTACGGGGACCCGTCAGCACTGTTCGCCGCGTGCCAGGAATTGTGGTTCTGGACCAGTCGGGTGAAGTCCTTCTCGGTCATGGTGCTCCACGGCCAGCTGACCGTGCTGACCAGGGTCGCTGCTGGCGGCTTCGGCAACAGGTCCGCCGGGTTGCTGCCGGTTGCCCCGGGCGACCTGAAGAGGAAGCGCGTGACCACCCCGAAGTTTCCGCCGCCGGCACCGGTGTGGGCCCACCACAGATCGTGGTTCGGGTCCGCGGGGTCCCGGGTGGCCACCACTGTGCGGGACTTGCCGGTCGCGTCGACCACCACCACCTCCACGCCGTAGAGGTGATCGACGATCAGGCCGTGCTGGCGGCAGAGCGCCCCGAAGCCGCCGCCCTGGACGTACCCGCCGACGCCGACCGTCGGGCAGGTGCCACCGGGGATGACCACCCCGTAGCCCAGGTACAGCTGCTTGTAGACATCCCCGAGCAGCGCTCCGGACTCGACGGCGAAGGCGTTGTGGGCCGGGTCGTAGTAGACGGCGTTCATCCGCGAGACGTCGATCAGAGCCTGGACCGAGGAGTTGTCGACCAGCGCGTCCAGGCAGTGGCCGCCGCTGCGGACCGCGATCTGCTGCCCGGCCCGGACCGCCGAGTCGACCGCCTGGCGGACCTGGTCCGCCGTGAAGACCTGGAAGATCGATGCCGGGCTGCCGGACAGTCGGCGGTTCTGGCCGCGGGTGTTCAGATAGCCGTAGCGGGGATCGGCCGCCGTGACGACCACCTCGTCGGGGATCTGGACGGGTGCCGAGGTCGCGGCGAGGGCCGGCTCGGCGCCGAACACCGTGGCCAGGCCTGCGCCGCCGATCGTCAGACCGGTCAGGGCGCCACCGGCGAGCGACGCACCGAGGAATCTGCGACGTGCTGTCTCAACAACCATGGCTTGCTGCCGTCCTTCGGGTGGGTGGGGTGACTGAGCGGAGAACAAGAACTACGCGGCTTGCTGCCAACTGACCGGTGAGCGGTAGGCGAGTCGGTGCTCCGGGCGGCGCCGGCGCGCCGTCGGTTCGAACCGGACGGCGGATGCCAGGTACCCGGTGGCGGCGGCGCGGGCCAGCAGCACGGCGGTGAGGGCGGCGAGCTCCTGGTCGGTCGGCGAACCGCGGACAATGATCAGGTCGGCCTTCAACCCACCTCGTTCCACGTCCCGGGAGCGTGCGGTCATCTCGGTGGTCACCGTGGTCAGGCCACCCGGCCGGCGGCCGACAGGGCGTCGACGGACAGGGTGCGGACGCCGGGCCGGATCCGAGCGGTCAGATTGCTCAGGGTCCGGCCCGGACCCACTTCGATCACCGCCGTGCAGCCGAGTTCATCGGTCAACGTCCGGACCACCCCCTCCCAGAGCACCGCACTGACCAGCTGACGCGGCAACAGCTCCGCCCAGTCGCCGCCGGACCGGTGGACCCGGGCATCGACGTTGGCGACCACCGGTGCGTGGGCCGGCGCAAAGGCGGCCTCGGCCAGGGCCTGCCGCAGCGGTTCCCCGGCGGCGGACATCAGCTCGGTGTGGAAGGCGCCCGCGACCGGCAGCCGGATCACCTGGAGGCCCCGCTGGTAGCCCTCCTCCTCGCACACCGCCACCGCCTTGGCGGCTCCCGCCACGACCGTCTGCAGGGGGCTGTTCAGATTGGCGATCCACAGCGCGTGGCCCGCGACGCGTTGGTCCTCGACCAGCTCGGCCACCTCGTCGAGCGGCGCGCCGATCACCGCGGCCATCGCCCCGTCGGTGGCGTTCGCGGCCTCGCGCATCGCCGCTCCGCGGGCCGCCACCAGGCGGGCGCCGTCCCGGATCGGCAGTGCACCGGCCGCGACCAGCGCGGTGTACTCACCGAGGCTGTGGCCGGCGAAGGCCGCCGGCACCGGCAGCCCCACCACCGAACTCAGGTGCCGCCAGGCGATCAGGGAGGCGGCGAAGACGGACAGCTGCGCCAGGTCGGTGCGCTTCAGGTCGTCCGCCGATCGGGTCAGCAGCAACTCGGCGATGTCCTGGCCGGATCCCTCCGACAGCTCGGACACCAGCTGCCACGCCTCGGCGTCGCGCCAGGCGAGCCCCATGCCCGGCTGCTGGGCACCCTGGCCGGGGAAGACGACAGCGAACGGCTCCTCGATCAGCTGCTCGAAGGTGACTGACATCGTGTTCCTCTCGCGAACGGGGGCGGGCTCAGGCGGCGGGCTCAGGCGGCGAACGGGCCGGCTCAGGCGGCGAACGCGCGGTCCACCGCGTCCAGCAGGCGATCGGCGTCCGGCAGATAGTGGTGTTCGATCCGCGAGGGCGGATAGGGCGTCGAGTAGCCGCCCACCCGCAACACCGGGGCCTCCAGCAGGTAGTAGCAGCGCTCGGTGACCCGGGTGGCGATCTCGGCGCCCAGCCCGGCGTACAGCGGCGCCTCGTGCACCACCACGCAGCGCCGGGTCTTCTCGACCGAGGCGGTGATGGTGTCGATGTCCAACGGGGAGAGCGAGCGCAGGTCCACCACCTCCAGGGAGCGGCCCTCCGACTCGGCGATCCGGGCCGCCTCCAGGGCGGTGTGCACCATCGGGCCGTATGCGAGCACGGTGAGCTCGTCCCCTGGTCGCCGCACCACGGCCTGGTCCATCGGCACCACCTGGCGGTCAGCCAGTTCAGTGGTGACCACCTCGCCCTTGTCCCAGTAGCGGCGCTTGGGCTCGAAGAAGACCACCGGATCGTCGCAGTCGATCGCCTGGCGCAGCATGTCGTAGGCGTCCTGCGGGGTGGCGCAGCTGACCACCCGCAGACCCGGCGTGTGGGCGAAGTACGCCTCCGGCGACTCGCCGTGGTGCTCCACCGCCCCGATGCCGCCGCCGTAGGGGATCCGGATCACCACCGGAACCCGCACACTGCCGCCGGAGCGCTGGTGCAGCCGGGCCAGCTGGGTGATGATCTGGTCGGCCGCGGGGAAGACGAAGCCGTCGAACTGGATCTCGCAGACCGGGCGGTAGCCGTGCATCGCCAGGCCGATGGCGGTGCCGATGATCCCCGACTCCCCCAGCGGGGTGTCGATCACCCGCGCCTCGCCGAAGTCCTTGAACAGCCCGTCCGTGACCCGGAACACGCCGCCGAGCCGGCCGACGTCCTCCCCCATCACCAGGACCCGCGGGTCGTCCTCCATCGCCTTGCGCAGGCCCTCGTTGACGGCCTTCGCCATGGTCAGCGTCATCATCCCTCAGCCTTCCTGGAGTTCGCCGGCCAGCCATTCCTCGAACTGCGCCCGCTCCTGCGCGAGCAGCGGGTGCGGCTCGGCGTAGACGTGGTCGAAGAACGAGGACGGGGCGGGTGGGGTCATGGACAGGCAGACCTCCCGGACGGCGCTGCCGAGCGCGGCGGCCTCCCCGGCCGTCCGGTCGAAGAACTCCTCGTCGGCCCCGCCGCTCGCCAGCAGGTAGGCCTTGACGCGGGCCAGCGGGTCGAGCGAACGCCAGTACTCCTCCTCGGCGGACTCCCGGTACCGGCTCGGCTCGTCGGAGGTGGTGTGGGCGCCGAGCCGGTAGGTGTACGCCTCGATCAGCGAGGGTCCCTGGCCCCGGCGCGCCCGCTCCAGGCAGGCCCGGGTCACCGCGAGGCAGGCGAGCACGTCGTTGCCGTCCACCCGGATGCCCGGGAAGCCGAAGCCGGCGGCGCGCCGGGCCAGCGGGATCCGGCTCTGGCGCTGCCAGGGCTCGGAGATGGCCCACTGGTTGTTCTGGCAGAGGAAGACGGTCGGAGCGTCGAAGGAGGCGGCCCAGACCATGGCCTCGTGCACATCGCCCTGGCTGGTCGCGCCGTCGCCGAAGCAGACCAGCGCGGCTGCGTCCTCACCCGCGAGCGCCATGCCCATCGCGTAGCCGACGCCGTGCAGCGCCTGCGCGCCGATCACCACCATGGCGTTGGCCATCCGGTACTGGTCGGGCTGCCAGCCACCGTGGCCGACACCGCGCCAGAAGCCCAGCATCTGCGCGACGCCGATGCCGCGGCAGCGCGCGATGCCGTGCTCCCGGTAGCTGGTGAAGGCGTAGTCCCGCTCGGCGAGCGCCCGGCCGGCGCCGATCTGAGCCGCCTCCTGGCCGAGCGACGGTGCCCAGAGGGCGAGTTCACCCTGCCGTTGGAGGATGACGGCCTGACTGTCGAAGGCGCGCAGCAGGGCCATGTCCCGGTAGAGCGAGCGCACCTCCTCGGCCGAGAAGGCCGCCGGGTAGTCCGGGTGGTCGATCCACTCACCGTCACTGCTGAGCAGTTGGACGGTCTCGACGGATTCCGAAAGCACGGTGTCTCCCAGGGAGTGAGTCAGAGCGCGGACGAGCGCGGGCCGGCCAGCGCGCGGCGCACGGCGGCGGCGAGAGCGAGCCGTTCGGCCTCGGCCGGATCCGGATCCGCGGCCGCCCCCCAGGCGGTGCGCCCGAGCACTCGGCATTCGAGGTAGGCGACGCTCCCCTCGGCGCCGGCGTTCAGGGCCGGGTGGGTCGACAGTTCCAGAACCTCCGCCGCGGGCTGCGGCTCGGCCTCGGTCGGGGCGATCGACGCGCCGGAGTACTCGGCCCAGAAGAGCTCGCCCAGCCGGTCGGAGACGTCGCCGCCGCCCTCGTCGGTGAGCCGCTGCACCACCTGGGCGAAGTCGATCTGCAGCCGCCGGGGCAGCGCGAGGCCGTGCTCACTGCGCAGCAGGTAGGAGATCCCGCCCTTCCCCGACTGCGAGTTGATCCGGACCACGGCGTCGTAGGACCGTCCGACGTCCTTCGGGTCGATCGGGAGGTACGGCATCTCCCAGGGCAGCTCGCTGACCGGCACCGCGCGCCGCTCCGCCTCGCGCTCCTGGTGGGCGAAGCCCTTGGCGATCGCGTCCTGGTGCGAACCGGAGAACGAGGTGTACACCAGCTCGCCCGCGTACGGATGCCGGGGGTGGACCGGGAGCTGGTTGCACCGTTCGACCGTGCGGCGGATCTCGTCGATCTGCGAGAAGTCGATCCCCGGGTCGATCCCCTGGCTGAAGAGGTTCAGGCCGAGCGTCACCAGGCAGACGTTCCCGGTCCGTTCGCCGTTGCCGAAGAGGCAGCCCTCCACCCGGTCCGCGCCGGCCAGCACCGCGAGTTCGGCGGCCGCCACCCCCGTGCCCCGGTCGTTGTGCGGGTGGACCGAGAGGCAGACCGAGTCCCGGCGGCTCAGCCGCCGGCTCATCCACTCGATCTGGTCGGCGTAGCTGTTCGGGGTGGACCGTTCGACGGTGGCCGGCAGGTTGATGACGATCTCCCGCCCGGGCCCGGCGTCCCAGGCCTCGATGACCCGGTCGCAGACCTCCAGGGCGAAATCGAGCTCGGTGTCGACGAAGATCTCCGGCGAGTACTCGAATCCGAGATCGCAGTCCGGCAGCAGCGCGTCCGCGTATTTCATCACCAGCCGGGTGCCCTGGACGGCGAGTTCCGCACAGGCGTTCCGATCCATTCCGAACACCACCTCGCGGAAGAGCGGGGCGGTGGCGTTGTAGAGATGAATGGTCGCCCGCCGGGCTCCGGCCAGACTGCGGACGGTCTCCTCGATGAGCGGCTCCCTGGCCTGGGTCAGGACGGTTATCCGAACCTGGTCCGGGATCAGCTCCGCGCGGATGAGCTCCCGGACGAATTCGAAGTCGGTGCGGCTGGCCGCCGGAAACCCGACCTCGATCTCGCGGTACCCCATCCTGACCAGCAGCTGGAACATCTCCAGCTTGCGCTCGAGATCCATCGGGTCGAGCAGGGCCTGGTTTCCGTCGCGCAGGTCCGTGGAGAGCCAGCGCGGCGCCGCCTGCAGCACCCTGCTCGGCCAGGTCCGGTCCGGCAGGTCGATCGGCGGGAACGGGCGGTACCGAAGATGTGCGCCGCGGTTCTCCGTCGAGCTCGTGGACATCTGGGCTCCTTCGAAGGAATGGGTCGGCATTCTGACCGGGCCTCGCGATCAGTCTGGCATTCTCTTCCAGCGGTTCACCGAAGAGCTGCCAGAGAAATCCACAAGAGCCCGTAGTGCCGGGGCCGAGACGGTCCGCCGGCACCTTGCAGAGGGAAATGCGGAGCGGCATTGTGAGCCGGGCCCAAGGGATTTCGCGAAGAGGTTCGCCAGGAGGTTCGTGATGAATTCCGGACAATCGACGGAAAACCCGCTCTGGTGGAGCCGGCCGACCTCGGGACGCTCCGCGGCCACCGCCCGGGTGCTGCTCTGCCCGCATTCAGGGGCCGGCCCGGCGGCGCTGCTGGGACTGATCGAGCTGCTGCCCGCAACGGTCGAGGTGCTGGCCCTGACCCTGCCGGGCCGGGAGCACCGCTTCACCGAGGCGCCGCAGACCTCGCCGGCCGAGCTGCTGGCCTCGGTGGACGACGAGCTCCGGCCGCTGCCCGCACTGCCGACCGTCGCCGTGGGCCACAGCGTCGGGGCCCTGCTCGCCGCGGCCGTCGCGGACCACCTCGGGCCGACGGGCTGCCAGGCCCTGGTGGTGAGCGGTCAGTCGCCGCCGGCGGTGCCGAACTGGGCCGACGGCGCGGTGCACACCACGGACCTGCTGCGGCTGGTCCGGCTCGGCGGCGAGACCCCTGAGTCGGTCCTCGCCGACGACGGCTGGCGGGAGTTCATCCTCGCCAGACTGCGCGCCGATCTGGCACTCGGTGCCCAGGTCAGAGCCGGCCTGAGGGGCCGTGAGCTGCGCTGCCCGATCGCCGTCCTGGGCGGCCTGGACGATCCGGTGGTGCCGTCCCGCACCCTGGCCGGCTGGCGGGCGGTGACCCGTGCGCCGTTCCACCCGACGGCGCTGGCCGGCGGCCACTTCGCGATCCTGGCCGCCGAACACCGCCGGCCCGTCGCGGCCGCCCTGCGGTGGGCGCTCGACCAGGCCGCCGGCCGGTTCTGGAAGGACAGCGGCGTGGCCCTGCCGAGCGAGCCGGCCTGAGTGGGCCGCCGGCCGGCAGCCCACTCAGGGTCGTTCACTCCTCGACGATCGAGATCATCGGCTCCGGGAAGCGCTCGCCCGCGAAGGCGCCGCGCGGGGCGATCTCGTCCACGGCCTTCAGCACCTCGTCACTGAGCGCGACCTCAGCCGCGGCGGAGTTCTGGCCCAGGTGGATGCGGTTGTTGGAGCCGGGGATCGGGATCACGTCCTGGGCCAGCAGCCAGGCGAGCGCGAACTGGGCCCGGCTGATTCCCAGCTGCTCGGCCAGCTCACCGAGCCGGGCGACCAGATCCAGGTTGTGGGCGAGGTTGGCCTCGTTGAACCGGGGCAGGTGGCGGCGCATGTCATCGGCGGCCAGGTCCTCGGGGCGGACGATCTCACCGGACAGCAGTCCCCGGCTGAGCGGGCTATAGGCGACGAAGCTGATGCCCAGCTCGCGGCAGGTGGCCAGGATGTCCTTCTCCGGGTTGCGGCTGCACAGCGAGTACTCGGTCTGCAGGGCCGCGATCGGGTGGACGGCACTGGCCCGCCGGATGCTGGCGGAGCCGGCCTCGGACAGGCCGAGGTGGCGGACCTTGCCGGCCGCCACCAGCTCCGCCATGGCGCCCACCGACTCCTCGATCGGCACGTTCTTGTCGACCCGGTGCAGGTAGTAGAGGTCGATCCGGTCCGTGCCCAGCCGGCTCAGGCTCGCGTCGCAGGCCGCCCGGATGTGCTCGGGACTGGCGTCCACCCGGACCCCGTCGGCCGTGCGGACCAGCCCGCACTTGGTGGTCAGGACCGCCCGGTCCCGGTAGCCGTCCCGCAGCGCCCTGCCGACGATCTGCTCGCTCAGGCCGGCTCCGTACATGTCCGCCGTGTCGACGAGGTTCAGGCCGGAGTCGATGGCCTGACGGATCGTCAGGATCGATTCGGTCTCGTCGGCGGCGCCGTAGAACTCGGCCATGCCCATGCAGCCCAGACCCATCACCGGGACGTCGAGTACGCCGCCCAGGATGGTGCGCCGGATCGACTGGATGCCGGTTGCCATGGTGCTGTCCTTTCCCAGAGATTTGACGGTGGTTCAGACGTTGAGGGTCGGTCGGCCGGCCGGAAGGCGGGCCAGCAGGCGCTCGGCGGCCGCCGGGTCGACGAGCGTGCCGGAGGCCGCGATCACGCCGTCCGGGCGGACCAGGCAGGCCAGTGTGGTCCGTACTCCGAGGGCCCGCAGGATGCGGTCGTCCACCTGGACGACCTCCACCGGAGCCTCGGCGGCGCGGGCCAGCAGCTCCCGGGCCGGCTCGGCGTCGGTCGCGGACACCAGCAGCAGGTGCCGGCCGGAGTGCAGGTGGTCGTGCAGCCACCGGCCGCCGTTCAGCGCGACGTCGGGCAGCCGGCTCCCCGGGCGCAGCACCGGGTGGCCCGGCTCGCCGTTCGGGTAGGCCAGGCGCAGCTGCGAGATGCCGATCGGAACCCGCTGGGCCAGCGCGGGCACCCGGGAGGTGACGGCCAGCGAGAGGTCGCGGCGCCGACGCCGCCAACCGGTCACGGACCACATCCTGGTCTGCCGGTCGGCGTCCGCGACGACATGCCGGGCCACGTGCAGGCGCTCGGCCTCCCAGCTGTCCAGGGCACTGGCCGGCAGCGTCCCGCGCTGGATCGCCGCCAGCCGCCAGGCCGCGCCGTGCGAGTCCTGCACGCTGGTGTTCAGGCCCTGGCCCCCGGCCGGGCTGTGGATGTGCGCGGCATCGCCGGCGAGCAGGATCCGGCCCTGCCGCATCCGGTCGGCGATCCGCCGGTGCACCTGGAAGACACCGCTGCCCCGGGCCTCGACCAGCCGCAGCGGGAACGGGCTGCGCTCGGCCACGATCTGCTGCACGGTCGCCAGCGCATCGGTCACCGGCACGTCGGGGGCCACCGCGCCGAAGACGCGCAGCAGCCCGTCGGGGAGGCCGACCACGACGATGACGCCCTTGGGGCCCATGAAGTAGTACGACTCGTCGTGCGCCAGCGGCGTGTCGTACACGCCGTCCGCCAGCACGAAGGTCTGCGGGTACGTCGCCCCCTCGAAGGCGATGCCGGCTTCGGCGCGGACCGTGCTGTGCGCACCGTCGCAGCCGACCAGCCAGTCGGCCAGCACCGAACTGCCGTCCTCGAAGACCGCGTTGACCTGATCTGGCCCGGCCTGGACCGATCGCACGCGCCGGCCGTACTCGACCTTCCCGCCCAGCTCGGCCAGCGCCACTCGGAGGAACTCCTCGGTCTCGCTCTGCGCGAGCGAGAGCGGGTACGGGTAGCGGGTCCCGGGCATCGGGCGGAAGACGAGCCGGTTGAGCAGCTTGGTGCCCGCGTAGTAGTTGGCCGCGCGGAGCTTGAGGCCGCGCTCGTAGATGGCGTCGCCGGCGCCCACCGCGGCGAACGCCTCCAGGGCTCGCGGCCACAGGGTGATCGCCTTGGAGTGCGGATTGGACCGCTCGGCCCGGTCGACCACCCGGACTTCGGTGCCCGACTTCAACAGCTCGGCGGCCAGCGTCAGCCCGGTGGGGCCTGCGCCCACCACCAGCACCTCGGTGCCGTCGGCCGAACCGCGGGGCTGGTGACCGCTCTTGGTGTGCTCGGATGTCATGGACGTCGCTCCGACTCAGTGTTGGGGTGGCAGTGGGGCGGCTGGTCAGTGACCCATACCGAAGCCGCCTGCGACCGGCAGGACAGCGCCGGTGATGTAGCCGGCGGCGTCGTCCGCCAGGAAGCGGACAGCGTGCGCCACCTCGGCCGGCGCGCCGGACCGTCGGCTGGGGATCATGCCGAGCACCGCCTCGCGGCGCTCGGGCGTCAGCTCGGCCGTCATCCCCGTCTCGATCAGCCCGGGCGCCACCACGTTCGCCGTGATGCCGCGCGGGGCCAGCTCCCAGGAGAGCGATCGGGCCAGCCCGACCAGACCGGCCTTCGAG
Source organism: Kitasatospora azatica KCTC 9699 (assembly GCF_000744785.1). Taxonomy (NCBI): domain Bacteria; kingdom Bacillati; phylum Actinomycetota; class Actinomycetes; order Kitasatosporales; family Streptomycetaceae; genus Kitasatospora; species Kitasatospora azatica. The sequence goes on along the minus strand of NZ_JQMO01000003.1, from coordinate 2,899,179 downwards.
GCCGCGTAGTTCGCCTGGCCCGGGGCGCCCATCAGCCCGACGGCCGAGGAGATGAAGACCAGCCGCCCCCAGCGGGCCGCCAGCATCCCGGCGGCGGCGCGGCGGGCCACCCGGAACGCCCCGGTGAGGTTGGTGTCCAGGACATCGGTGAAGTCCTCGTCCGCCATCTGGAGCAGCAGCATGTCCTGGGTGATCCCGGCGTTGGCGACCAGCACCTCCACCGGACCCTGCTCCTTCTCCACCGCGTCGAAGGCCGACTCCACCGAGTCGGTGTCCGAGACGTCGCAGCCGACCGTGAAGAGTCCCTGCGGCGCGTGGCCGCTGCGGCTGGTGACCGCCACCCGGTCGCCCGCCACCGCCATCGCCTGGGCGACGGCCAGGCCGATGCCACGGTTTCCGCCGGTCACCATGACCGAACGACTCACGTTCTCTTCCCTTCTGCTTGCCTGCTCCGGTTGCCTGCTCCGGACCGACCGGGCTCAGGCGGCGCTGATCACCAGGACGGCGTTCTGGCCGCCGAACCCGAAGGAGTTGGTGACGGCCACATCGACGTGCGCCTTGCGGGCGTCGCCGGCCACCACGTCGACGTCGATCTCCGGGTCCTGGCACTCGAGGTTCGCGGTGGGGGGAATCAGGCCGTTCTCCAGGCTCAGCACGGTGAAGGCCGCCTCCATCGCGCCGGCCGCCCCCAGCGCGTGCCCGGTGACGCCCTTGGTGGAGGTCACGGCCGGCCGGTCGCCGTAGACCCGGCGCAGCATCTGACCCTCCGTGATGTCGTTCAACGGGGTGGACGAGCCGTGCGCGTTGACGTGGTCGACGTCGCCGGGCGAGACGCCCGCGGTGGCCAGGGCGATCCTGGTGGCCGCCTCCGCGTGGGTGCCGGTGGGATCCGGGGCGGAGAGGTGGTAGCCGTCGGCGGAGGCCCCGTACCCGGCGATCCGTGCCCGGATCCGGGCGCCACGGGCCCGGGCGTCCGCCGACCGTTCGAGGACCAGGATCCCCGCGCCCTCGGCGGCGACCATGCCGTCCCGGTCGCTGTCGAACGGCCGGCAGGCCTGGGCGGGGGCAGTGGTCCGCTGGGACAGCGCGCCCATCTGGTACAGGCCGGCGAAGGCCATCGGAGTGATCGGCGCCTCGGCGCCGCCGGCGATCACGACGTCGCACATGTCGGCCCGCAGGAACTGGGCCGCGGTGGCGATCGCGGTCGGGCCGGAGGCGCAGGCGGTCGCGGTGACCAGGTTCGGTCCGTGCGCGCCCAGTTCGATCGCCAGCGAGCCCGCCAGCATGTTCACCGGCGCCATCACCCAGACCAGCGGCGAGATCCATTCCGGACCCTCGTGCACCAGCCGGGTGTGCTCGCGCTCCAGGGTGCCGCCACCGCCGTTGGAGGTCCCGAGCACGATGCCGACCCGCGCGCCGTCCCAGACCGCGGGGTCCAGGCCGGCGTCCGCGATGGCCTCGTTCGCCGCCACCAGCGCGAGTTGAGTGGTCCGGTCCATCCGCCACAGGCTCCGCGGGTCCAGGTGGTCCTGCGGTTCGAAGTCCGGTATCCGGCAGGAGAAGTCCACTGGCAGGCCCGCCAGTTCAGGATCGGTGGCCGCCGTCGGCAGGCCGGCGCAGACCCGCTCCCAGCTCGTGGCCACCCCGATGCCGGCGGCGGACACGACGCCGAGTCCGGTGACCGCCACCTCGGGACCCGTCCAGGCTGTCGCAGCCATCAGGACGCGGCGCCCTTCTCCTGCAGCATCGCGGTCAGATCGCCCAGCGAGTGGCCGGAGTTGATCTCGCCGGGCTTGAACCGCACGCCGAACTCGCGCTGCAGCGCCAGGCTCAGCTCCACCGTTGCCAGCGAGTCCACCTTCATGTCGCGCAGCGGGGTGTCGAGCGCGACCTCGTCCGCGGGTACCGCGAAGCGCTTGCAGATGATCTCCACCAGACGCTCTTCCACCGAAGCGAGCTGTTCTGCCATGACCGGCTCCTGATTCTGATCGAGAGGTTGTGTGCCCAACTGGACGGGTACTCGCCTGACGGACTGTCAGGCTGTGATGGTCGCGGGCCAGCGCAGCGTGGCGGCCCCCCAGGTCGCGCCCGCGCCGAAGGCCGCGAGCAACACGCGGTCGCCCGCGCTCAGTCGGCCCTGGCGAACCGCATCCGCCATGGCCAGCGGGATCGACGCCGCCACCGTGTTGCCGACCTGGTCGATGTTGACGGCGACCCGCTCCTCGGCCAGCCCCAGCTCCTCGCCGACCGCGTCGAGGATGCGCCGGTTGGCCTGGTGGCCGATGAAGCAGTCGATGTCCGCGAGCTCCCAGTCGGCCTGCTTCAGCACGCTGCGCGCGGAGTCGGACATCCGCATCACGGCGTTCATGAACAGGTCCTTGCCGCGCATCACCAGCGAGCCGTCGGCCGGCTCGGGTGGCACGCCCGAGCCGCGCTGGCGCGAGCCGCCCGCCGCCACCACGGTCAGCTCGGCCAGTTCGCCGTCGCTGCCGATCTCCAGTGGACCGAGCGCCCCGAGTTCGTCGGCCGTGCCGGCCCGCAGCACGACGGCCCCGGCGCCGTCGCCGAAGATCGGTGCGGTGGTCCGGTCCGTCGGATCCACATAGGTGCTGAAGGCGTCGGCGCCGATCATCAGGACCCGGTCGGCAGCCCCGGACACCAGGTAGGCGCGGGCAGTCGCCAGCCCGTAGAGGAAGCCGCTGCAACCGGCCCCGATGTCGAACGCGGGCACGTCCCGCAGGCCGAGCCGGGTCGCCACCTCGGGGGCCGTCGCGGGTACCGGGCGGTCGGGCGTGGTGGTGGCGAGCAGCACGAGGTCGACGCCGCTGCCGAGGGCCGAGTCCAGGGCGCTCCGGCCGGCCTCGACCGCGAGGTCCGAGGTGGCCTGCCCGGGGCTGACGACGTGCCGCTGGCGGATTCCGGTCCGGGTCCGGATCCACTCGTCGGTGGTGTCCATCCGCTGGACCAGCTCGCTGTTCGGTACCACCTTGGCCGGCAGGAAGCCGCCGAGGCTCTCCAGTACTGCTGCACGGGTCATCGTTGGCCTCCTGGGGAGAGCGGGACAGGGACGCTGAGCAGCGCTTCGACCTGGGCGACGGCCGCAGTCGTGTCGCTGAACCGGACCGAGTTCCAGCCGGCCGCCCGAGCGCCCTCGCAGTTGGCCGCGAGGTCGTCCACCAGCACGCAGGCGGACGGCGCGGCACCCGCCCGGGCGGCGGCGAGCTCGAAGATCGCGGCCGTCGGCTTTCTGGCCCCGACCTCGAAGGACAGCACGACGTCGTCGAAGACGTCCGCGGGGGGAACCATCTGCCGCCAGTAGGGATCCCAGGCCGGAACCATGTTGGAGAGCAGGCCGACGAATATCCCGCGGGCCCGGACCGAGTGCAGGAAGTCGAGCCATTCCTGGTTCACCCTGCGGTCGGCGAAGAAGGTGGCCGGGAAATCCGAGAGATCGGTTTCGATCCCGGCATCCTCGGCGAGCGCCCGGGCCACTCTCCGGGACCATTCGTCCTGCGTGATGAGGGGCGTGTCGAGAGCCACCATCAGGTCGCCGCCGAACGGCTGCGCGACTTTTCGCACCGCAGCCATGAAGGCGTCCTCGGGAATTCCCTGAGCTGCGCAGAACGCCCGATTGCTCTCGGCCGAGGGCGGGGTCAGCACGCCACCGAAATCCGTCCACAGGAAGCGCACGCCGGGCTCAGCCACGGCAGGCCCCCGCGGCCGGCGCGAGTCGTACCGTCCCGGCCGCGCACTCCTGGCCGGACTGGACGAAGCTGACCTGCACGAGGCCGGCCGCGACCCGCTCGGCCCCGCCCGGGTCGACGGTCAGTGCGGTGCGGACCACCACCTCGGAGTCGAGTTCGGCGAACCTGCTGAACGCCAACTCCAGGCCGACGGCCCGAACCTCGCCCTGGCCGGTGGACCGCGCGTCCGTGCCGTGCAGCACGGCCGCCTGGACGGCCGCGTCGCTGAGGATCATCGCCGTGAAATGGTCCAGCGGGTGGTCGAAGAGCGTCGGGTTGCGCCCCGGTACCGAGAGCCGGGTGAGCAACGCGCCGTCACCACGTTCGAGGTCCGCCAGTAGCACGTTGCGCTGGTCGGCGCGGCCGACGGCGGCGGCGGCCAGTCGGGCGCCCAAGGGTGGATCGGCCAGCGAGTCGGAGGTCGGCGGGGGCTCCTCGCGGCCGATCAGCCGCAGCGCCGCGTACTCCTCGGCGGCCGCGTAGGTGCCGTGCGCGCGCAGGGTGGCCAGCAGCCGCCCGTCGAGTCGCAGCGCCATCTCGAAGCCGAGCGACCGGAGCCGGTCGGCCCGGACCACCGGGTCCACCATGGTCACCAGGACGGTGAGCCGGCCCGGCTGCTCGCCGACCAGCGGTCGGTCCGCGCCCGGATCGAGGTCGAGCGTCCAGTCGTTGACCAGGAACACCGAGTCCATCGGCACGTCGAACTTGGTGTGCGCCCCGAAGGTCGCCGCCTGCCGGCAGCACTCCAGCAGCAGCGGCAGGTCGTAGCCGGCCTGGTCCGCGCCGGACTCCACGAAATACGGATGGGACCTCGGCAGCTCGGCGGCTACGACATACCGGCGTTCGTCGACGTCCTGAAAGTCCGTGAGAAATACCTCGGCAACTGACCGGCGATGCACCATGGAACGGTCCACCGTGCGGTCGAAGCGAAGCCTTGAAAGTAATTCCAGAGGGCCTTCTACAGCCACTTCTGTCGCCATTTCGGAATATCCAATCAGCAGTCCGAGCGGCTTTCTTGAACAAGCATCGCACAGGGCTCTGAATCATCTCTGGGAGCCGACCGTAAACCGGCAAGAGAAGCACCAGAAGAGAGTGCGGCTAAAGAAGGGCGGCCAACGGGTCGGCCATGAAGGCGGCGGTGTCCGCGAGGGCGCGGGCGGCGGTGTCGCCGTCGACCACCCGGTGGTCGAAGGAGAGCGACAACTCGACCACGGACCTGGCCCTGACCTCGCCCTCATGCACCCAGGGACGCGGCAGCACCGCTCCGACGGCCAGAATCGCGGACTCGCCGGGATTGAGGATCGGGATGCCGCCCTCGACACCGAAGACGCCGATGTTGGTCAGGGTCACGGTGCCGCCGCGCAGCTCGGCCGGGGTGGTGCGGCCCGCCCGCGCGTCGGCGACCAGCCGACCGATCGCGGCGCTCAGCCGGCTCAGCGAGAGCTGCTCGGCGCCCTTGATGTTGGGGACCAGGAGCCCTCGTGGGGTGGCCGCCGCGATGCCCAGATTGACCGTCTCGGCCACCAGGACCGCGTCACCCGCCTCGTCCCAGGAGGCGTTGATCCACGGATGCCGCTCGACGGCGGCGATCAGCGCCTTCGCGGCCAGCAGCAGCGGGGTTGCTCGCAGGTCGCTCTCCGGGCTGCGCTCCCGCAGCGAGTGGAGCAGCGCCATCGCGTCGGTGACGTCCACCGAGGTGTGCACGTTGGCCTGTGGGGCGGTGAAGGCGCTGCGAACCATGGCGGCGGCGGTGGCGCGCCGGACGCCGGTGATCGGCACCCGGGTGACCGGGCCGGCGGGCGCCTCGGCAGGGGCAGGCGGGGCAGCGGGCGAGGTGGCGGGCGCGGTAGCGGGCGAGGCCGCCGACAGGACGTCGGCCCGGGTGACGGTCCCGTCCGGGCCGGTGCCGAGCAGCGTGGCCAGGTCGATCCCCAGCTCCTTGGCCAGTTTGCGCACTGGCGGCTTGGCCGCGGTGGCCACACCGGCCGCGCGGGCGGCCCGCACCGGCACGGCAGGAGCGCTCGGCCGACCACGGCGCCGGCGGGTCGGGCCGGCCTGCCAGGGACCGTGCCCGACCAGCAGGCTCTCGCGCTCCGGCAACTCGCCGCCGGTCCCGCCCGTGCGCTCGGACATCACCTCGGACATCACCTCGGGCATCGCCTCGGGCATCGCCTCGGACATCGCCTCGGACATCGCCTCGGCCCCCAGCTCGGACGCGATCGCGATGATCGGGCTGCCCACCGGCACCAGGGTCCCGGGGAGCGCGAGCAGTTCGACCACCGTCCCCTGGTAGGGGCTCGGCAACTCGACCAGGGACTTGCTGGTCTCGATCTCGACGATCGGATCGTCGATCCGCACCGAGTCACCAGGCGAAACCTGCCACCTGATGATCTCGGCCTCGGTCAAACCCTCTCCTACGTCGGGCAGGAGGAAATGATGAACTGTCACCGGGGGATCGCTCCGTCGTCTCGATCGTGGGTGTGTTCGGACGGCGCCGGGGGAGCCTCGCTGGGCAGGCAGGGGTCCCCCGCGGTACGTCACGAGGTCCCCCGGCGCGATGGGCCGGGTGCGCAGGCCGTGATGACGGCCGCGCGTCAGCGGCGGGATACCGCCGGACTCCGACGGCCGGCCCGTTCCCGCGGCCGGAGTCCGCGCGTGGTCAGCGGCTCCGGCCGGGCTTGTGGGAAGGTCTCAGCTCCGAGGGAATCCCCGGTCAGCCGAGGTGTGGCACGGACTTGCGGATCAGGGCGTCGGTCGTCTCCCGTAGCCGACCGCGAACGGCGGGATCGTAGGCGGCGGTGTGCGCCCGGCTCTTCCGCTTGCCGTCGAAGTAGCCACCGGTCACCTCCGCACCGGCCGGACCGAGGATCAGTGCGAGCAACGGCTCGCCCCCCGACTCCACCGTGCTCCACGGCTGGATCCCGGCCTCCCGAACCTGCGGGGTGTCCATGAAGTTGGCAGGGTGCAGGCAGTTGACCGTGACACCGGTGCCCTGCAACTCCTCGGCCAGGTCGAAGGTGAACGCGGCGAGCGCGAACTTGCTGCGGGTGTACGCGGCCACCCGGTCGTAGCCGCGGTCCATCCGCAGATCGCTCAGATCCGGCTCGGACTGACCGACCGATCCGACGTTGACGATGCGGGCCGGCCGGTTCGCGCGCAGTGTGGGGACCAGCGCGCGGCTGAGCACCACCGGGGCCAGGTAGTTGACGGCGTACCGCAGTTCGTAGCCGTCCTGGCTGAGCTCGCGCCCACTGTCGGGGCGACCACCGCCGACGCCGGCGTTGTTGACCAGCACGGTCAGGGCGCCGAACTCCGCGGCGATCCGCCGACCCAGGTCGGCGGTGGCCGCGAGCGAGGACAGGTCGGCGACCACCGGATGCACCCGGCCACCGGCCGAGGTCAGCTCCGCCGCCAGCTGCCGGCAGCGTTGCTCGTTCCGGCCGTGCAGCAGCACGGTGACACCCTTGCCCGCCAGTTGACGCGCGGTCCACTCCCCCAGTCCTGAGGTGGCCCCGGTGAGGAGGACGGTCTGGTCGGCACTGCTCATCTGCCGTTCAACCCTTCTGTACTTGCTTCTGCCACGGCCCACGGCCCGGCGATCTCGATGGCGACGGTGACGAGGGTCCGGTCGGAGGTGTTGTGCACGGCGTGCCGGATCGGCAGTCCCTCGCCGCTGTTGAACACGACCTGACCCGTTGTCAGCTCGCCCTTGGAGAGGACTTCGCCGTCCGGCCCGAGCGAGTTCCCGGCCGCGCCGGAGAGGACCACCGTGACCCAGGGATGCCGGTGGGTGTGCGCCGGCCGCGTCTCGCCCGGGCGTACCGTCTCCATCCAGCACTTCAATCCCGGCTGGTCCACCAGGAGTTCGGTGCCCAGCTCGACCCAGGGCGGCAGTGCTGCCGACTCGTCAGCGTCCGACACCGGCCACCTCGCGGGGGCTCGCCGCGCCGGCCGCCAGGCCCGGGGTCAGCATCCGCCGGGGGTTGTCCACCATGAGCGAGGTGACGATCTCGGGCGCGACGCCGGCCGCCGCCAGATCGTCGAACACCCGGGTGTGCAACTCGGTGTAGCTCCACCGCGGGTAGAGCGCGTGGCGCTGCTCGACGGTCACGTAGTCGATGTGCGAGGCGCAGTCCTGGGAGAGCAGCAGCTGCCCCGCATGGCCACGCGCCACCAGGTCGGCGATCATCCGCACCCGCTGCGGATCGGGCGCCAGGTCCTCCATCCCGAACCGGTCGAAGCCGATGAAGCACCCGGTCTCGGCCAGGCGGTGCAGGTAGCTCGCGTCCGCGGAGTCACCCGCGTGCGCCACCACCACCCGCTCCGCCGCCACGCCCAGCCCGGTGAGCAGCTCGACCAGAGCGAGTCCGTTGCCCTCGAAGGGATTGGAGTGCACCACGATCGGGACCCCGGTGCGGGAGTGGACCTCGGCCACGGCGGCGGCCGTGCGGGTCGCGTCCCGGTCCGGAACTCCGTCCTCGACGGCGAACTTCAGCAGTGCCGCCCGGATCCCGGTCCCGCCGATGCCCTCGGTGATGTCCTGCTCCAGCAGGTCCACCAGTGGATCCGGCACCTCGATCGCGCAGCCGGGTCCGCGGAAGCGCAGAAACGGCGGCAGTCCGCCGGCTGCGTAGATGCCGGTCGCGACCAGCAGGTTCACCCGGGTCCGGGCGGCAACCTGCTGGACCAGACCGATGTCCCGGCCCTGCCCGATGACCGTCATGTCGACCACGGTCCGAACACCCAGCTCGTAAGCGAGCTCCAGCTGCTCGGCGGCCGTCCGGGCGCCGCTCTCGCGGTCCCACAGGCTCGGGTAGTTGTGCTGGAACTCGCTGCTCAGGACGAACAGGTGCTCGTGCGAGAGGGTAACGCCGAGCTCGTCCACGCCGATTGGACCGCGCACGGTCTGGACGGTCGCCGGTGCCGATGTGCCGGGGCTGGTGCTCATGGTCGAACTCCCTTGGGCCGTCGTACGTCCCGGTCATCCTCCGGTGGAGCGCGGCTCGAGGTCCAGCGGCCTGGATGGTGGCTCAACCACCAGTCTGGTCGGCCCGACCGTCGGCGAGCTGCTGCGCCTCGATGAGTTTCGGCAGCTCAGCGGCGAGTTCGGAGCCGGCCGGAGCCAGGTGCGCGACCAGCGTGTGCACCCCGTCTGCGGCGTGCATCTTGACGTACTCGAGTGCGATCTTGCCGAACCTCTGGTGGTTGAAGGTGCGCGTGCCCGGGGTGTAGGCGACCAGGTCCATCCGCTCCCACATCACCCGGAACTCGGGGCTGGCCTGCTCGAGGCGACGGACCAGTGAGGAGAAGTGCGGTAACAGCAGCTGCTCGCCCGCCTGGGAACGGAACAACGCGACCGTGTGGGCGGCCTCGTGCTCCCAGTCCACGTGCATCTCGCGCAGTTCGGGCGACATGAACATCAGCCAGAGGATGTTGCGGTCGGCCGGCGGTACCAGGCCGAAGTCCCCCAACAGGGCGGTCTGGCCACGGTTCCAGGCCAGGATGTCGAACCGACGGTTCGTCATGAAGGCGGGGTTCGGCTCCAACTGCTCGAGCAGCAGCCGGTATCCCTCCGGCACCGGGCCCGGCACCGGGTTCCCCACCCCTGGTGGCACCTCGTCGGCCAGCTGGAAGAGGTGCGCCGTCTCCACCTGGTCCAGGCCGAGCGCGCCGGCCAGTCCGGACAGCACCTGCCGGGAGACCCGGATCTGGCGTCCCTGCTCCAGCCACGTGTACCAGGAGGCGCTGACCCCGGCCAGCGCGGCCAGCTCCTCGCGCCGCAGACCCGGCGTGCGCCGCCGTCCGCCGCTCTCCAGCCCCGCTGACTGCGGAGTGCGTCGCTCTCGCCTGCTGCGCAGGAAGGCCGCCAGCTCACGGCGGCGCTGCAGTGACTCACTCATGGCATTCCCCTTGCCGCCGGATCGGCGCCTGGTGGTCAAAAACCCAGGATAAGTGCCCATCTTTTCAGTCCGGTGAAGGGCGAGCAGGGTAGGTCGCAGGCGCAGTTGTGCGTCAGCGCGGCGTCCGGCGCAACCCCGCCACGCCCGTGTACTCCGTACCTCCTGGAGAGAACAGATGTCCACGAAGAACCTGGCCGGCCAGCACGTTGTCGTTGTCGGCGGTAGCTCAGGCATCGGCAAGGCGGTCGCGGCGCAGGCGCTCGCTGCCGGTGCGCGTGTCACGATCGCTTCCCGGTCGGCGGAGAAGCTCGCGGCGGCGGCCGGCGAGCTCGGCGACGTGGCCACGGCGGTCGTCGACGTGACCGACGAGGAGAGCGTGCGGGCCCTGTTCGCCCCGATCGAGTCCCTGGACCACCTCGTGGTGTGCCCCGGCGACATGGCCAACGGCTCGGTCTACGAGGTCAGCGCGGAGTCCATCCGGGCCTGCCTCGACACCAAGCTGGTCGGTCAGCTGCTGTCCGTGCGGCACGCGGGCAAGAAGCTCACGCCGGAGGGCTCGATCGTGCTGCTGGCAGGCGCCGGCGGGTACAAGCCGTTTGCCGAGCTGAGCGTCACCGCGGCGGCCAACGTCGGGATCGGCGCGATGGGGCGCTCGCTGGCCCTGGAGCTGGCGCCGATCCGGGTCAATGTCGTGGTGGCCGGCCTGATCGACACGCCGCTGTGGGACTTCATCCCGGAGTCCGACCGGGCCGCGTTCTTCGAGCACACCGCCAAGACCACCCCGGTGGGCCGGATCGGCCAGCCCGCCGACGTCGCCGCCTCGGTGATCCACCTGCTGGAGAACACCTTCGTCAGCGGCGCGCTGGTACACGTCGACGGTGGCGCACTGCTGTGACCCAGGCGGTAGGGGGTGGTGCGGCCGGGGCCCAGGGCTCGGCCGCACCACCCCCGGCGAAAACCGAGAACCGGTCAGGCGGCCTGCGACGCGCCACCATTGTGGTGCTGGCCGCCGGCTGCGGGCTGAGCGTCGCCAACCTCTACTACATCCAGCCGCTGGTCCCGGTGATGGCTGCCGACCTGCACATCGCCCCGGCCGCGCTGGCACCGGCCGTGTCCAGCACCCAGATCGGTTACGCCGCAGGCCTGTTCGGACTGGTCCCGCTCGGGGACGTACTGGACCGCCGGAAGCTGCTGACCTGCCTGATGAGCGCGGCGGCCGTCGTACTGGCGCTGCTGCCACTCGCCTCGAGCGCCCTGCTGCCGTTGTTCTACGGGCTGTTGGGCCTGGTCAGCGTGTCCGCCATGGTGATCGTCCCGCAGGCCGCCGAACTGGCGCCGCAGCGGCAACGCGGGCGCGTGGTGGGGACGGTGATGACCGGACTCATCCTCGGCGCGCTGCTCTGCCGCACCTTCGCCGGCGCGCTGGCCGGCCTGGCCGGCTGGCGGTCGGTCTACTGGGTGGCCGCCGTCCTCACCATCGGCATGACGGTCGCCGTCCGCCGGGTGGTGCCCACCCGCGGCGCGGGGAGCGGCGCGCAGGGCAGTGGTCTGACGCTGCGCGGGTACGCCCGACTGTTCACCTCGCTCGGCCCGCTGGTCAGGGCCCGGCCGGTGATCATCGAGCGTTCCCTCTACGGCGCCCTCGGCTTCGGCACCTTCAACGTGTTCTGGACCGCGCTGCCGCTACGGCTCTCCGCGGCGCCCTACCATTACGGCGCCCCGGCCATCGGGCTGTTGGGGCTGCTCGGCGTCGCCGGCGCGATCGGTGCCTCGTTCGCCGGCCGGCTGGCCGACCGCGGTCTGAGTCGGACCGTGACGGCGGCCGCCTTCGCGCTGATCGTGCTCACCTTCACCGGGGCGCACTCGCTCTCGGGGGAGCTCGCGGTTCTCGTGTCGGCCATCCTGGTACTGGACTTCGCCGCTCAGGGGGCCCACATCACCAACCAGACCGTGGTGTTCGCGGGCGCCGCCGACTCGCGAAGCCGGGTCACCACGATCTACATGACGAGCTACTTCCTGGGCGGCGCCGCAGGATCGACCGCGGCGGGATTCGCCTGGACGCATGGGGGGTGGCCCAGCGTCTGCGTGGTCGGGATCGCGATGGCTGCCGCGGCTCTGCTGGTGCTGCTCGCCGGGGAGCTGATCCGTCGCCGGCGGTGACTCCATCAGGTGGAGAACGGGTCAGGCGAAGAACCTGTCAGGCGGAGAACTTCATGTCGCGGTAGGCGATGGGCCCGCGCCGCTGCGGCCCGGACCGAATGATCTCCTGCTGCAGCAGCGTCAGATAAGCGGAGGGCTCCATTCCCAGCTCGTCGACGATACGTTGGCGTAACGTGCGGTAGATCTCCAGCGCCTCGCTCCGGCGGCCCGCCTGGAACAGTGCGATCATGAGTTGCCCGTGTACGTTCTCGTGGAACGGATGGTGCGCGGTCAGCTCCCGCAGATCACTCAGCACATTCAGCGGGCGCCCCAGCTGCAGCTCCAGTGCGATCAGCTGCTCCGTGGCATTCAGGCGACCTTCGTTGAAACGATCGGCCCAGGCCCGCAGAATTGGCCCGCAGTTGATGTCGGCCAGCGCCGGACCACGCCAGAGATCAATAGCCGACCGATAGCAGAAGACCGCCTCCTCCATTTTCTGGGAACGCCTGGATTCCTCCGCCCGCGCCAGGACCTGGCGGTATTGCTCGAGGTCGAGGTGCTCCGCGGCCACCCGCAGGACGTATCCGCCGGGCTGGGTGATCAGCATGGTCTCCGAGGCCGCCTGCGGGGTCACGCCCAGCGCCTCCGAGAGGGACCGCCGCAGCTGCCCGACATAGGTCTGCAGCGTCGCCGCGGCAGTTCTGGGCGGGCGGTCGCCCCACAGCTCGCGGTAGAAGTCAGAGGTATGGATCAGCCGGTTCGCGTTGATCGCCAGGAGCGCCAGGACCTGCCGCGGCTTTGGTGCACTCGGCGCGGCATCCCGCCCGCCGGCTCGCACCGAAAGCTCGCCGAGAACTCGCGCTGATATCTCGACCATACACATCCCCCATTCAAGCAGCCAGAATCGTTTCCATGCCGTTAACAGAAGCGTGCCGCTCGCACCGATCTTAACTTTGATCAGTTCAGAACACTTTAGACACTAACACGACTTTGGAGAGTACGCCCACGATCATCTCAAATATCGAGATGCCCCGATTGGTACCGTATGAGCGATTTTAGATACCGGCTCCGACATACCGCTGAGATTAACGAAAAAATTAAGTCAAGTGACTTTGCTAAAGTTTTCAACATCTTGGCCGAATCCGCCGGCCGCCTGAAATCGATCACGCATACGACTTTTACTCCCAGCCGAACTCCGGGCAACGAGCGAGCCGCCGGCCGACGACCTGCTCGGACTGGTCCGGACAGCAAGAAAGCCCCAGGCCGTTGACCTGGGGCTTTCCTTCTGAGCGGGCGACGAGAATCGAACTCGCGCTATAAGCTTGGGAAGCTCATGTTCTACCATTAAACTACGCCCGCGTGACGATCCGTCAGGAACGGCTCGATCATGCACCATGCTACCCCATCCCATCCGCCGTGCTGCACACCGGCGAGCCCTGGTGAGGGATGTCCGGAAGATCCCCTAATGTGACGCTGGCGCGGTGCGGTGCGGGCCGCGGTTGGGGCAAGTGCAGTGCAGTGCAATGCAGAGCAGTGCAGTGTGTGGGAAGCAGTGTGGGAAGGGGATCAATGGAGCGGCGGACCGTTGTTCGTTGTGCTGAGGGGCACCTGTTCAGTACCAGCACGTTCCCGATGCAGAATCTCGGGGCCGGACGGCTCGGGCCGGGGCGGTTGATCCGGTGTCCGCAGTGCGGGCGGTTGCGCAGTGCGGTGCCGGCGGATGTGAGCGCGCTGTCGGAGGGCCAGTTGGCCCGGGCGCTGCGGCTCGCGTAGCGGCGCGGGAGACGGGCGGGGCCCCTTCCGGGCGGATGGCCGGGAGGGGCCCGAGGCGCCGTTGCGGCCGACGAGAATTGGGTGTCGGCCTGCGAGCACGTACTCTCGTGGCGTGCTGCTCTCCGACAAAGACATCCGCAATGAGATCGACAAGGGCCGGGTCGTGCTCGACCCGTTCGACCCTGCCATGATCCAGCCCTCCAGCATCGACGTGCGGCTGGACCGCTTCTTCCGGGTGTTCGAGAACCACCGGTACCCGCACATCGATCCCTCGCAGGAGCAGCCGGACCTCACCAGGCTGGTGGAGCCGGAGGGCGAGGAGCCGTTCATCCTGCACCCGGGCGAGTTCGTGCTCGCGTCCACCTACGAGGTGATCTCGCTGCCGGACGACGTCGCCTCCCGGCTGGAGGGCAAGTCGAGCCTGGGACGGCTGGGGCTGCTGACGCACTCGACGGCCGGCTTCATCGACCCGGGGTTCAGCGGGCACGTGACGCTGGAGCTGTCGAACGTCGCGACGCTGCCGATCAAGCTGTACCCGGGGATGAAGATCGGGCAGCTCTGCCTGTTCCGGCTCTCCTCGCCCTCCGAGCACCCGTACGGCTCGGAGCGGTACGGCTCGCGCTACCAGGGGCAGCGCGGGCCGACGCCCTCGCGGTCCTACCTCAACTTCCACCAGACCAAGGTGTAGGGCGCAGTCGGATCAGATCCGCTTCGGGCGGGTCACCGCGGTGAGCTCTGATCCGTCGTCAGAGAGGGTCAACTCGGTCTCCAGCGAGGAGAGTTGACCCAGACGGTGGAGGTGGCTGCCACCGCAGGCGATGGCCGCCGAGCCGGCCGGCAGCTCGCACAGCCAGCGGCGGCGGGCGGTCAGTTCGGGGCCGGGGACCTCGATCCGCACCGGGGCGTCGGCGGCGACCCAGCCGGCCAGCCGCTCGTTGACGGCGGCGGTGATCGCCGGGAGCGCCTCGGCCAGAGCCGGCAGCTCCTCGACCGCGTCGACCGTGAAGCCCTTCTTGCGCAGCGACTTGCCCAGCCGGTAGACGTCGGTGCTGGCCTCGGTGTCCATCACCGAGGAGGCCATCGCGAGGCTGTCGAAGTCGGGGTTGCCGAAGGCGTCCGCGCGGCCCGGGTCCTTGCGCCAGCGCGGAGCCAGCGCCTCGTTGAGGGCGAGCGCGAGCAGGTGGCAGCCGGTGTGCGCGGCGGAGACGGCGAGCCGGCGTTCGGCGTCCACCGCCAGGGCGACCTCGGCGCCGAGCAGTTCGCCGCCGACCGCCGCGGCGGGGTCGCCCGCGAGCACGTGCAGCACCAGCCAGGACCAGGCCTCGTCACCGCGCCGCACCGGAATGTCCGCGCCGACCAGCAGCTCGTCGCTGTCGGGGCCCACCGCGCCGGTCAGGCAGTCCACCACAGCCAGCTCGGTGCCCGCCACGGTCAGCGTGCCGGTGTCGGCGGGCTGGTCGGGCCAGGTGTGGTCGAGCGGGTGGAACGGGGTCTCGGCGGTGACGAGGCCGAACCGGCCGTCGCCGAGCGGGTGGACGGCGAGCACGGTGGACTCGCCGGTCACCGCCCCGCCGGGGAAGCTGACTCGGGTGGTGGGGAGGGTCATTCAGGAACTCCGTAGGTGAACACGCAGACAGGGTGGGGAAGATCAGCCGAGTGTCGGCAGCTTGATCAGCACCAGCAGGGCGAGCAGCTGCAGGGATGCCGCACCGGCGGCCTTGCCCCAGGGTAGGTCGTGCACCCGGCGGACCATGGCGGTCAGCAGGCCGGCGCAGAGCAGCCAGCTCGCCCAGCCGAGCGCCTGCACCACCGGGTTGCCGGACGGCAGGAAGAGCGCGAGCAGCAGCCGTGGCACGTCCGTGGTCCAGCCGATCAGCACCGCCAGGCCCACGGTGGACGCCAACGGGCCGTCGCCGCCGAGCTGGCGGGCCAGCGCGTAGGTCACCGAGCCGAGCATCAGGCCGGCCAGCGTGAAGCCGATGGCCGCCCCGGCCAGCGACCAGGCGGCGACCGTGAAGGTGGAGCTGACCACCTCGTTGTGGGTGTCGCCGAAGCCGAGCACCGCGAGCACGCCGTAGAGCAGTGAGACGGTGACGGCGGGCAGCCAGAGCTGGTGGTCGCGGGTCAGGTCGAAGGTGCGGTTCGGCGACCGGTAGAGGCCGGTCAGCAGCTCCCGCCAGCGCGGTCGCGGACCGCTGGCCCGCGGCGCGGTGCGGGCGCCGGCCCGGTAGGTGGCGACGCTCTCCGCCTGCTCGTACCCGAGGTCGTGAGCGGGTTCCGGATACCCGTCCGCCCCGCCTGCCGGGAACTCCCGGGTGAACCCCGGCTGGTCCCCCTGGTACGGACCGCCGTACTGGTCACCGCCGTACTGTTCGCCCCCGGACGGCGCCCCGCCCCACCCGCTCTGATACCCGTTGCCAGCCACCCTCCGAAGGTACCCGGAAAGCCGAACGGCGGCCCGGACACCCGGCGGGTTGCAGCAGGGCTGTGACGCACACCGGCGCCGCAGCCCCGCCGCAGGAGCCGGTCGGTACTACTTCTGCAGCACCGAGCCGTGCACGGTCGCCGCCGAGGACTCGCCGGCGGGGCAGCCGCCGGGGCCCGCGGTGGTGCGCACCGCGCCCACCGGCAGGCGGGTGCCGCAGGCGATCCGGATGCCGTTCGGCAGCTCGTTGTCGGACTCGACCACGGCGCCGTCGCCGATCACCGCGCCGTCCAGCACGGTACGGTCCCCGATCACCGCGAAGGCGCCCACGATCGAGTCCTTCACCACGGCGTCCGCGCTGATCACCGCGCCGGGCAGCACGACGCTGCCCTCGACGATCGCACCGGCCGCGACCGAGGCGCCGTCGGCGATCACGGTGCCGGAGCTGAGCACGGCGGCGGGGTCGACGGTGGCGCCGGGCAGCAGCAGGGCCTCACCGGTCGGGCCGGGGACGGCGGGCGAGTCGACCCGGCCGAGCACCAGGTCGGCCGAGCCGCGCACGAAGGCGGCGGGGGTGCCGAGGTCCAGCCAGTACGAGGTGTCGACCACGCCGCGGACCAGGGCGCCGGTCTCCAGCAGCTCCGGGAAGGTCTCGCGCTCGACCGAGACCACCCGGCCGGCCGGGATCCGGTCGATCACCGATCGGGTGAACACGTAGCACCCGGCGTTGATCTGGTCGGTGACGATCTGCTCGGGGGTCTCCGGCTTCTCCAGGAACTCCAGCACCCGGCCGGCCTCGTCGGTCGGGACCAGGCCGAAGGCGCGCGGGTCCTCGACCCGGGTCAGGTGCAGGGTGACGTCGGCGCCGGCGGCCACGTGGCCGTCCCGCAGCGCCGCGATGTCCAGGCCGGAGAGGATGTCGCCGTTGAAGATGAGCACCGGCTCGTCCGGGCCGCAGGTCAGGCCCTCGGCGGCGTTGCGGATCGCGCCACCGGTGCCGAGCGGCTCGACCTCGGTGAGGTAGACCAGCTCGAGCCCGTACGGCGACCCGTCGGCGAAGTGCTCCTCGAAGACCTCGGCCAGGTAGGAGGTGGCCAGCACCACGCGGGTCACGCCCGCCGCCGCTGCCCGGGCCAGCTGGTGCGCGATGAACGGCACACCGGCGACCGGGAGCATGGGCTTCGGGGTGTGCGTGGTGAGCGGGCGCAGCCGAGTGCCCTGACCGCCGACCAGCATGATCGCCTGGGTCATCTGTGGGTTTCTCCCCTTGGTTCCGGTCAGCGACCTGGCCTGTGGAGTGTTGCCAGGACCGTCGCTTGGGTGCTTGGTGCTTGTCGTACAGAGGTGCTTGTAGTACAGCGCAGCAACCTGCCCCGGGCGGATACCACCCGGGGCAGGCATCATATGTGAGGCTTCGAGCCGCAAGCACATTCGCGCTCGCCTCGAACTCCCGCTCTAAACCTCGGCAGCCTCGGCAATCGGAGCGGCCGGCGTGGCCTTCACCGAGTCGAGCAGCAGCTGCGCCACGTCGACCACCTTGAGGTGTTCCTTGGCGACACCCTCGTTCTTCTTTCCGTTCACCGAGTCGGAGAGCATCACCAGGCAGAACGGGCAGGCGGTGGAGACGATGTCGGGGTTGAGCGACAGCGCCTCGTCCACCCGCTCGGTGTTGATCCGCTTGCCGATCCGCTCCTCCATCCACATCCGCGCGCCACCGGCGCCGCAGCAGAAACCGCGCTCCTTGTGACGGTGCATCTCCTGCTGGCGCAGGCCCGGGACCTTGTCCATGATCTCGCGCGGCGGGCTGTAGACCTTGTTGTGGCGGCCCAGGTA
Source organism: Kitasatospora azatica KCTC 9699 (assembly GCF_000744785.1). NCBI lineage: Bacteria > Bacillati > Actinomycetota > Actinomycetes > Kitasatosporales > Streptomycetaceae > Kitasatospora > Kitasatospora azatica. The sequence continues at coordinate 2,881,366 of NZ_JQMO01000003.1, read as the reverse complement.
GCACGGGTCGTGATAGGTGATCAGACCCTCGACCGGGTTGACCGGGACCAACTTGCCCTCGTCGATCAGGTGCTGCAGCAGCTGGGTGTGGTGGATGACCTCGAAGTGCCCGCCGAGCTGCGGGTACTCGTTGGCGATGGTGTTGAAGCAGTGCGGGCAGGTGGCGACGATCCGCTTCTTCGGAGCGTCCTCCAGCGCCGCGTTCAGCGTCTCGACGTTCTGCGCGCCGAGCATCTGGAAGAGGAACTCGTTGCCCAGGCGGCGGGCGGAGTCACCGGTGCAGGACTCCTCCTTGCCGAGGATGGCGAACTGGACGCCGGCGGTGTGCAGCAGCTCCGCGAAGGCCTTGGTGGTCTTCTTCGCGCGGTCCTCGAGCGCACCGGCGCAACCGACCCAGTAGAGGTACTCGACCTCGGCGGGGTCGATGTCCTCGCCGATCACCGGCACCTCGATGCCGGTCTCCTTCTTCAGCTCCTTCACCCAGTCCAGGCGGGCCTTGGTGGCCATGCCCCACGGGTTGCCCTTGTTCTCCAGGTTCTTGAGCATCGTCCCGGCCTCGGTCGGGAAGGAGCTCTCGATCATCACCTGGTAGCGGCGCATGTCGACGATGTGGTCGATGTGCTCGATGTCGACGGGGCACTGCTCGACGCAGGCACCGCAGGTGGTGCAGGACCACAGCACGTCGGGGTCGATGACGCCGTTCTCCTCGGCGGTGCCGATCAGCGGACGCTCGGCCTCGGCCAGGGCCGAAGCCGGCACACCCGCGAGCTGCTCGGCGGTCGCCTTCTCGTTGCCCTCCATGTCCTTGCCGCCACCGGCCAGCAGGTACGGCGCCTTGGCGAAGGCGTGCTCGCGCAGGCCCATGATCAGCAGCTTCGGCGAGAGCGGCTTGCCGGTGTTCCAGGCGGGGCACTGCGACTGGCAACGGCCGCACTCGGTGCAGGTGGAGAAGTCGAGAATGCCCTTCCAGGCGAAGTGCTCGACCTGGGAGACGCCGAAGACGGCGTCGTCGGCCGGGTCCTCGAAGTCGATCGGGGCGCCGCCACTGGTCATCGGGCGCAGCGCGCCGAGGGCGACGCCGCCGTCCTCCTCGCGCTTGAAGAAGATGTTGAAGAACGCCAGGAAGCGGTGCCAGGCCACACCCATCGAGGGGTTGAGGCCGATGGTGGTCGCCCAGGCGAAGGAGACGCTGATCTTCACCATCGCGACGATGTAGATCAGGTTGACCACGGTGGCGTGCGAGAGGCTGCCGAAGGCGGCCACCAGCGGGTACGAGACCAGGTACTTCGCCTCGTAGGAGGTGACGCCGGTCAGCGCCCCCTCCAGGCCGCGCAGCAGCATGATGCAGATGCCGATGCCGAGGATCGTGTACTCGACGTAGAAGGCCTGCCAGGCGATCGAGCCGGCGAACCGGGACTTGCGGCCGGCCCGGGAGGGCAGGCTGAGCAGCCGGATCACCATCAGGGTCGCGATGCCGAGGACGGTGAAGGTGCCGACGAACTCGACGAACAGCTCGTACGGCAGCCAGTCGCCGAGCACCGGCAGCACGAAGTTGACGTCGAAGAGCTGGCCGAAGGCGTTGACGATGGTGAGGAAGAGGCTGAAGAAGCCGACCGCGACGAACCAGTGCGCGACGCCGACGATCCCCCAGCGGTTCATCCGGGTGTGGCCGAGGAACTCGACGCCCACCGTCTTGGCGCGCTGGACCGGCCGGCCGGTCCGGGTGGCGTCCGGCTGCCCGGTCGTGACGACCTTGTAGATGTACATGCCCGCGCGAGTGGCGAGCGCGATGCCGATCACGGTAATGATCAGCGAGATGACGATCGCTGCTAGCTGCATCGGCTCTCCGTCTCCTGTGCGTGCCGACCCCTGCAGTTGGAGGGGCCCCTCCCGGCAGTGTACTCACCGGTAACTTAATCCAGGGATCGGGGCGGACATTACCGCGCGTTAACGTCCACTCAGAAGATGCGCAGGCTATGGCGGCAGTCACTCCAGGATCCCTCACCCGGAAGGCGCACCGGAACCCTTGCAGATAAGCGCGCAATAAAGTTGAGCGACATCCACTCAGCCCTGTTGACGACCCTCCGTCGCTCAGGCATGCTTGAGCGCGTAAAGCTCAACTTCTCCATGGAGGTATCCACGATGGCACGCGCGGTCGGTATCGACCTCGGCACGACCAACTCGGTGGTCAGTGTTCTCGAAGGCGGTGAGCCCACCGTCATCACCAACGCCGAGGGCGCCCGGACCACGCCGTCCGTCGTCGCCTTCGCCAAGAACGGCGAGGTGCTGGTCGGCGAGGTCGCCAAGCGCCAGGCGGTGACCAACGTCGACCGCACCATCCGCTCGGTCAAGCGCCACATGGGCACCGGGTGGAAGATCAACCTGGACGGCAAGGACTTCAACCCCCAGCAGATCAGCGCCTTCATCCTGCAGAAGCTGAAGCGCGACGCCGAGGCCTACCTGGGCGAGACGGTCACCGACGCGGTGATCACCGTCCCGGCGTACTTCAACGACTCCGAGCGCCAGGCCACCAAGGAGGCCGGCGAGATCGCGGGCCTGAACGTCCTGCGCATCGTCAACGAGCCGACCGCCGCAGCCCTGGCCTACGGCCTGGACAAGGACGACCAGACCATCCTGGTCTTCGACCTCGGTGGCGGCACCTTCGACGTCTCGCTGCTCGAGATCGGCGACGGCGTGGTCGAGGTCAAGGCCACCAACGGTGACAACCACCTCGGTGGTGACGACTGGGACCAGCGGGTCGTCGACCACCTGGTGAAGGTCTTCCAGGCCGGCCACGGGGTCGACCTGTCCAAGGACAAGATGGCGCTGCAGCGTCTGCGCGAGGCGGCCGAGAAGGCCAAGATCGAGCTCTCCTCCTCCTCCGAGACCTCGATCAACCTGCCCTACATCACGGCCTCCGCCGAGGGCCCGCTGCACCTGGACGAGAAGCTCACCCGGGCCCAGTTCCAGCAGCTGACCGCGGACCTGCTGGACCGCTGCAAGCACCCGTTCCACAACGTGATCAAGGACGCCGGCATCTCGCTCTCCGAGATCGACCACGTCGTCCTGGTCGGTGGCTCGACCCGCATGCCGGCCGTCGCCGAGCTCGTCAAGGAGCTGACCGGCGGCAAGGACGCCAACAAGGGCGTCAACCCGGACGAGGTCGTCGCGATCGGCGCCGCGCTGCAGGCCGGTGTGCTGAAGGGCGAGGTCAAGGACGTCCTGCTGCTCGACGTCACCCCGCTGTCCCTGGGCATCGAGACCAAGGGCGGCATCATGACCAAGCTGATCGAGCGCAACACCACGATCCCGACCAAGCGTTCGGAGATCTTCACCACCGCCGAGGACAACCAGCCCTCCGTGCAGATCCAGGTCTACCAGGGCGAGCGCGAGATCGCGGCGTACAACAAGAAGCTCGGCATGTTCGAGCTGACCGGCCTGCCGCCGGCCCCGCGCGGCCTGCCGCAGATCGAGGTCACCTTCGACATCGACGCCAACGGCATCATGCACGTCGGCGCCAAGGACCTCGGCACCGGCAAGGAGCAGCGGATGACCGTCACCGGCGGCTCCTCGCTGCCGAAGGACGACATCGAGCGGATGACCCGCGAGGCCGAGCAGTACGCGGAGGAGGACCACAAGCGCCGCGAGGCCGTGGAGACCCGCAACCAGGCCGAGCAGCTCGTCTACTCGACCGAGAAGTTCATCGCGGACAACACCGACAAGCTCCCGGCCGACGTCAAGACCGAGGTCGAGGCCTCGATCGGCGAGCTCAAGGAGGCCCTGAAGGGCGAGGACATCGCGGCCATCCGCGAGGCCTCGGAGAAGGTCTCCACCACCGCCCAGAAGCTGGGTCAGGCGCTCTACGCCGACGCCCAGGCCTCGGGTGCCGCCGCCGGTGCCGCCGGTGCCCAGGACGGCAAGGGGGCCGCTGACGAGGACGTCGTCGACGCCGAGATCATCGACGACGAGAAGCCCAAGGGTGGTGCCGCATGACGGAGAAGCCGCAGGGCGTGGAGCCCAGCGACGACTCCAACGCCGACGAGGCGGTCCTGAAGGCCGCCGAGGAAGCCCTCAAGGGCGCCTCGGCGGAGGGGACCGACGACCTGGCCGCCGCCAAGCGCGAGCTGGCCGAGCGCACCGCCGACCTGCAGCGCCTGCAGGCCGAGTACCAGAACTACCGCAAGCGGGTCGAGCGCGACCGGCTGACGGTCCGCGAGATCGCGGTCTCCAACATCCTGGAGTCCCTGATCCCGGTGCTGGACGACATCGGCCGGGCCCGTGAGCACGGCGAGGTGACCGGCGGGTTCAAGTCCGTCTCCGACAACCTGGAGACGGTGGTCGCCAAGCTGGGCCTGCAGCAGTTCGGCAAGGAGGGCGAGCCCTTCGACCCGAACCTGCACGAGGCACTGATGCACAGCTACTCCTCGGAGGTCACCGAGGACACCTGTGTGCAGGTGCTGCAGCCCGGTTACCGGATCGGCGAGCGGATCATCCGCCCGGCGATGGTGGCGGTCGCGGAACCTCAGCCGGGCACCCAGTCCACCGGCGGCCCGGATTCGGAGGCCCCCGAGGCTGACGGTGCGTCCGAGAACTGACACGCTGTGCGCTGCGGGGTCGCGCGTCGCCTCTGGTGACGTGCGGCTCCGCAGTGCCGTATCAGTGATTACGAATGGGAGGTGGCGGCAGCCATGAGCACGAAGGACTACGTGGAGAAGGACTACTACAAGGTCCTCGGCGTGCCCAAGGACGCCACCACCGCCGAGATCAAGAAGACCTACCGCAAGCTCGCCCGGGAGTTCCACCCGGACGCCAACAAGGGCGACGTCAAGGCGGAGGACCGCTTCAAGGACATCTCCGAGGCCTACGACGTCCTCTCCGACGAGAAGCGCCGCAAGGAGTACGACGAGGCCCGCAGCCTCTTCGGCCCCGGCGGCATGCGCACCCCGGGCGCCGGCGGCAACGGCTACAGCTTCGACTTCGGTGACCTGTTCAGCGGCTCCCAGACCAGCAGCGGCGGCGGCATCGGCGATGTCTTCGGCGGGCTGTTCAACCGCGGCGGCCGGCAGGCCCAGCCCCGCCGCGGCGCGGACGTCGAGACCGAGGTGACGCTCAGCTTCGAGGAGGCGGTGGACGGCGCCACCGTCCCGCTGCGGATGACCAGCCAGGCCGCCTGCCGGACCTGCGCCGGCACCGGTGCCAAGGCCGGCACCACCCCCCGGGTCTGCCCGACCTGCGTCGGCGCCGGCACGGTGAGCCGGGGCCAGGGCGCCTTCGCGCTCTCCGAGCCCTGCCGGGACTGCAAGGGCCGCGGCATGATCGTCGACGACCCCTGCCCCGACTGCCACGGCAGCGGCCGGGCCAGCTCGGCCCGCACCATGCAGGTCCGGATCCCGGCCGGGGTCCAGGACGCCCAGCGGATCCGGCTCAAGGGCAAGGGCGCCCAGGGCGAGCGCGGCGGCCAGCCCGGCGACCTCTACGTCACCGTGCACGTCTCCAGCCACCCGGTCTTCGGCCGCAAGGGCGACAACCTCACCGTGACCGTGCCGGTCTCCTTCCCCGAGGCCGCACTCGGTGGCACCATCGACGTCCCCACCCTGAACGGCCCGGCCGTGAAGCTGCGGCTGCCGGCCGGGAGCGCCAACGGCCTGACCCTGCGGGCCCGCGGCAAGGGCGCCACCCGCAAGGACGGCACCCGGGGCGACCTGCTGGTCACCGTCGAGGTGACGGTGCCCCAGCAGACCACCGGGGATGCCCTGAACGCTCTGGAGCAGTACCGCGACGCCACCGCATCCGAGGACCCGCGAGCCGCCCTCTTCAAGGCGGCGGAGGGAGCGTGACCTGACATGACCCCCGCTGAATCCGGCACGGGACCCGGCATCGGCGCAGGCCTCGGCGAGGGCCTGCCCGGCGGCCCCTCGCCCCGCCCCCGCCGCACGGCCGCCTCGGCCGGGCCGAGCTACGTGCTCACCGAGGAGACCCCGGTCTACGTGATCTCGGTGGCCGCCGAGCTCTCCGGCCTGCACCCGCAGACCCTGCGCCAGTACGACCGCCTCGGCCTGGTCTGCCCCGACCGCACCGGCGGCGGCGGCCGGCGCTACTCGGCCCGCGACATCCAGCAGCTGCGCGAGGTCCAGCGCCTCTCCCAGGACGAGGGCATCAACCTGGCCGGGATCAAGCGCATCATCGAACTCGAGAACCAGGTCGCCGCCCTGCAGTCCCGGGTCGCCGAACTCGCCGCCGCGGTGGAGGGCGCCGGCGCCGCCCTGCAGGCCCGCGAGGCCGCGGTGCACGCCTCGTACCGGCGGGATCTGGTGCCGTACCAGCCGGCGACCCAGTCGAGCGCGCTGGTGGTGTGGCGGCCTCGGCGGTAGCGAAGGCAAGCCTGACAGGAGCGCTTGGCACCCCATCGGTTGGTGGGGTGCCAAGCGCTCCCGCACTTGCGTAGAGTGCTGCCAACTGCAGCAGTAACGACTTTTCCCGGGAGGGGGAGCCAAGGGATGAGTTCGACAGGCGGGGCCGAGGTGGAGAAGGAGCACGTCGACTTCGTGTCAGCGGAGGCGAAGTCCCTGTATCTCCGGGTCATCGCCGCGGGTGGAAGTATCGAGGTCGACGAGACGCAACTCGGTGGCCCGTACACGGAACTCGCCGAACTCGGTCTATTGGTTCTGGGCCAAGGAAAAACCTCGGTGGTGACCGCCACTGATCCGAATCGGTTGGCCAACCGCCTCAGTTCTGCCTGGCAGAAGCAGGCTCTTTCTCTGCTCTCTCAGGCGGTATCCATACCAGCTGCCATGCAGGACTTGAGTCACGCTTATCAGTCCCTGGATCAGCAATTCCATCCGGGTGGTCCGGTGGAGCACATCCACGGACTGGTTGAGATCAACCAGCGGGTGAGCACTCTGGTCGACGGCGCCGAGCGGGAGGTCCTGACCGCCCAACCGGGCGGGAGCCGGCGCCAGTCCCTGGTGCAGGAGGTGATGGAGGGCGACCTGTCGCTGATCCGCCGGGGCGTCGCGCGGCGGATCGTCTACCACCCCAGTGCCCGCTACTCGGCCCCGACCAGGCAGTACGTCGAGCGCATGACGGAAGAGGGCGCCGAGGTCAGGACCTTGGAGGAGCCGTTCACCCGACTCATCATCATCGATCGCCGGGTCGCCGTGATACCCGTTCAGGGCGACACCGAGAAGGCCGCCTTCGTCAGTGACCCGGGTGTCGTCGCCTACATGCTGGACTCGTTCGAGCGCCTGTGGGAGCGGTCCAGCCCGTTTCTGGGGGCAGCCGAGGTCCCGCCCGAGGTCATATCCCGGCTGCGCACCAATATCCTGCGCATGATGATCCAAGGGGTCGGCCACCGGGTCATCGCCCGGAACCTGGGCATCAGTGAGCGGACCCTTGCCCGGCACATCGCCGAGTTCCGCGAGGAGTACGGGTCGGAGACACTCTTCCAGCTCGGCTGGCGGATGGCGCTCAGTGCCCCGGGAAGCCTCTACCGGGACGACGAGGGCGAGGTTCTCGTGAACGAGGAAACCAAGAAGGACTAGCGGCACTCCACTCGGCGGCCCAGCGCGTCGTCGTCGAGCGACAACAGCGCCGGGCCACTCCCACGGAGGCGGGCTGTCCTAGACGCCCCAGGCGTAGTCGGACGGCGATGCCACCGCTGCGGCGTCAGCCGTGCCGCCGGCCAAAGCGTGAGTGGGTCCCCAGCCGTAGTCGGCAGGTGCCGCAAGAGTGCCCCACTTCCAATCGTTCGGCTGGGCAGCGCTGACGCCAATGGCTCCAGACACCAGCAGAACTGCGCCGACAGCAGCAGCCGTCACCACCGCGCGAATCCCGGATCGAGGTGCACGACGCATGCGGTGCCTCCTTGTCATGAACCTGATATAACGAACATTGTCAGCGCCCCGCCATACCCTTGGTGGGTAGACGCGAACAATCGTTTATCAAAGCCATACTCCGGCCTAGAGGCAAGCTCAGGCGTCCAGCAGCCCATGTCATCGTGCTGCCAGGCATAAATATGACACCTGTTTGTCGGAGCGCCGCCAGACATCACCCCCGACTCCGGTGTCATCCAAATGCCAGTCAGGGAGATGACACACCGGTTCTGTGGACGGCATGTGCCACCAGCAGTGACGATCAATTGGCGGAACGGGTTCCGAGCACCCTCCGGCTCGTAGCGGTTCAGCGACCGCCCCACCCGCCCCCTGCACTGCTTCACCTGCTCTGACACCACACTCAGCAGGACCGTCCACTTCCCCGGAGCCATCGCCATGAGTGAGCCCTACATGCGCCAGCACGCAGCCCAGGCCCCCGAAGGCCGCCGGGCTCGCGTCTTCCTCGCCGCGCCGCTGATGCGGCTGACCGGGCCGGCCGACAGCGTGGTGACGCTGGCCAGCCGCACCCGGCTGACCGCGCTGCGCAGTTCGCTGCTGCGCAGCGGCGCCGCCGTCTTCAGCGCGCACCACAGCGACGCGTGGACGGTGGAGGGGCGTGCACCCGAACCCCGTGTCCCGTCGGACTTCCGTGCCATGCAGACCGCCGACCTGGTCTTCGCCTACGTCGGTTCGCCGCTGTCGGCCGGGGTCTCGCTGGAACTCGGCTGGGGCTCCGCGCTGCGCAAGCCGATCGTGCTGCTGGTGGACGAGGCGATCACGCACAACCCGCTGATCGCCACCATCGAGCAGGTCGCCCCGGTGCTGCCGCTGGTCTTCGACGACACCTGGTCGCAGGAGAGCCTGCGTCACATCGTGGAGACCGCCCTGGACTGGGCCGGCATGGCGCTCTCGCTGCGCGAGGGCTTCTGGACCGCCCCCGGCGAGCACTTCAGCCCGGTCACCGCCCAGGCGCAGCACGACCCGTACCGCAGCTGGCCGAGCACGGGCGCGGCGACCGGCTGACCGGCTGACCGGCTGACCGTCGGCTGACGGAACGTCGGCTGTCGGAACGTCGGCTGTCAGTCCTCGTCGAGGATCCGGACCCTGGCACCCAGAGCAGTCGCGTACGCCGCGTACTCTGCGGTGCCCGGGTCCGTACGGGCCCTGGGCTGGTCGACGGTGCGTCGCACGATGCCGCGCGCAGTTCGGCACCGAGCCCGGCTGCCGCCCCTACCGCCCCTACCGCCGCTCCCCCGCTGCGGCGCGCATCAGCCAGCCGAGTTGGAACAGGGTGGCGGCGTCGTACAGCTCGCGCAGGCGGGAGATGTGGCCGGCTACGGTGCGTTCGCTCAGGCCCAGGCGGGTGGCGACGGTGCGTTGGGTGAGGCCCTGGGAGAGCATGCGGCCGACCTGGACGTGGACCGGGAGGGCGGCGGGGTCGGGGGTGGTGGTGCTCCAGGGGACGGGCTCGGCGCGGGACCAGTCGCGTTCGAACATGCCCACCAGGAACGACACCACAGCCGGGTCCTCGACGATGGCGGTGCTGGTGTACTGCGCCGTGGCGGGTATCAGGGCGGTGCGGCGGTCGAAGATGGTCATCCGCTTGAAGGACTCGCCGAGCACCCGGAACCTGGCGCCCAGTTCGGTGGATTCCAGGACGTAGGCGGCGGTGGGGCCGTCGGACCGGGCGGCGGGCTCGAAGAGGCAACGGCCGGCGCCGCCGCGTTCCAGGAAGGGGCGGGTGCGGCGGGCGGAGTCGGCCAGGATGTAGGTGGGCAGGGCGTTGCCGGGTTGGGCGGAGAGGATCTCCTCCTCCGCGTCGTCGAACCTCTGGTCGAGCCAGCGGCGGATCTCCGCCTGGTCGTGCAGGTGGCGCACCTCGCCGGAGCGGTCGACCTTGCGGGGGGTCAGGTCGTAGGCGCGGCTGAGGTCCTCCAGCAGCGCGGGCATCTCCTGGGCCTGGACCAGCAGCCTGGTGCCGGCCGAGCGCAGCTCCTCGCTGAGCCGGCCGCCGACGGCGCGCGGGTTGACGGCGGTGTAGGCGCCGTCGGCGGGTTCGGCGGCCAGCAGGCCGAGTTCGAGCAGTTCGGCGACCAGGGGCTGCTCGGATTCGCCGACCTCCGCCATCCGGAGTCGGCCGCCCTCGCCGAGGACCGCCAGGTAGAACGCCCGGGCGGCCTCGCCGGGCAGTGGCAGGGGGCTCGTCTCCGGGCCGATCCCGGTGCCGCTGCCGCTCTGGCCGCTACCGCTCTGGCCGTTGCTCTCAGGCCCGCTGCTCCCGGTCCCGCTCGTCTCGGTCATCGCGTGCTCTCCCCCGACTCCTCGTCCAACGGTTCCTCGTCCAGCGCGGGCGGCGGTTCATCGCTCGACCCGCGCATCAGCCAGCCCAGCTGAAAGAGCGTCCGGGCCCCGTACCGGTTCCGCAGCCGGGCGATGTGGCCGGCCACGGTGCGCTCGCTGATGCCCAGCCGGCGGGCCACGCCCTGCTGGGTCAGGCCCTGGGCGAGCAGCGCGCCGACCCGTCCGGCCACCGGGGCGGAGCGTTCGGCGATCCGGATCTGGGCCCAGCGAACGCTCTCGGCCCGCTCCCAGTCCCGTTCGAAGACGCGCAGCAGGTGGGCGACGACGGCCGGGTCCTCCACGAAGACGGCGGTGCTGGAGTCCTCGACGGCGGGGATCACGGCGATGCTGCGGTCCAGGATGAAGGTGCGCTGGAACGGCTCGTCCAGGATCCGCACGCAGCCGCCGTGTTTGGTCACCTCGGCGGCGTAGCAGACGGTGGCGGGCGCGGACAGCGCGCACGGCTGGTAGATGGTGCGCAGGGTGCCGCCGCGGCGCAGGAACGGCAGGTCCTGCGCGAGCGCGCTCTCCAGCAGTTCGGGCGGGCGGTGTCCCGGCTGGACGGTGATCAGTTCGTTGCGCAGTTCGGAGACCAGCTGGGAGATTCGCTTCTGGATGTTCTCCAGGCCGTGCACCCAGTCGGCGACCGGTCGGCCGGCGGGCGGGGCGGCGACCCGGTCGTAGGCCCGGATCAGGTCGCCGTAGCGGTCGTTGACGCTCTCCGACTCGACCAGCAGCCGGACTGCCTGGGCGCGCATCTCGGCGCCGAGCCGGACGGTCAGGGCGCGCGGGCTGACGGCGACGTAGGCGGCGGCGTGCGCCTGTGGGATCAGCAGGCCGGCCTCGACCAGGTGGTGCAGGGCGGGGCGTTCGGCCTCGGGGATCTCGTGGTCCGCCAGTCGGCCACCGCCGCGCAGCACGGCCAGGTAGAGGGCGCGGGCGGCGGGATCGAGCTCCGGGGCGCCGGCGGGCGCGAGCAGATCATCAGCGGGCACGGGCGGATCCGCGGTGGCGTCGGACACCCCGTCCCCCCTGTGCGCTGGACCGGAAGCGGTCGAACGACCGCCTGGGCGGCATCATCTCATCAGGAGTGCAGGTCCGGACCACGGGGCCCAAGCCGCCCGCCCCCCGAGCGGGCCACCCGGGCACCGTGGGCGGATCCGGCCCGGAGCCAGGGACGCGAAGTCTCCTGTGCTCCGGGCGGATCCACTTCACTACGCCAAATCCGAGGTGCTTCCAGCGAGGCGGAGCAGCAACGCCTCGCTGGTACCGGGAGCGGCCGCCATCACCACATATGGCAGACCGCCCGGCGTTCCCCCGACCACCCCACAGATACTTCTGCCCCTGTGCGACGAGGGAGAACGAGTCACCACCGACGGGCTGCGGTTGCCCGGGCGGCTTGGCGTGTCCCCAGCCTCACAGGGGCCGGACCACGGGACAAGGGCCGTCCTCCTTCAAGTTCCCGCAACTGCACGAACGTGCAGAATGCCGCTGCGAAGGTCCGTCCACACACGGCTGAGCTGCGGCTATGGCAGAACGTTCGGTCTCGGTCGGCAGCGGGCCCGCGGCGCGGCCGCGACCGGCTGGGGACGGGGGACTCAGTGCATCGCGACCCGCCCGTCGGCGCCGCGCACCGCGCCGTCCAGCGCCTCGGCGCCCTTGACCCGCACGTACGGCAAGAGCCGGGTGGCCGCCAGCGCGGGGTGGGTGAGCGAGTAGTCGTCGGCCCAGACCTCGGAACCCAGCTCGACCAGCCTGGCCAGCTCCGGGATGCCGTCCGAGACGGCGGCGAAGACGCCGTCCTCGACCAGGTAGAGGATCACCCGGTCGCCGGCCTCGGCCAGCGAGACCGCCTCCTTCAGGAAACGGTCCGCCTCGGGTTTGCCCCAGACCGCCTGGCTCTCCACCAGGACGTGCGAGCGTCCGGCCATCACGTGCTCCTCCCCGTCGTCACGCATCCCCCAGCAGAGAGGCTCGCGCAAGGGGGCGGGCACGACAAGGCAGCGGGCAGTGCACGTTCCCGCAGCTGCGTGAACGTGCAGGGACTTGGCGACTTCGGGGCTTGCGGACTTGATGACTCTGCGTCAGTTCCCTTCGCCGCGCCCGCGCATCAGCCAGCCCAGCTGGAACAGGGTCTCGGCCTCGTACTCCTGGCGCAGCCGGGCGATGTGCGCGGCCACGGTGCGCTCGCTCAGGCCGAGCCGGTTGGCGATGCCGCGCCGGCTGAGCCCGCCGGCCAGCAGCCGGGCGATCCGGTCGGCCACCGCGCCCGCGTCCGGGGCGGCGTGCGCCGAGCCCCAGGCGACGCGTTCGGCGCGCTGCCAGTCCCGTTCGAAGAGCTCGACCATCAGCTCCACGGCGGTCGGGTCGGAGACGAAGGCGGCGCTGCCCATGTCGGCGGAGGCGGGGATCACCGCGACCGCCCGGTCGAAGATCAGCATCCGCTGGAAGTCCTCGTCCAGCACCCGGATCCGGGCCCCGTACGGGGTGACGGCGGCGGCATAGGCGCTGGTCGCCGGGTCGGTGCGGGCCACCGGCTGGTAGAGCGTGCGCATCGCGCCGCCGCCGCGCAGGAACGGGATGTCCTGGGCCATCGCCCAGGCCAGGTGGTCGGCCGGGCGGTCGCCGCCGGGCTGGGCGGTGAGCATCTCGGTCTCGGTGTCGGCGACCAGCTGGGCGATCCGGTGCCGGATGCTGTCCCGGTCCTGCACCGTCTCCACGGTGCCGGTCCGCTCGATCCGGCGCGGCGACGCGTCGTAGGCGTGGGCCAGCTCGTCCAGCAGTGCGGGCAGCTCGTCCGCCTGCCGCAACAGGCCGACCGCCCTGGTGCGCAGCATGCCGGCGGCCCGCTGCAGGAAGGCGCGGGGGCTGACGGCGGAGTAGAAGGCGCCGCCGGGCAGGCCGCGGAGCAGGCCGAGGGTGAGCAGGCGGTCCAGTGCGGCGGCGTCGGAGGGCGGGACCTCGGCGGACTTCACCCAGCCGCCCTTGGCCACCACGGCGAGGTAGAGCTCACGGGCGGCGGGGTCGAGGGCGAGCTCCACCGCCGGTCGGCCCGGCTCCGCCTGCCCCATCTGCCCCCCATGCTCTGACGGGCCGTCACGGCGGCCGCGCTTGACTGTCCGCGGCCATCCTGCCAGTCGGTCCCGGCGGGCGCGAGGGTGGGTGAACACTCCTCGCGCCCACCGGGACCGGCTCGGCTCGCGCCGCGACCCGCTCAGCGTACGGCGGCGCGCAGCAGCCGGCCGTCCACCAGTGCGCTCACGGTCCGGGCCGCGGCCACCGCCCAGGCCGTCAGCAGCAGCCCGAACAGCGCCACCGCCAGCCAGCCGAAGCCCGCGAAGCCGGTGTGCCTGGCCAGTCCGGCCGCGCCGGTCACGCAGGTCCCGACCGGGAAGGTGAAGGCCCACCAGGTCAGGCCGAACGGCATCCGGTGGTGCACCAGCGCCCGGACGTTGGCGGCCAGCGCGATCAGCAGCCAGAGCACCGCGAAGCCGATCGCCGACACCCCGTAGAGCACCGCGAAGCCGAGGGCCGGGCCGGCCAGCTGCGGGGCCACCGGGTGGGCGGCGTCGGCGAGCTGGTTGACGGCGGTGGCGGACTGGCCGAGCGGGCCGAGCACCAGGAAGAGCGAGGGGGTGAGCAGCACGGTGGGCAGCTTGCTGTGCACCAGCCCGGCGAAGACCACCGGCAGCACCACCAGGACGGCCAGCAGGCTGGCGCCGAAGAGCGTGCAGCAGCCGTAGAAGAGGGCGGGGCGCAGCGGTTCGGCCAGGTGCGGCAGCAGCGCGGGGCCGAGCGCCGCCGCGACCATCGGCGCCACCACGGGCAGCAGCCAGGTCGGGTTGGCCTTGAGCGCCGACAGCTGGTGCCGGGTGATCATCAGATACGGGATCCCGGCGGCGACCAGCAGCGCGTAGGCGGTGCCGACGGTCCACAGCACGGCGTCCAGCACCACCGCGGGGCCGGTGCCGATCAGCCGGGCGCCGACCGCCAGCGTCCCGTAGCCGACCGCCAGCAGCGCCATCGGCGGGCAGCCGTAGAAGACGGCGGTGGCCGGGTTCGCCAGCAGCTGCTCGCGGGCGGCCGCCCGGTGCCGGGTCAGGTGCACCAGTCGGGCGCCGACCAGCAGCGTCAGCAGGGCCGCCGCGAGCGCCCAGACCAGTTCGGCGAAGCCCAGCTGCCCGGGCACCCGGTAGGGCAGGGCGGCAGCGCCGTTGGCCACGATCGCGGTGCCCATCACGGCGGCGTACCAGTTGGGGCCGAGCCCGCTCAGGTCGAAGGCGGGGCGGGTCGAGGAGCGGGGGCTCGCGGGGCGGGTGAGGACGAGGCTGGTCATGCCCCCACCCTGCGCCGGGGCTTCGCGCGCCGGTAGCCGTCCGTTCGCTATCAGGGCATAACCTGGCCCTATGGCTCTCTCTCCCCAGGTGCCCGAGCTCAGCGCCCTGGAACTGCTGCTCGCGGTGGCCCGGCACGGCAGCGTGGGCCGGGCCGCGGCCGAACTGGGCATCAGCCAGCCGGCCGCCAGCGGCCGGATCAAGGGCATGGAGCGCCAGCTCGGGGTGGCCCTGCTGGTCCGCTCCCCGCGCGGCTCGCGGCCCACCCCGCAGGGGCTGCTGGTGATCGAGTGGGCCCGCCCGGTGCTGGAGGCCGCGCAGGCGCTGGACGCCGGGATCGCCGCGCTGCGCGGGTCGCGGGACGCCCGGCTGCGGGTGGTGGCCAGTCTGACGGTGGCGGAGTACCTGATGCCGGGCTGGCTGCTGGCGCTGCGCGCCGTCCGCCCGGACACCGCCGTGGTGCTGCGCACGGCGAACTCGCAGGCGGTGGCCGAGCAGGTGCTCGCGGGCGAGGCCGACCTGGGCTTCGTCGAGGGCCCCCGGGCGCCGGCCGGTCTGGCCGGCGCCGTGGTGGCCGCCGACCGCCTGGTGGTGGTGGTCGCGCCGGGCCACCGCTGGGCCCGGCGCCGCTCGCCGGTCGACGGCGCGGAGCTGGCGGCGACTCCGCTGGTGCTGCGCGAGCCCGGCTCCGGCACCCGCGAGGTGCTGGACCGCGCGCTGCCCGCCCCCGCGGTCCCGCTGCTGGAGCTGGCCTCCACCACCGCGCTCAAGGCGGCCGCGCTGGCCGGCGCCGGGCCGGTCTGCCTGAGCGAGCTGGCGGTGGCCGACGAGCTGGCCACCAGGCGGCT
The DNA here is from genome assembly GCF_000744785.1 of Kitasatospora azatica KCTC 9699. Taxonomy (NCBI): domain Bacteria; kingdom Bacillati; phylum Actinomycetota; class Actinomycetes; order Kitasatosporales; family Streptomycetaceae; genus Kitasatospora; species Kitasatospora azatica. The sequence goes on along the minus strand of NZ_JQMO01000003.1, from coordinate 2,865,973 downwards.
GGTCGAGGTCCCGCTGACCGGCCTGGACCTGCGCCGCCCGCTGCGCGCCGTCTGGCCGACCGGGCGGCGCCCGGTGGGGCCGGCCCGTGACCTGCTGAGCCTGACAAAGAAAACTTGAGCGCGCTAGACTCAACTTAACTGACGTGGGTAACGACACCTGGAGGAGCACACCACAGTGGCCATGGACGCGAGCAAGTTCACCACCAAGACGCAGGACGCCCTGTCTGCCGCGATCCGGCAGGCCGGCAGCGCGGGAAACCCGGACGTCAGGCCGGTGCACATCCTGCTCGCCCTGCTGGAGCAGCCCGAGGGCATCGCCCGCCCGCTGCTCGAGGCGGTCGGGGCGGACGTGGTCGAGCTGATCGGCGCCGCCCGGCGGCAGTTCAAGACGCTGCCCAGCGCCCAGGGCTCCACGGTCGCCGCCCCGCAGCTGGGCCGCGACACCCTGGCGGTGCTGGAGGACGCCGGCCGCCGTGCCGACAAGCTGGACGACGCCTACGTCTCCACCGAGCACCTGCTGGTCGGGCTGGCCGCCGAGGGCGGCGCGGTGGCCGAGCTGCTGACCCGCCAGGGCGCCACCCCCACCGCCCTGCTGGACGCATTCACCCAGGTGCGCGGCTCCGGCAAGGTCACCTCCCCGGACCCGGAGGGCACCTACAAGGCGCTGGAGAAGTACGGCACCGACCTCACCCAGTCCGCCCGGGACGGCAAGCTGGACCCGGTGATCGGCCGGGACCAGGAGATTCGCCGAGTGGTCCAGGTACTCTCCCGTCGGACCAAGAACAACCCGGTGCTGATCGGCGAGCCCGGCGTCGGCAAGACCGCCGTGGTCGAGGGCCTGGCCCAGCGGATCGTGGCCGGGGACGTCCCCGAGTCGCTGCGCGGCAAGCGCCTGGTCGCGCTGGACCTGAGCGCGATGGTGGCCGGCGCCAAGTTCCGCGGTGAGTTCGAGGAGCGGCTGAAGGCCGTGCTGAACGACATCAAGCAGAGCGACGGCCAGGTGATCACCTTCATCGACGAGCTGCACACCATGGTCGGCGCGGGCGCCGGCGGCGACTCCTCGATGGACGCCGGCAACATGCTCAAGCCGATGCTGGCCCGCGGCGAGCTGCGGATGGTCGGCGCCACCACGCTGGACGAGTACCGCGAGCGGATCGAGAAGGACCCGGCGCTGGAGCGGCGCTTCCAGCAGGTGCTGGTCGGCGAGCCCAGCGTGGAGGACTCGATCGCCATCCTGCGCGGACTCAAGGGCCGCTACGAGGCGCACCACAAGGTGCAGATCTCGGACGCCGCACTGGTCGCCGCCGCCACTCTGTCCAACCGCTACATCACCTCCCGCTTCCTGCCCGACAAGGCGATCGACCTGGTCGACGAGGCCGCCTCCCGACTGCGGATGGAGATCGACTCCTCACCGGTCGAGATCGACGAACTCCAGCGCGCCGTGGACCGGTTGCGGATGGAGGAGCTGGCGCTGGAGAAGGAGTCGGACCCGGCCTCGATGGACCGGCTGGCCCGGCTGCGACGCGATCTGGCCGACCGGCAGGAGCAGTTGAGCGCGCTGACCGCCCGCTGGGAGCAGGAGAAGAAGAGCCTCAACCGGGTCGGCGCGGTCAAGGAACGCCTGGACGAACTGCAGAGCGCCCTCGAACGCGCCCAGCGGGACGGCGACTTCGAGCAGGCCTCCAAGCTGATGTACGCGGAGATCCCGGCCGCCGAGCGGGAGTTGGCGGAGGCGCAGCAGAAGGCGCAGGACGAGGACACCACCGCCTCGATGGTCAAGGAGGAGGTCGGCCCGGACGACGTGGCCGATGTGGTCGCCTCCTGGACCGGTATCCCGGCCGGCCGGCTGCTGGAGGGCGAGAGCGCCAAACTGCTGCGGATGGAGGAGGAGTTGGGCCGGCGCCTGATCGGCCAGAGCGAGGCCGTCCAGGCCGTCTCGGACGCGGTGCGGCGCACCCGCTCCGGCATCGCCGACCCCGACCGCCCGACCGGCTCCTTCCTCTTCCTCGGCCCCACCGGCGTCGGCAAGACCGAACTCGCGAAGGCCCTGGCCGACTTCCTCTTCGACGACGAGCGCGCCATGGTCCGGATCGACATGAGCGAGTACGGCGAGAAGCACTCGGTCTCCCGGCTGGTCGGCGCCCCGCCCGGGTACGTCGGCTACGAGGAGGGCGGCCAGCTCACCGAGGCGGTCCGCCGCCGCCCGTACAGCGTGGTGCTGCTGGACGAGGTGGAGAAGGCCCACCCCGAGGTCTTCGACGTGCTGCTGCAGGTGCTGGACGACGGCCGGTTGACCGACGGCCAGGGCCGCACGGTGGACTTCCGCAACGCGATCCTGATCCTCACCTCCAACCTCGGCAGCCAGTACCTGGTGGACCCGACCGTGCCGGACCCGGCCAAGAAGGAGCTGGTGCTGGACAGCGTCCGGTCCGCCTTCAAGCCGGAGTTCCTCAACCGGCTGGACGACATCGTGGTCTTCGATCAGCTGGGCTCGGCCGAGTTGAGCCGGATCGTGGACCTCCAGGTGGCGAAGCTGGGCGAGCGCCTGCGGGACCGCCGGCTCACCCTGGACGTCACCCCCGCCGCCCGCGACTGGCTCTCGCTCACCGGCTACGACCCCGCCTACGGGGCCCGGCCGCTGCGCCGGCTGATCCAGTCGGCGATCGGCGACCAGCTGGCCAAGGCGATCCTCTCCGGCCAGGTGCACGACGGCGACACCGTGCTGGTGGAGCGGGACGAGGCGGGAGACCGGCTCACCGTGCGGGCAGCGTGACCAGGCCGCTACCGACGGGCGTCGCGCCTTCTCGCCCGGCGGGTCGGCGCCGCTCCGGGAGAGCCTGTGCCGAGGGCCCCGGATGAGGCAGGATGGAGACATGGAAGGGCGGCCCCTCGACCATCAGCCACCCTCGTTGCACCTGTGAAGGGACCACCCCGTGAGCATTGACCCGTCGTCGATCCCGTCCTTCGGCATGCCGCAGCCCCCCGCCGGCGGCGGCCGCCCGGCCGGTCCGCCGCCGATCGTGGTCCCGGACCAGGCCCTGGTGACCCAGCTCCTCGACCAGATGCAGCTCAAGCACGTGGTGGACGAGGAGGGCGACCTCACCGCCCCCTGGGAGGGTTTCCGCGTCTACTACATGTTCCGCGGCGACCAGAAGGAGCTTTTCGCGGTCCGTGCCTTCTACGACCGCCCGTACACGTTGGAGCAGAAGTCCGAGATCCTGGACCTGATCGACGAGTGGAACCGTGAGACCCTCTGGCCGAAGGTCTACACCCACACCCACGAGGACGGCATCGTCCGGCTGATCGGCGAGTGCCAGATGATCATCGGCACCGGCGTCAACCTGGACTACTTCGTCACCACCACCGCCAACTGGACCCAGGCGGCGGTCGGCTTCGAGCAGTGGATCGTGGAGCGCCTGGGCCTGCAGGAGGACATCGAGGGCGAGGACGGCACGGGCACCGAGGACGAGGCCTGATCCCTCCTCCCCCTGCGCCACTCACCCGGCCCGGCCCGCCCTCCCGGCGAGCCGGGCCGGTGCGCTTCCGCCCATCACCCCATCACAGGAGCCCTGTGCGTCTGCTCTCCTTCGACCGGGCCGAGCGGCTGATCGACCGCTACCGCAGCGCCGGCGCCCACGCGACCCGGCTGGCCACCGCCCCCGGCCTGACCCATCTCACCTGCCTCAGCATCGCCCCTGGCGGCACCATCGGCACCCATCCCGCACCGGTCGACCAACTCTTCCTCGTCATCGCCGGCGCCGGCTGGGTCAGCGGCCCCGACGGCGTCCGCATCCCCGTCACCGCCGGCACCGCCGTCCACTGGTCCGCCGGCGAGGACCACACCTCCGGCACCGACAGCGGCCTCACCGCGTTGGCCCTGGAAGGCGCGGACCTCCACCTCTTCGAGCCGGACTTGTGACGCCGGACGGGTAGCGCAAGGATGAGCCGCGACTACCAGGCGTGAGGAGCCGAGATGAGCGCAAGGCCGCTGCTGAACCGCAGGCTGGCGGGAATGGGCACGACCATCTTCGCCGAGATGTCCGCCCTCGCCACCGCCACCGGCTCGATCAACCTCGGCCAGGGGTTCCCGGACACCGACGGGCCTGCCTCGGTCGCCCAGGCCGCCGCCGACGCCGTGCTGAACGGTCGCGGCAACCAGTACCCGCCCGGCCCCGGCATCCCCGAGCTGCGCACCGCGATCGCCGAGCACCAGCAGCGGTTCTACGGTCTGAGCTACGACCCCGACACCGAGGTGCTGGTCACCGCCGGCGCCACCGAGGCGATCGCCGCCGCCCTCCTCGCGCTGCTGGAGCCCGGCGACGAGGTGATCGCCTTCGAGCCGTTCTACGACTCCTACGCCGCCTGCATCGCCATGGCCGGCGCCGTCCGGGTGCCGCTGACCCTGCGTCAGCCCACCTTCCGCCCCGACCTGGACGAGCTGCGCGCCCTGATCACCCCGCGCACCCGACTCCTCCTCATCAACACCCCCCACAACCCCACCGGCCTCGTCCTCGACCCCTCCGAACTCGCCGCCATCGCCGAACTCGCCATCGAGCACGACCTCCTGGTGATCACCGACGAGGTCTACGAACACCTCGTCTTCACCGGCACCCACCACCCCCTCGCCGCCCTGCCCGGCATGCGCGAGCGCACCGTCTCCATCTCCTCCGCCGGCAAGACCTTCTCCTTCACGGGATGGAAGGTCGGCTGGGTCAAGCCCTGATCACCTACCTATTTGTTGGCGAGCTGAACACCGGGCCGGATGGTGGCGCGCTGCCCGTCCCTGGCCCCTCTCCCGGAGTGGGTGACGTCAAAGCGTTCTCGCTCATATGACGGAACGTTCGATGTGTGCGAATGCACGGGAACGCACAGCAATCTGTGCGCACTCACGACATACTTCTCCCATGGTGGGGGTTGATCTTCCGGAGCCGCAGGGACAGCAGCGCGAGGTCGTCTACCTGACTGCGCAGGGGCATCTGGTGGTGCTGGGCACAGCAGGCAGCGGCAAGACGACGATGGCGGTGCACCGGTCCAGATATCTGGCCGGGGCACCCGGGATCGGCGGGCCGACGCTCCTGCTCACCTTTAACCGGGCACTGGTGACGTACCTGAAGTCTGTCGGCGCCCACGCGCCGGGTCTGACCGTGGAGAGCTACCACAGGTTCGCGTTGGGCTACCTGCGCTCGGTGACCGGCCGCCCGATCTATGTATGCAAGATCAAGAAAGCGCTGGTCGAGAAGGCCCTGATCGAGGTCCGGGCGACCACGCAGCGAGCGGTGGCCGACCGCCCGCTGGACTTCTTCCTGGACGAGTTGCACTGGATGTCTGGCCATGGGGTGACCGCCGAAGACATCTACCTCAACGGGGTACCGCGCATCGGCCGGGGCACGCCTCTCGCGCCGGCCGACCGGGCCGTGGTGTACCAGGTGTATCGCCGGTACCTCGAGCTGCGCGCCGCCTCCGGCGTGAGTTTGGACTGGGACGACGCGGCCAGTCAGGTACTGGAGCACCTGAAGACTGACGCGCGGGCGCGCCGCTACCGGCACATCGTGATCGACGAGGGCCAGGACTTCACCCCGGAGATGATCCGCTCCCTCGCCGCGGCGATCCCCCAGGACGGGTCGCTGACGTTCTTCGGCGACTACGCGCAGCAGATCTACGGCAGCCGAATGTCCTGGCGTTCTCTGGGGCTGTCGGTCCCCAGCAAGGTCGAGTTCGAGCAGAACTACCGCAACAGTCGGCAGATCGCCCGCCTGGCGCAGGCGATGTCCGACATGCCGCACTTCCGCGACGAGGTCGACCTGGTCGCTCCGCGAACGCCCACCGCCGATGGGCCTCTGCCCACAATCGCGACGGTGGCCTCGAAGGCGGAGCAGTTGCGGCAGGCGGCCGCCTACGCCAACGGTCTGGCCGCCGACCGGCGAGTCGCCGTGCTGATGCGCACCCGCGACCAGGAGTCAGCGCTGCGGCAGCATCTGGATCCGCGCCACCGGCACTACCGGATCCACCGCGAGCTTCAGTCGTGGCCGCAGGGGCCCGGCGTGTTCTACGGCACCTACTCCGCCGCGAAGGGCCTGGAGTTCGACTCCGTGATCCTGCCACTGTGCGACGCGGACGAGCTGCCCAAGCCGAGCGAGGTCGCGGCCCACGGCCTGGAGGAGGCTATGGCGCGGGAGGCACGGCAGCTGTACGTGGCGGTCACCCGCGCCCGCAGCGAACTGGTCATCCTGCGGTCGGGGCCGCTGACTGCGCTATTGCCCGACGCAATGTCAGACCTGTTCCATAGGCTGCCTTCATGACGGGAATCTGGGAGCGGGCGCAGCAACGTGGTATCACGCGGCTGTGCCACTTCACCAAGGCCGTGGGCCTGGGCCATATCCTGGCCTCGGGCGAGCTGCGAGGCGCGGCGGAGCTGCGGGAGGGCACCGAGGGGTTCAGGCCCACCGACCAGCAGCGCCTGGACGGCTACCTGCACCACATCAACTGCAGCATCGAGTACCCAAATACTTGGTACTTGGACCGGGCCCGGGCCCAGGATCCGCACTTCAAGGAGTGGGTGATCCTCGCGCTGGATCCCCAGCTACTGGACCTGCCGGGGGCGGGGTTCTGCCCCTACAACGCCGCCCGCCGGGGCGGTGCGGGAGTCGCCGAGGGCCTAACCGCGTTCGAGGCCATGTTCGCGCCGGAGGTGACCGGCAACGCGCTCCGCCGGCGTGGCGCCGGGCATCCGGCCTGGGCACCCACCGATGACCAAGCCGAGCTGCTGCTACCCGGGCCGGTGTCCGCCGCCCGGATCACTGCAGTGATCGTCCAGTCCGAGGAGCAGGCCGAACTCGAGCGGTACCGGTTGACCGTGCATCTGGGCACCGGCAAGGTCCTGCCGCCAATGCTGGTGGCGCCGACACTGTTCGACAAGTATCAGCTCAGCAACCTGGTACGGGCCGGGAGGCGTCCCACCGAGCGTCCCGTGAATCCGTGAATGACTCTGGCAGAGTGACCCCGTGACTGCTTCGCCCGCCCCGTACCCCTGGCTCGACCGTGCCACCGGCACGCTGCTGGCCTCTGCGGTCGGCGACGCACTGGGCTGGCCCTATGAACGCCGTGATCGCACCCGGCCGCTGGCCGGGTCTCCGGGCTCGGGGGGCTTCTTCGCATGGGAACGGTTTGCGGGCTCGCGCCAGCAACGCATTCCGGAGAAGGTCGACGCTGGCGACTACAGCGACGACACCCAGATGACCATCGCGGTCGCGCGCGCACGACTGATGGGCGGTAGGCAGTGGCTGGCCTGGCTGGAGCGCGTGGAGTGGCCGTTCCTGCTGGAATACGAGCGCGGCGCGGGAGCCAGCGTAAAGGCCGCCTGCCGTTCCTGGGCGCGCGGCCGGGCCCCCTGGACCGCCCCGGCTTCGGCGGTGGCCCGGTACTTCGCCACCGGCGCTAACGGCGCCGCGATGCGGATCGCCCCGCATGTCCTCCTCCACCACCAGGACCTGCGGTTCGACGAACTCGCCACTGACGTGGTCCGCGACGCGGCCACTACTCACGGCCACCCCCGGGCACTGCTCGGCGCGCTAGTCCACGCCTACGCGCTGTGGGTCAGCCTGCGTGAACCCGCTCCACTGCCGTACGGGTGGCTGGTCGACACTCTGCTGGACGACGCGAAGCAGTGGCAGCAGCCGTTCTGGCGGGCCCTTCCGGACGCATGGCAGCACCAAGCCAGCGGGCAGTTCGACGACCGGTTCGACCATGCCTGGCTGGGGGTCGCGGGCGAGGTCGAGCAGCTTCTGACCCTCGCGCAACGAGAGTTGAAGGAGGGCGCGGTCAGCGCCCCAACCGTGTTCCTCACTCGGCAGGGCCTCACCTCGCCGGACACGCGCGGGTCAGGGACGTTGTGCGCGGTGGCGGCCGCCTACCTAGCCGCACGTTCGGCTTCCAGCCCGGACCTGGGCCTTGCCACCGCCGCCCGCCTCGATGGAGCCGACACCGACACCCTGGCCTCCATGACTGGAGCCCTGCTCGGCGCGGCACTCGGCACCGAATGGCTCGGCATCTACGGTCGCACCGTCCAGGATCGCGCCTTGCTGATCAACCTGGCCGAAGACCTCCTCGCCGTCCCAGAGAAGGCCCGGATGCAGGCTCCAACGCACGAGCAGGCTCACCGGGCCCGAACCGCCTTCACTGAGCAGATCTCTGGCGTGGTTGCTGTCCCGCGCGTGTTGCAACTGCCTGACCGCCGCAGCGCCCAAGTGAGCCCGGCCGTGGGCGACAGCGCCAGCCAGTGGCTAGTAGCTGTGACGAAGGACGGGCAGACCCTCCGCCTGCGCAGGCCCGATTCACGTCAAATCCCGTTGTTCGACGTCGAATCAAGCCCCGCCCCCGTCCGAGTCGAACCATCGCGCCCACCCGCCCGCGTACCGCACATCGGAGCCCAGCTGCAGGGCGCGTACCTGCCGATCGCCGACATCGAGCACGTCCGCCGCACACTCACCGACTTGTTTGGCCTCCACCCCGACCACTACGGGCCTACGTGGGTGTCCTATGGTCAGCTCGTTCTCGCCCAAGACCGCGAGTACGTGGCAGCACCGGCGCAGCCAGTCACTGAGTTGCGCATCTCAGTGGCCGACCCGCACAAGACGCGGCAGCTACTTGCAACCCAAGACATGATGGTTATGAGCGACGAGAATGCCGGCACGTTCCGCGTCCAGATCGACCCCTTCCTCAGCGTCGTGTTCACGGCCGTCAGCGATCGTCGCGCACCGCGCTGGGGCTCCGGCTTCTGATCCTGAGACGCGGTTCTCGGCAGGCTGCTTCAGACATCGTGGCCGAGGACGACATCCCTCCGACGGTGTTCGGCGCTCCCCACATTACGATCGGGCCCGCCCTCCACACTCTGGGGGCGGGCTCGATCACGTTTCTGGGGGATGAGAAATGGCCGTCGATTTCGACCTGCCGCTGGACGACGACGAGGAAGCGGCCGAACTCGCCGCCACGCTCGCCGAGCTCGGCAACGACAGCTTCCTGCGTACGGTGGTCCGCGAGGGTTTCACCGTGCATCACCAGTCCACCGACCGGCTACTCGGGTTCCCGCTGGACGAGCCGGACGAGTCCGCCTCCAGCCTGCTGCTGCGCGCGCTGCATCTGTGCTTCTGCGCCCACCTGCCGCTGAGCCTCTCCCCCGACTTGCTCTGGTACACGGTGGTGCACGAGGTCGCCACCCATGTCCGGCTGAACAGTGACACGTACGCCGGGCTCTTCACCGACACGCCGGGTGAGAAGCAGACCATCACCGTCCGCGACGACTCGCTGCTGTACGAGCCCAACTGGCAGCGGTCACTCCACTTGATCCAGCAGCCCCTCCGGGATCGGATCGGCGACGACGTCGCGGACCTCCTCCAGCCGGCCTTCTCCACCACCACACCCGTGGACACCTCCGCGACGCTGGTCGCGCTGATGGATGTAGTCAGCCCGTACTACGACTTTCGCTGGCAGTCACTCTGTGGCATCCCCCGGATCCGGTTGGAGGGCACCGCCCAGGACTGGCAGCTGCTGACCGCCCGGGTCCGCGAACTGGAGGGATGGTTCGAGGGCCTGCGGCCGTGGCTGCGGAACCTGCGGCCGGTGCTGACCACCATCGTCGCCACGGCCTCCGGCGAACCGGTCGACCAGGACTTCTGGCGGTCGATCTACAAGTGGCGGTCCGCCTCCGGCGGAGCACGGGTCACCGGCTGGATCACCGCCTTCTTCGCCCACCGCTACCTCGCCGACGGCCCGCAGCCGGTCACCGGCGACGTGATTCAGGATGGCCAGTTCCCGGCCCACCTCTCCCGCGTCCCGTACAAGTGGGAGCGTCCGGACGGGATCCGCTCGATGACCTTCCTCGGCGGAGTGCTCGGCATCGAGCGCGACGGCGACTGGATCCGCCCGCGGCTCGGCTTCGCCGTCCTCGAACTCACCGACCGCCCCCTGCCCGATGCCTGGACCATCACCGACATCAACGCCTTCACCGGCCGCTCGGACGCCGCCCTCCTCCCGACCGACCAATTGATCGCCATCTCCGCGGACTACAGCCACCAGCTGCTCGCCACTCGGGCCATCTCCTTCGGTGACCAAGCCGTGGTGGAGGCCGACGGCCTCTGGTACCCGGGCCACCTCTTCGAGCAGGAGTTCATGGCGGTACGCCCGTCCGGCAGCGACCTCACCGCTGCCCTCCGGGCACTCCCGCGCTGACGCCGCGTGCATCGCCATGGCCGGCGTCGTCCGGGGTGCCGCTGACGCTCCGTCAACCCCCGGCTCTGCTCCCATCCGCCTTCACTGCAGCGGGTGGAGCACGTCATCCGCGAACCTGTCCCGCGTGTCTGTGGCTGTAAGTAAGGTGTCCGTGACCAAGGAGGGGGTCGCGTGACAGCTATCCGGCCAAGCCGACGAGTCGAGCGGGCAGGCGTCAACGCGCTGCGCACCCTCCTTGAAGATCACGAGCACATCGTCCAGGAGATCGACGGCGGCAACGATCACGGCGAAGATATGCATGTGCTCTTGACGCGCAATGGCCGAAGGACAGGCCATGTAGTCGCGATCCAGGTGAAAAGCGGGAAGAAATACAAGCGGGCCAGCGGGTACGCCGTCCCCGTGGAAGATCACTACCACGACTGGAAGGAAAGCCGAATCCCGGTCGTCGGAGTGGTCCATGACATGGAATCTGGCGGCCTCTTCTGGGTGAACCTCACGCGCCGGCTGAACCTTCCCGGCGAAGCCCCTAAATGGGTCCAGATCCCTGGCGACTCTCACCTTTCCTCGGAAAGTATCCGAGGATTCGCTGCTGAAATTGAGATGTACATCGACAGCGAAGGCATGAGAATCCGGGGTGCCACGAAAGAAGAAACGTTCGCAGGAGCCGCCCAAGCCCGGCGCGGCACATACGAACCCGGGTCGACCGAGGCCACCAACCCTCTTTACGAGGGAATGGCCGAAATGGCATTACGACACGAAGAGAAGATCAAACGCTTCGCCCGAGCCTACCTGCGGATTATCCCCCTACTGGCCCTGGCCGGGATCATGATCTTCGAGTGGCCCTACCAGGTCAGATTCGTCAAAGCCTATGGCAGCGGCTTACCGCCAGTACCGTGGATCCTGGGCCTGTACATCTTCATTTACTACATGGCCCTGACGATGTTCTTCGAGCTTCGTGCCGGAAGACTCCCAGCCAACACGGGAAGATTTTTTGGACTAATCGTCAGCAACTTCCTCTGGCTTCCAGTGATCGACAACGGGAAAGGTCAGGGCTGGTGGGGAACCACGTGGATTACAGCAGGCATCGTTGTGCCATCACTCGGCCTGAAGCTGCTATTTGCCAACTATATCCGTGCCGCCATGGCGAGGAAGCGCACAGCGCGAGGAGACCTCTCTGAAGAATGACTGGCTCGCCCGCAGGCACAAGCAAATTATCGAACCTTAGACAGGGACTGGATATCAGGAAAGAGTTTCACTGGCCCCACCTGCCCTCAACAAAGCCTCGCATATGCCGGACCTGTATGCCAGTCAGTCGGCGCTCTCCGGCACCCCCTTTGGGTATGCCGCACGCAGCCTTCTCCGTCGACTAGCTTCTTTATCCGCATAGTAAGCGCCTAGATAGAGAAGCATCGCCTGAGCGATCGCTGGCATCATCCCGACGAATATCCCGCGGAAAATTGAGTTGACGGGCCATGCTGAAAGTTCTTCACCTACTCCCACATACCAACCGCACAGGAGAAGAAGGTGAGCTGACCACGAGATTATCCGAGATCTTTTCCTGTCACGGTCCGTGATGCTCGCCTTGTACAAGTAAGACAAGGTTCCGCAAAAAGCAACCAGCCAAAGCCACCCATTCCACAGCCATCCGTCACCCTCACGCCCCGCAGCCTTATACAGGCCTGGCCCCATGAGAACGAACGCGCAGACCAGAGCAACAGAGAAAGCCACCCTAATAGATCGACCATCGAAACGTGGATGACGCTCGCGAAAGTCAACCGAGGCAACCCCCAACTCATACGGAGTCCCCCCAATCGGCGCCTCGGCTACAGCCCCCCGACTGCCGAGACGTCGCGCCATGAGCCCAGCTGCCTGCCGAAAGGTTCTCGGGGCAACTGGCCTCACCCCGTCACGCTGCTCTATAAACCGTGAAACCCTGGATGCAAAATCAGCCACCGTAGCCGCATCGAGAATTGCGCTCTCCCCAATCGGCACACTCTTCGGAGTCTCGCCCTGGCCGACCCGCTCCAGAAGATACTCACTCATATTTTCCCAGAAGAGCTTGCGTAGCTCTGGGTCATAGACAACACCGATTACGGGAATCCGACTTAGGGTCCAGTCTCTGAGATGATTACGACATGGGATTCCATACCCGACGGGTCGCCGGTACGCCGCTCCACTCTTCACCTGGACGGCTACAATCTCGCCAGTCCGCTCTCCAAGCTTGGTGAAGCTCAGGTAGCAGTCTTCACCTTGATCATTTCCTCCGTCGATCTCCTGGACGATGTGACCGGCGGACTCCATCAAAGAGCGGAACTCGTTTACTCCGGCCCGTTCGGTAACCCTCGTGGCTCGGACCTTGGTCAACTCAGAACCCCCACTGCGGCTGCTCCTACCGACACCATCGTAGGGACGAGGACTGACATGGGGTGCGACCTCCGTTGGTTGATGAGCACGCTTTGGCTGGAGCGTTCAGCGCGAGCGACATCGCGAGAAGTGGTCAATAGACCTTCCCTGTGCCTCCGAGCTGGAGAGGGGAGTCCCCAATCTCCCGATCAACCCCGAGGGGGAGTTCATCAACCTGAAGCCCGAGCTGATCGCAGACCGCGCGGTGAAGCGCCTGTTCGATCTCACCGAACTCAAGACGGTCATGCTGAGTAGCGCCAGAGTGGGTACTCGGCCAAAGCCCGTCGACCACGTCGTCGGCCCAGTACTCGACCCAGCGAAAGAGCGCTGCCGACTGCCACGAAACCTCCGCCGCAGCAACCTCGGTGAGGTCAGCCAATGCCTGCTGCGCTCGCCGGCCGTTGAGCCCGCAGGCGGCGACGAGGTCGGACCGCAGGAGATCAGCGTCATCTGCCACGTCCGCCCGCTCGATCTCCGCAACAGACGCACCCCAACAATCGATCTCCATCTGAAGGCTGCGGTAAACGTCCAGCAGATGAAGCCGCTCGACCGACCTCCGCAAGCCGGCCTTGTACTCCCGCATCGCAAGCTGATCGATCTGGCCTTGATCAAAGCGCGTATGGCAATTCGGGCAAAGCACGATCATGTTATTGAAATCGTGCGCGCGCACTCGCGACCATGGAACTATGTGGGCCAGTTCCACCGGGACTGCTTGGCAGGTCGGAATCGCGCAACGATGCCCGGCTTCCACCAAGAGAGCACGTTGCAGTTCACGCGGTACTGCGGTACGTCCGGCAGGCATGCAAGGAGGATACTCAACCTGCCTGACATGCACCGCTCTTGGCTACATGTCAGCCCGTCTCGCCCCCGCTCGCGCGAACGCCTGAGGACGGCCACAACAGCCGAACGCCGACTGACAGGCACGACGGCGGCGTGGGCCAGTCGTGCCACGCACTCGGCATGGCTGGGCAGCCTCAGGAACGGGCGCTTTGCGAGCCGAGCCGACGCGCGAGACGCGCGGCCGTCTCCGGTGCCACCAGCTCCACTCGGCGCCGGAATACCCCCTTGACCACGAAGAAGCATGAGAACTTGCTGCGCGGGCCGATCTCGCGGCACTCGTACAGGCCCTTGCCGCTGAGCTGCCAGCCGTGCGGCGGGCCGCTTCGGTTGAGGAACGTGCGCGCGTACACGTAACGCTCGTTCGTGCCACGGATCTTGGCTACCCAACCACCCATGGCCGGGCAGCTGACGCGCTCGGGCGTGATGGACACCTCAGGGAACGGGGCCGCGGGATCAGCGGTGGCGATGTCCAGGGGCCGGTCGAGCACCGCGGTGGAAGCGGCGGTCTGCTCGGGGGTGGCATGCCGGGTGCACACCCCCGGGTCCGGACCGGTGCCGTACCAGGACATCCGCTGGAGACGACAGCGATTGCCCGCCTTCGTCATCGCCGTGCACTGATCCACGCGCTCCCCCAACCTCTCCCGCCCCACCGACCGTTCAACGACCGCGGCCGCGATCCTATAAGTCGGATGAGCGTCGAGCCGTCTGCAGGGTCAGTCAGCTCTGTGCTTGAAGCAGGGGATACCGGAGCTTGTCCATCGCTCGTCGGTCGTCAGAAGATAGCCTGACGACGATCCGCGAGGAGCCACAATGGGTGCAAGGCCGCTGCTGAACCGCCGGCTGGCGGGCATGGGAACGACGATCTTCGCAGAGATGTCGGCGCTCGCCGTCGCCACCGGGTCGATCAACCTCGGCCAGGGCTTCCCCGACACCGACGGCCCCGCCGAGATCGCCCAGGCCGCCGCCGACGCGGTCCTCAACGGCCGCGGCAACCAGTACCCGCCCGGCCCCGGCATCCCCGAACTGCGCACCGCCATCGCTGAGCACCAGCAGCGCTTCTACGGCCTCGGCTACGACGCCGACACCGAGGTCCTGGTCACCGCCGGCGCCACCGAAGCCATCGCCGCGTCGCTCCTGGCCCTCCTCGAACCCGGCGACGAGGTGATCGCCTTCGAGCCGTTCTACGACTCCTACGCGGCCTGTATCGCCATGGCCGGCGCCGTGCGGGTCCCGCTGACCCTGCGTCAACCCGCTTTCCGCCCCGACCTCGACGAGCTGCGCTCCCTCATCACCCCGCGCACCCGCCTCCTCCTGCTGAACACTCCGCACAACCCCACCGGGACTGTCCTCACCCCCGAGGAACTCGCCACCATCGCCGAGATCGCAGTCGAGCACGATCTATTGGTCATCACCGACGAGGTCTACGAGCACCTCGTCTTCGCCACCGGCCATCACCCCATCGCCGCCCTGCCCGGCATGCGCGGACGCACCGTCTCTATCTCCTCAGCCGGCAAGACCTTTTCCTTCACGGGTTGGAAGGTTGGATGGGTGACGGCGAACTCGGCCTTGATCGCAGCGGTCCGAACGGCCAAGCAGTACCTGACGTACGTCAGCGCTGGCCCCTTCCAGTACGCCGTCGCCGAGGCCCTGCGCCTGCCCGACAGCTACTTCGACACGCTCCGGGCCAACCTGGGCCGCAAGCGCGACCTGCTCGCCGACGGACTGTCAGCGGCGGGCTTCCAGGTCTTCGCGCCCGAGGGCACCTACTTCATCACCACCGACATCACCCCTCTCGGCGAGAAGGACGGCCTGGAGTTCTGCCGCGCCCTCCCCGAACGCTGCGGTGTCGTCGCCATCCCCAACATCGTCTTCTACGACAACTCCGACGCCGGCCGCAGCCTGGTCCGCTTCACCTTCTGCAAGAAGGACGCAGTCCTCGCTGAGGCGGTGACGCGGCTCCAGCAGCTCTGACCGACAGTGGCCAATCCTCAAAGCTCTCCCCCAGCCCGAGAACCCGGGCGGCCTGAACCTCCTCCCTCCAGCACTTCGACGCGGATGTTCGCGCAGGTGTCGAGCGGCGGTAGGTCGTATCAAGCTGCTCGCGACATGGTTGTTCACGAAGCGCCCATGGGAGCACAGGCACCGGTCTCATGGCCGCACCAGGTCGGGGTCCTTCCACGCGAGGCAGACTGCTTCCAGTACCGCGATGGGATCGACGAGTTCCAGCGAACCGCCTCAGCGAGCGGGACGGTGACGCTGTGTCAGGTGTTGGCCGGTTCAGGCGGAGTCGGCAAGAGCCAGCTCGCAGCCCACCACGCCAGAGGCATGCTGAGGGGCGGCAGGGTAGACCTGCTGGTCTGGATCAATGCTGGTAGCCGCGCGGCCATCCAGGCCGCGTACGCGCAGGCTGCTGCCGATGTTGCTGTCGCTGCTGACGCGGCAGGCCCCGAAGACGCCGCAGAGCGTTTCCTAGCGTGGCTCAACACAACTGAACACCGGTGGCTTATCGTGCTGGACGACCTCACGGACCCGGAGGACCTTCGCGCTCTGTGGCCTCCTGAGCGAGCGGACGGCTGGACGCTCGTCACCACCCGTCGCCGCGATGCAAGCCTGCGCGGCGCGCGCCGACGACTAGTTGATGTCGCCCTCTTCACCGAAACCGAAGCCATCACGTATCTCACTGCCAAGCTCGCCGTTGCCGATCGCCGGGAGGCCGAAGTCGAGCTTGCTGATCTCGCTGCCGACCTCGGATGCTTGCCACTTGCTCTCTCGCAGGCCGCTGCCTACCTCATCGACGAAGACCTCACGGTTCCCACCTACCGCCAACTCCTACGTGAGCGTCGACCGCTGGTCGAACTCGTACCGGAGGAAGCCGAACTGCCAGATGATCAACGCACTGCGTTAGCTGCCGTCTGGGCCTTGTCAATCGCACGCGCTGACCGAAGTCGCCCGGTTGGACTCGCCCGGCCGATGCTGCATCTTGCCTCGATGCTTGCCCCTGCGGGCATCCCTCTCACTGCTCTCACCAGCCCCGCTGCACTGTCCTACCTCGCGCGGCACCGTTCGGGCCCGACCGACGGGCCCAACGGCTGGAGGGACCGAATCGCACGCTTCTTCGCCAGGTCGGCACGACGAAGGCCGCCGGTCAGCATGGAGGATGCCGTAGGCGCGATGCGGCTACTACATCGACTCAGCCTCGCTGACTATTTCCCAGATACGCCCCACCACGGTCTGCGCATTCACCAGCTCACACAACGCGCAACACGCGATGACCTTCGCCCAAAGCAGTTGGCTGCCCTTGCGCGTATCGCAGCCGACGCCCTGCTCGAGGCATGGCCCGATGTCGAAGCCGACACTGATCTCACGCGGGCTCTTCGGGCCAACAGTGGCGCCCTTCATCCGAATGCCCCTGCTGCATTGTGGCGACCGGACGGCCATATGGTGCTCTTTCGCACCGGCACCAGTTTGGGGCAAGCGGGACTAGTGAGCGCGGCCATTGAGCACTGGCAGCGCCTTCAGGCTGAAGCCCATCAGCACCTCGGCCCCAAGCACCCGCTCACCTTCGCGACGCGGGCGAATCTCGCGAGATCGCGCGGCACGGCAGGGGACGCGACCGCCGCCGTCCATGAACTACAAGAACTCCTTGACGAAATGGTGCCGGTGCCCGGCATCCATCACCCTTGGGCTCTCAAAGTCCGGGCGAGTCTCGCAAGGTGGCGTGGTGAGGCAGGTGATGTAAGGGGCGCCGTCAGCGCGCTGGAGGAACTCCTGGATGACATGGTGCGCGTGCTCGGATCTGACCACGCGGATACTCTCACCACCAGTGGGGACCTTGCGATTTGGCGCGGTGAGGTGGGTGACGTCGCAGGCGCCGTCAGCGCGCTGGAGGAACTCCTGGATGACGTAGTGCGGGTGCTCGGGCCAGACCACCCCGACACTCTCACCACCCGGAGCGACCTCGCGCACTGGCGTGGTGTGGCGGGTGACGCCGCTAACTCTGTCGGCGCGCTGGAGGACGTTCTTGGTGACGTGGTGCGGAAACTCGGGCCTGACCACCTCGACACCCTGATCGCCCGCGGGAATCTCGCCAGTTCGCGTGGTGAAGCCGGCGATGTGGCGGGCGCGGTCAGCGGGCTGGAGGAGCTCTTGGACGACTTGGTTCGGGTGCTCGGGCCCGACCATCCCGACACGCTCGCCGCCCGGGGGAACCTCGCAATGTGGCGTGGCGAAGCAGGAGACCTGGCCGGCGCAGCCGAGTCAGCGGAGAAGCTCACGGGAGATCGTCTGGGAGTTCTAGGCGCTGATCACCCCTCCACGCTCACCGCCCGGGGGAACCTCGCGAGCTTGCGTGGTGAGGCCGGCGACGTAGCGGGCGCTGTCAGCGCGCTGGAGGTACTCCTCAGAGACATGACCCGGGTACTCGGACCAGACCACCCCGACACCCTCACTATTCGCGGAAATCTCGCGTACTGGAGCGGTCGTATCGGGAGCGCGACCGAGGCGGTCGATTCCTTTGCCCAGCTGCTCACAGACAGGGTGAGGGTACTCGGCCCCAACCATCCGGACACCCTCATCACGCGTGGGAACCTTGCCAGCTGGCGCGGCGAGGCAGGAGACGCGGCAGGGACCGTCAGCGCTCTGGAGGAACTCCTGAGAGACATGACCCGGGTACTCGGGCCAGAGCACCCCGACACCCTCACTACCCGGGGAAGCCTCGCGCACTGGATTGGTGAAAGAGGGGACGCTGCCAGCGCGGTCGAGGCGTTTACCCAGCTCCTGGCCGACAACATTAGGGTGCTCGGACCCGACCACCCAGACACTTTGAACACTCGTGGCAACCTTGCCAGTTGTCTTGGTGATGCTGGGGATCCAGCCGGAGCAGCCAGCGCACTACAGGAACTCCTGGGAGACGTAGTGCGGGTGCTCGGGCCAGACCACCCCGGCGCTATCGCCACGCGTCACAACCTGTTCTTTTGGCTGCGACGGGCCGCCACCGTTGAGGACTCCTGAGTCGATGCCGCGATGCCGCTCATCCGGATCTACTGTTCCATCTCGGCGATCAGCCATGCCCAATGACAGGTGGTCAGCTGGCCGACATGACAGCCCTATCGGGCCGCAGCGAGCTGCCCGCTGCTCAACCCCGGCTTTGCGAGGCGCATCGCGGCGCGGACGCGGGCGGCACCGCGGAGGGTCACATCGGCCCCCCTGCCGACTGCGACCTGGCGTTCGCCGAGGCCAGCGCATGCGCCGCAGATCCCCGGCTGCGACACAGGGTCATGGCACTTGGCGCACTCGGCGTACCGCGCCGCTCCCGGCACCTCGGGGACGCGGACCGGTGGCATTTTGCGCTCCAGGCGGCTGCGAAGCACGCCGACTGGGGAGTGCACGGTCGTGGGCAGCCCGGGGAGCAGGGCTTGAGCCAGCTCGCCGGGGGTGCTGCCCCGCTGCAGCCACTGGGCTACCAGCGGGGCCAGTTCCATCGCCTCGGCCTCGCCCAGGGGTAGGCGCGGCTCCGGCTTGATCACCCGGAACAGTGTCAGCACCGCTGTGCGGACCTCCTCGTCCGGGGCTGCCGGAGTGTCGGCGACGATGTCGTGGCCCTCCTCCTCCCCACCCGGCTCCTTGCCGGCCTCGGCGTCGGCCGACGGCTCGTCGTTCCGGGTAGCGGGGAGGGAAGGTTCTTTGACCAGGTTCTTTACAAGAGGGGCGTCAGCAGGGCCGGTCGTCGCCTCACCGGCGACCGGACGGGGGACGCCCGGCAGTTCCGGGCGCTGCGGGGTGTCGAAGACGTGGGCCTCGCTGCGGATCGTCCCGTCCGGCATCCGCCGCTTCACGACGCGGTAGTAACCGGCGTCGGTCAGCTCCCTCAGGGCCTTGCGGATCGCTCCGCGACCCTGCGGGCTGGAGTCCGCCATCTGTCGGCCGTCCTCGCGCCAGCCGTCGGGGCGCGAAAGGAGGTCGGCCAGGAGGCCACGGGCCGTGTAGCTGAGCCGTCGGTCCTGAAGCAGGCCGTTGGGCAGCACGATGAATTTGCGCGGGTGGGCGCTACGATTTACACGCATCGGGAGTGATAGCTCCTGTTGCCGGACCCCGGGGTGTTACCAGCACCGCCGGGGTCGCCTATGTTCGGTTGGACTACGGAACGTAGTACACACACGGTCGAAGGACCCAGGGCTTGACCGAGCGATCTCGATCACATTCTGGCCCTGACCAGGGAAGACGCTTGCAGCCGCTACGGAAGGACCTGCTCCGACAGTCCTGACCCAAATAGCACTGCGGTGAGTGGTGCGCCAGTTCTGTCAGGTTCGGGTGATGACCCGCGTGCAGCGAGTGGTCTCCGATACGCTCGGTGGGGTGAGTGGGCAACGTTTCACCTCGACCATTGGCAGCACGAGCGGCCCGGACGGGCTTGAGCATGTGACCGCCCAGTTCGGGATCGGCGCCGTCCAGCGGGTCCGCCACCTGCCCGATGGGCTGATGAACGACAACTGGCGCATCGAGGCCGACGCCGGGAACTTCGCCCTCAAGAGGATCCGGGACGTCCCGCTCGACACAGCCCGCCGCAACCTTCGGACACTGGCCGCCCTCGCAGAAGCCGGCGTGCCGGTGCCGACACCGGTCCTGAGCCTGGAGGCGGACCCGGTCGTCACGGTCGGTCAACACGGCTTCTCCTTGCTTTCGTGGATCGATGGCCATCACCAGCGCGGCAACGACCTGGCCCTGCCTGAGGTGACCGAGCTGGGGACGCTGCTCGGTCGCCTGCACGAGATCCTCAACCGCTCCACAACTGGCCTACCACCTGCCTTCAACGCCCCCTCCGCTTCGGTCACCGCGCCCGGGACAGCGCTTGCCCAGATCGACCGCTACGTCGCGCGCCTCGCGACGCTGGACGAGCCGACGCCTTTTGATGGAGAAGCAGTCCACTTCCTGGCCCAGCGCAGGCTCTTGCTGGAGAAGTACGCCGACGAGCGGCCGACGCTGGAGGTCCCTGCTGGGCCGTTCGGCTGGACCCACGGCGACTTCCAGCACCGCAACCTCCTGTGGCGGGACGGCGAGGTCGTCGCCGTTCTCGACTGGGACCGCATCCGCGTGCGGCCCTTCGGAGAGGAGGCCGCCCGCACCGCCACCGTGCAGTTCGGCGGCGAGGACGGCCTGCTGGACCTGGAGCGCATCTCGGCGTTCATGGACGGCTACCGATCGGTGATCGCGATCAGCCCGGCGGAGCTGGAGGATGCGGTGTCGCGCCTGTGGTGGAAGCGGATGACGGACCCGTGGGTGCTGGTCTTCCACTACGACCGTGGCGACCACTCCTGTGATCAGCTCTTCGCTCCTCAGGAGCGGCTGCTGGCCTGGTGGACCGAGCGCCGCGAAGAGGTCGTGAGCGCGTTCACCGCTAAAGCGTGAAGCGGATCATCTGACGGATGCCCTCGCGCGCCGTCGCAGCTCGCAGGGCCTCGTTGATCTCCCGGAGCGGGCGGTGGTGGGTCGCGATGTCGTCGGCCTCCAGCATGCCCGTGCGGGCGAGGTCGGCGTACCGGGGGATGTCCGCGCGAGTGCGAACGGAGCCCATGATGCTGCCTCCCAGGGAGCGTCCGTGCCGCAGGAGCCTGCCGGGCACCGGGACTGCCGCGCCCGGGGGAAGCATGCCGAGCACGGTGGCCTGGCCGCCTGGCGCGAGCGCTTCGAACGCCTGACCAGCAGTCTCGACCAGGCCGACCGCCTCGATGGACAGGTTGACGCCGTTGGGAGCGACGGCCCGGATCGCCTCCAGCGGGTCCTTGATGCTGGCGTTGACCGTGACGGTCGCTCCGACCTTGGCCGCGGCGGCCAGCCGGTGGTCTTCGAGGTCCACGGCGATGATCTGTGTCGCGCCAGCGATGCGTGCCCCCTGGACAGCGCCCAGGCCGACCCCGCCGCAGCCGAAGACGGCGACGCTGTCCCCGGGCTTCGGCTGGGCGATGTTGAAGACCGAGGCCATGCCGGTGGTCAGGCAACAGCCGAGGAGGGCGCCGGCGTCGTGAGAGAGAGCGGACGGCAGCGGGATCAGGGCGTTGGCATCGGTGAGCATCAGCTCGGCGAACGCGGACACCCCGAGGTACTGGCGGATCGGCTGGCCGGCCAGGGTGATGCGGTGGCGTTGGCGGTCCTTGCCCGAGGTGTCGGTGCAGTAGACCATCGCGCCGGACAGGCAGGCCGCGCAGCGTCCGCAGAAGATCTGGTCGCAGACGATCACCCGGTCCCCGACGGTGAAGCCCGTGACGCCGGGGCCGACAGCCTCGATGACACCGCTGGCCTCGTGGCCCAGGACAGTGGGGGTGGGGTAGGGGAAGCGGCCTGCGGCGAAGTGCAGGTCGGTCGCGCAGATCCCGGCGCTCACGGTGCGGACGAGGACTTCGCCGGCGGCGGGCTCCGCGAGTTCGATCTCCTCGATGCGCATCGGCTCGCCCGGGGCGGTCAGGACAGCTGCACTGCAGCGGTAGGACATGGTCGGTGTCTCCTTCGACTTCGACTGACGAGTGGTGACAGGTCCTCAGGAATCAGACAGAGCGCGGTGCACGGCGGAGGCCATGGCGGTGGCGACCTGCTCCATGTAGTCGGGGGCCGGGATGTGGGGGATCTTGAGGATGAGCATCTGCCGACGGGCCCGGTAGTAGTTCGCCAGCATCTGCCGACTCGGCGGTGTGTAGGCGGTGTGGGCGAGGTGCGGCCAGTAGCGGGCGGCGAGGTCGGGGTGCTGCAGGAGCGGGACATTGGCCCAGTCCTCGTACAGCGGCCGGATCGGCACCTTGGCCTGCGTCAGCCGGTCCCACAGCTGCTGAGGATCGTGGACGGGCAGGGTGATGATCAGCGGAGTGCCGTACCAGCCCCGCACCGAGGTCTCGTCGACCACGGGGAAGGTGATGGGGGCGTCGAAGCTGGCCAAGACTTCGCGCAGGGTGGCGAGGTTGGCTTCGGCGGCTTTCATCCGCGCTGGCAGACCCCGGAGTTGTTCGGTGGCGACGACGGCGGACAGCACCGGCATGCGGTACTTGTAGGCAGCGCCGCTGGCGGCCATGGGCCGAAGGCTCGCCAGGGTGAGTTCCCGCTGCAGCCGCTGGGGGTGATGTCCGAGGGTGAGGGCGCGCTCGTAGACCTGCCGGTTGGAGGTGGTCATCACCCCGCCCTCGCCGCCGGAGACGGACTTGGACTCCTGGAGGCTGAAGCAGCCGGCCGCTCCCCAGGACCCGACCGGTCGGCCCCGGTAGACGGCGCCGTGGGCGTGCGAGCAGTCCTCCACGATCGGCAGCGCGGTCGCGCTCGCGAGTTCGTCCATGCGCGCCGGGATGCCCCAGGCGTGGGTGGCAAGCACGGCCGAGTAGGTGCCCGGCAAGTGGGCGAGGCTGTCGGCCGACAGGTTGGGGCTGGCCGGCTCGATGTCGCAGAAGACAGGGTAGGAACCGGCCTGGAAGACCGCGGTGATCGCGGAGACCCACGTCATCGGGGAGACTACGACGCCGCCGTGCGCACCCGCGCCGACGCCGTGCAGGGCGGAGTGCAGGGACGCGGTGCCAGAGTTGAAGGACAGCGCGTGTTGGGCGCCGGTCAGCGTGGTGAACGCGTCTTCGAGGGCGGCGATCCGTGGTCCGCGGTCGATGTCGGACAGGTGCCCCTCCTGCATCACGGCAAGGACGGCCTCGGTCTCGGCCGCTCCGTACTTCGCGGTGCGCGGGAAGGGGAGGGTGACGGCCGGCTGCCCAGCAGAGCCGCCGACGGGGTCGGCGGAGTCAGTCACGGTGGCCTGCCTCGGTGTTCGGGCGGACGGGGACGAGGTGCTTGTCGGCGTGGGCCGGGGTGCGGTGCAGGTGGGCGCCGTCCGAGCCGTCGGGTCGGTCGAAGGAGAGCCAGAAGACCCGCAGTTCGTCACTGACATTGAGGATGTCGTGCTCCAGACCGGGGGCGGTGTGGACGATGTCGCCGGGGCCGACCTGGTGCTCGGTGTCGCCGACCAGGACGGTGCCGTGGCCAGCGGCGACCATCCACAGCTCGGGGAAGTCGTGGTAGTGCCGGTCGAAGCGGGCGGTGCCGTCGGCTCGGATGACGAACTGGCCTGAGGAGAACACCGAGCTGCCGTCGGGCAGGTCAGCGGGGGTGATCCGCTGACGGCCAGCAGTGTGGAAAACAGTCATGGGGACGGTCCTTCCGATCGCAGGGGTCAAGTGCCCGGGGTGATTCGGGGAATGAGGGCGAGGTCGCCGCTGGACAGGTCGTCCAGCTCGGACGCGATCTGCGCGGTCCGCAGCTCGATCAGCGCGGTGTCCTTGCAGGAGGCGTGGTACTGGAGGAGGGAGACGGCAATCCGCAGGCGGCACAGCACCAGCGGCATGAGAGCCTTCACCGGCCTGGTGCCCTCGAAGTAGCCGGCGAACAGAGCTCGGGTCAGCTCCGGCGTCTCCTGGAGGGAGAACCCGGCGAGGTCCGCCAGCGGATCACCACCACGCACGCTCTCCAGGTCAATGACGCCACTGGTGTCCTGCCCATCGGTGAAAACGTGTCGGGCCACGAAGTCGCCGTGCAGCAACCGCGGGTGGGTGCGCGGCATCAGCCGCGCACCCAGGTGCAGGGTGCGGTACGCGCGCTGGAGCAAGGCGAGGGCGTCACCAGGCAGCGTCGTCGGGAGCGCGGTGTTCGTGGCGGCCCGCAGCCAGTCGCGGGAGCTGGCGTACCGGCCGGTGCCGTTCGCGGCGTCGATGCGCCCGAAGCCCGTCACGGTGAGCCCGTGGATCCGGCGCAGTGTTTCGCCGGCGCGCGCGGCTGCCGCCGTGTCGGCCGTCCCGGTGCCGGTGTGGTCGAGGGGTCGGCCGGGGCACCGGGTCTCCACGCAGGCGTCCTGGTCGTGCCAGAGCACCTGCGGGGCGGGAACTCCTGCCGCGCGCAAGCGGGCTGAGGCCCAGGCAGCGGTGGCGTACCTGGGTACTGCGGTGGACTTTCGGATCTTGACGACCAGGTTCTGGCCGTCGGGGGCCCTGAACGCAAAGGGCAGGTTGTCGGCACCCTGCTCCAGCGCGATCAACTCCGGCACGACACTGGCCGCTCCTACGGCCGCGAGTGCCCGTATCAGGGCCTCCTGCGGGTCGGTCGCGGTCATGGCCACCGCCGAGGGACGCGGTGGACCATGGCCGGGCGGCGTGCGGTGCCGGAGGTGATGGCCGCCTCCAACAGCGCGATGGAGCCCAGGTTCTCGGCCGCCGGGCACGGCGCCTTGCCTGGGTGGTGGATCGCGTCGACCATCTCGCTGACGCACAGCTGGTAGCCGGGTACGTCGACGTGCGCGGGCAGGGTCACGCTGCGGCTGCCCGCGCTGTCGGCGACGCCAACCGCAATGCCAGCGGTCCAGGAGGCGGCGAAGCCGCGGCCTTCCACACGCCAGCTGCCACCGGCGTCGGTACGCAGGTCGGCTTGGGCGGTGAACGCTCCCCGGTAGCTGAACAGGGAGGCGTCCGAGAATCGCACGGTGATCGTCGTGGCCGCGCAGTGGGCATCGAGGAAGCTCACCGGTGTCTCCGTACAGGTGACTTCGACGGGCTGGGCAGCGATCAGCGCGCGGACCTGGTCGAAGGCATGCACCGCCAGGTCGCTGGTAGCGGGCAGCGGCTGCTCGCGGCGGAATCCCGGCGTGCGGAGCGGGACCAGGGTCTCGGCAGTGACGAGGTATGGCCCGTCACCCAGTTGCCGGACCTGGTCGCGGAAGGCGATGAACTGCCGGTCGCGTCCACGGTTCTGCATGACCGCCAGGACCAAGCCCCGTTGCTGTGCGAGCTCGACCAGCGCGCTCGCGTCGGCAAGGCGCAGGGCCAGCGGCTTCTCGGTCAGGACGTGCGCCCCAGCCTCCAACGCGCTGCGAGAGACCCAGTGATGCAGCCGAGGCGGCGTCAGGTTGATCACGACCTCGGGCCGGTGCTCGGCCAGCGCCTCATCGACGGTCGCCGCGTAGGCGGTCGACAGGCCGTAGCGCTCGGCGAGGCGCTCGGCGGCAGCTAGGTCGGAGTCGACGAGGACGCCCACGGTCAGGCGGCCGTCCACGGCCAGGGAGCGTATCCAGCGGCCGGCGATCGCGCCGCACCCCACAATGGCCGCTTTCATGAGGCGACCTGCCGCAGATCCCCGCGGCCGGTCGCCGCCGGGTACGGGGGCCGCACAGGTGCCCGGTGCTGGCGGATATGGGCCAGGGCCTGGTCGGTCAGCTCGGAGACCGGGCACGCGCTGGTGTCCAAGGTGGCGGTGCGGGCAGCGAGGGACTGCTTCAGATAGGTGTTGAAGTGCTCGCTGAACTGCGGGTCGTAGAAGATCGGTGGCATGCCGGGCCGCGAGGTCGCCCGCGTGGCCAGGACCGCAGGATCGGTGGTCAGCACCAGGGTGAGGTCGGGCATGGCGACCTCGTGCCGAAGCACCATCGTCCGCGCTCGCTCGTCGCAGTCGAACCCCTCCATGCGGCCAATCGCGTGGGCGTGGGCGAGAAGGGTGTCCACTGTCCGGTCGAGGATCACATCGCGACCTGCGGCCTGGGCCTGGCGAGCCCGATCCAGTCGCAGCTGCTCGATTTCCAGGAACACCGCCAGGCTCGCCAGCTGCTGGCGAGCGGTCCGCACCCGGGGCGCGGGAAGCGACTGCGGGTCCGGGGCGACGTGGTAGTAACAGGGGATGACCACAGGGCTGTTCAGCTGCGGGGCAAGGGCTGCGGCGAGCGCGGTCTTGCCCGCGCAGCTGACCCCTTCGATACCGATGATCACAAGGCGTTCCTTCCAGCCGGCGCCGACATTGCGGCACGGTGGTTGCTCTTGGGTGACAGCACCCCTTGGCGAGTGCCGCAGGCGGCCCACTGCCCGATCGCCAACGCCGGGCCGGCACTTTTGAGTAGGTAGGCCGCCAGCGTCTGTCCGCACTGGCGGACGGTCTCGACGGCGCCGGGCGCTCTGCCGCTCTCCGCCACGCCGAGCATCCGCACCGGCGCGACGACGCCCAGCCACAGGGCCGTCGCGGCCGTCACGCGTGTCGCGGGAGCCGTCCTCGGCAAGAGGGTGAGCGCGAGGCAGGCGGCGGTCACGGGCGTGGCCAACATCCACGTGCCACCGCGGAACACCGCCACGGCCAGGGCCGCCGCGTGGCGGTGAACACCCTCGCCCTCGCCCCGCCACTGGGTGAAGCAGGCGGGGTAGTCCAGGTAGTTCTGGAACCACCGGGAGCCCTGCGCGAGAAGTTCGCCGACCTGCTCAGGGGCCGCGACGGTGTATGTGTGCGGCAGCGAGTCGACCGGGATGCCCTCGATCGTGAGCCGGTAGCCGAATGGCACGTCGTCCAGCACGGTGAAGGTCGGCAGCCCTCCGACCTTGCGGAAGGTGTCCACGCGGACCAGCAGCCCGTGCCCGACCGTCTGGGCCAGCCCGCGCCTCAGCGTGTCGACCGCCGGGGTCTGCGGTGCGCGACGGGCCGAGGCGCTGTAACGGCGCAAGGCGGGGATCTCCCGGCGCAGGGTCCACAAGGTCTGGAGCCGCGCGGCACCCTGGCACAGGTTGCGATCCCACCACCGTTCGGCGACCTGTTGGGTGGTGAAGCGGGCCGACTGCTGGACGACGTGCGGCCAGTGGCCGTCGGCCGCCAAGTGCTGGCCGATGAAGGCGGCGGTGCGGCCGAGCAGCAGCGCATCCGGGCGTGAGTCGATGTCGTAGACCGCGATGTAGTCGCCCTCGCCCGCTGCGGTGATCCGCTCCACCGCGGCGTTGACCTGCGCGGCCTTGCGCCCGGTGCCCTCGTAGTGCACGTGCCGCACAGGCACCGGCCCCGCCGGCCGGGTCCTCAGCTCCTGCCCGACGATCTGCGACGTCAACGGGCTGGCGCGAAGGATGCGCACCGCGTGGTGGCGGGGCAGGACGCCGGCCGTGCTGGCTGTCGCGGCCTTGGCCAGCTCGGTAACCTCCGTGTCCGTGAGCTGGGGGAAGCGCTGACCGGTGATCTGGCCGGCCCGAAGGCCGGTGAGCGAGTCGACGAGGTGTTCGCGCTCGCGTTCCTCGCGGGCGGTGGTCACCACCGTGAGCGTCGATCCCGGGAAGCCGCCCAGCAGCGGCACGAACCAGTCCAGCGCGTCGGCGATGTGCCCCTGCTCGCGCAGTACCGGCAGCACGATGTGGAACCGCAGTCCCTCGGGTTCGGCAGCGGACGTGCCGAGCGCGGGCGGCTGGTCGGCCCACGCGAGAGTCTTGCGTAACTGCCACAGGCCGTCGGCCTGGTGCGCCGCCGCAGCCGCCGCCAACCACCACGACGGGCGCCGCCACCACGGCTGGTCAGGGGAGGAGATCGGCACGGCTGCCCCGTCCTTCCATCTCGCTCAGGAAGCCCTGGTACAGCGCCTTGAGTCGCCCCTCGGGGTAGCCGTCGTTCCACGGCTTGTCCGGGCCTGCGAAGTGGATGACCGCAGCGGTCTCCTCGTCCGCGAGGAGCTGCTCAAGCGGGGTGAACGCCTCCGCGTAGTGGATGAAGCCCGGCTGGGAGGCCAGCGGCGACAGCGCGAATGTGTTCCAACGCGGCTCCAGGCGGAGCCAGTTGTTGTCAGCGGCGACGTTCAGCGCGTCCTGGTCCCAGAACCTCACCTTGCCGGGGTGCTCGGCCAGGAACTGGTGGGCCTTCTCGAAGGTCCGCAGCTTGCGGCAGCGAGCAAGGTCGATGAGCATCACGCCGCTGTTGAAGTACTCACGGCCCATCGGAATGCCGAGTCGGTCCCAGCCCGGCAACGCGATGCCGTAGCCGATCGCGGGGTTCTGCGCGTCCAGGACAGCACCGACGGGCGATCCCAGCAGCGGTCGGCGCAGCAACGGCCGCAGGTCGCCCAGCACCATCGTGTCCGCGTCCAGGTACAGCACCCTCGGCTCCTCGGGGATGACCTCGGGGATCGACAGGCGCGTGTAAACGGCGCTGCTCACCCAGTCGGAGACGGGGTAGTTGGGGTCCGGGACGGGAGCGGGCCTCAGCTGCGTTGCCAGGCCCAGAACTTGGGCGTCGTGCTCGATCGCCTCGCGGCTCCCCGCGGCCAGGCCCTGGTCGAGGACGATGAGTCGCAGCTCCCCGATGGCGCCAGAGTGCGCGCGGGCGATCGAGCGCATCAGCGCCCGCAGCGGGCGGACGTATCCGTCGTCGATGCCGCAGACCAGGGGCGGCAGGGGCAGCGGGTTGCTCACGCTCCGACCTTCCTTGTCGTCAGGGCGGTGGTGGCGTCCGTGTCCGTCGTGGGGGCGGCGCTCTGCACCCACGCGAAGGTCTGCCGCAGGCCCTCGGTCAGCGAGGTGCGCGGTTCCCAGCCCAGTTCGGTGCGAGCAACGGTGATGTCCGGGCAGCGGCGCTTCGGATCGTCGGCCGGCAGGGGGATGAACGTGATCGGGGAGGACGAGGCCGCCATGACACGGATCTCCTCGGCCAGTCGCAACATGCTGATCTCGTGCGGGTTGCCGATGTTGACCGGTTCTGGGTATCCGCGTGCGACCGCCGCGAGCAGGCCCTCCACGGTGTCGTCCACGTAGCACAGTGACCGGGTCTGGCTGCCGTCGCCAGCGACCGTGATGGGCTCGCCGGAGCGGGCCTGCTGGAGGAAGGCGGGTACGGCTCGGCCGTCGTCGTGGCGCATTCGCGGCCCGTAGGTGTTGAAGATCCGCACGATCGCGGTGTCCGCGCGCCCCATCGTCCGGTAGCAGGTGGCCAGCGCTTCGGCATAGCGCTTGGCCTCGTCGTAGACGCTGCGCGGCCCGATGGGATTGACGTTGCCCCAGTACCACTCGGGCTGCGGGTGGACCAGCGGGTCGCCGTAGACCTCGGAGGTCGAGGCCAGCAGCAGCCGGGCCTGCTTTGCCTGGGCGACGTCCAGCGTGTGCAGGGTGCCCTGGGCACCGACCTTGAGCGTCTCCAGCGGCAGCCGCGCGTAGTCGAGCGGGGACGCGGGCGAGGCGAGGTGGAACACGTAGTCGAGTGGCCCGCTGATCTCGAACGGCGTGGTGATGTCGCGTGGTTCGAAGGTGAAGCTGCTGTTCGACAGGGCTGTCGAGAGGTTTTCGATGCGGCCGGTGGCGAGGTTGTCGACCCCGATGACCTTGGCACCGAGGCGGAGGAGGAGCTCGCACAGGTGCGAGCCGATGAAGCCCGCGGCCCCGGTCACCAGGACCTTGCGCTGCTCGAAGGACACCGCCACCGCAGACGGATGGGCAGGGGGTAACACAGTGGGCGACGTCATGGTCGTCTCCGTTCGTGGACGCGATTCGGGCACCAAGAGCTGGCCCGCGCGACCTGGTTGGGCCCTCTGGGATCAGGCGACTTCGGAATGAGTACGGGGAAGGGTGCAGCTGACCTGCTTGCCGACGGGACTCGGCTCGACGCTCCAGCCCGGCGCGACGGCGTCGAGAATCCACAGCCCCCGTCCGGTCTCCGCCCTGCTGTTGTCTGGCGTCCGCCGGCTTCGCCGGGGAATCGCCTCGGGCTCTGGATCGTGGACCTGGACCCTGACGTGCTCTGCGGCGTTCACGATCCGCACGACGACCGGAGCCCAGGGCCCGCACAACCGCACTGCGTTGCCGACGAGTTCGCTGGCCAGCAGTCGTGCGGTGTCCGCAGTGTCCTCATCCACACCGGCACTGGTAACCGACTTGAAGACGTGGATCCGCATCGCCTGGACATGCTCGCGGCTGGCGCTCATGTGGAGCACGAAACCGTCCGGCCGGGGCTGGAGGTAGAACCCGAGCGAGGCGACCTCCGGCTCGCACCTCACCGGACCACTGTCGTTCTGCTCTTCATGCATGACGTGCTCCCCACTCGAAAGAGCCTGCGGACAGCAGAAGTTCACCGGGCGCGGCTCGGACGGCACTGCGGCCATGGGATGGCGTTCAGAGCCCTGCGGGTCAGCACAGGGCACGGCAGCTGACACGAAGCGGGTTCGCTGCGTCACGCTTCGCTACCGATAGCCAGGATGCCCCTCCGAATGGGATTGGACAACATGTCCCGCCGAGATTCCTCAGATTGGTTGTCACCACACTCGCGGAGGGACACACTGAGGGCATGGCGCCGAAGAGAAGTCCCGCTCTCAAGTCCGTGTATCGCCGTCAGCTTGCTTCCAGGCTGAAGGAGTTGCGTGAGCGAGCGGATCTGACGATGGCTGAGGTGGCGGCAGCCATAGAGGTCAACCAGGGTTCGCTCAGCCGGATCGAGAGCGGTGACCGCGGCACCAGTCCGATCCTCGTCAAGGCGATGCTCGACTGCTACGGCGTCACCGACCCGGTGGTCCGCGAGGACATCCTGGACCTGGTGCGAGCGGACGCTGCCCAGCGCCAGCAGTGGTGGCGCAAGTACTCCGCCGTCATCAACACCACCCGCTACGGCGGATACCTCGCCCTGGAGTCCAGCGCGAGCTCGCTGCACAACTACGAGCCAACGCTGATGCCGGGCCTGCTCCAGACCGAGGAGTACGCGCGCAAGGTCATCACGGCGATGCGCGTCGACCTCACCCCCGATCAGGTCGAGGACCTCGTGAAGGTCCGTATGGCGCGCAAGAAGCTGCTGGAAGGCCCAGACGCCTGCAAGTTGTGGGCTGTCATCGACGAGGCCGCGATCCGCCGCATCGAGGACTCGCCGGCGGTCCTCAAGGGGCAGTTGGAGCATCTCGTCGTCATGGGCGATCGGATGAACGTCACGATCCAGCTGATGCCGTTCAGCGCCGGATTCCACCCCGGTCTGGACGGGTCTTTCGTGCTCATGGGGTTCGCGCCGCCGAACCCGGACGTCGTGTGGGTAGAGAATGGCCCCAACTCGGTGTACTTCGAGGGGTCAGCCGATGTGGAGCGGTACACCGGGGTCTTCGACCACCTGCGGGCCCGTGCCCTCGGTCCACCCGAGACCCGCAGCCGGATCTACCGCATGATCGAGGAGTTGTAAGTGAGCACCACCAAGCCCAACCCCGCCGACCTGGACTTCTCCGGCGTCACCTGGGAGAAGAGCCCATTCAGCGGGGGCAGCGACAACTGCGTGGAGTTCGGCGTCGTCGGCACGCTGGTCGCCGTTCGCGACTCCAAGCGGCCTGAGCAGACGCCGCTGGTCTACACCCGCGACGAGATCAAGGCCATGATCCTCGGCGCGAAGGCCGGCGCCTTCGACCACCTGGTCTGACCACTCCGCCACCCCGGCGATCAGCGCGAAGAAGCGGCGGCCGGCCCCAGTCTTAGTGGGGCCGGCCGCCGCCATCCTCCCAGAGAATGCCTCTGCAGTCCGCGAAGTCCATTCCGCCGCGGCCTCGGTGGCCCAACACCTTCGGCGCGGAGGTGGATCCCCTGCGCATGCTGTTGGACCGGAAGGTGCTCAGGGTCCGAGAAGCGGTCGGACTCGCTCCACGTCCGAATCGTCCGGGCCGTAGAGGCGCACGCAGTCGGCAAGGTTCTGGCTCAGCAGAAGTCGCGCCTCGTCCAGTTGGCCGGCTGCTGCGAGCCGCTCAGCCAGCAGAACCCGGGCCTTGACTGTGAGGG
Organism: Kitasatospora azatica KCTC 9699; assembly: GCF_000744785.1. Lineage (NCBI taxonomy): Bacteria > Bacillati > Actinomycetota > Actinomycetes > Kitasatosporales > Streptomycetaceae > Kitasatospora > Kitasatospora azatica. The sequence continues at coordinate 2,833,982 of NZ_JQMO01000003.1, read as the reverse complement.
GGTGCCCTTCACCCAGCAGCCTCTCGCGTCCTTCGACGGCCTCGCGCATCAACCGGACGGCCTCCTCGTGGCTGCCGCTGAGCATCAGCGCCCAGCTGAGCACGAGCTTCGCCGAGTAGACCAACGGGTGCTCTCGACCCAGGACGCGGATGCGTCCTTCCAGCGCTCGCTGGGCTGCTGCCACCGCGTCCTGGGGGCTGCCGGCGTGCAGCATCCCGAACGCGTAGTTGCTGTAGGCGGTCACGGTGACCGGGTTATCGGGGCCAAGGAAGCGCTCGCAGTCGGCCACCGTCTGGGGACCGACGCGCAGGAATTCCTCCAGCTCACCGGCCTGGGCCAGGATTTCCAGGGTCAGGGCGCGGCTGCGGAGAGTCTCCGGGTGCCCCTCGCCGAGAGCATGCTGCTGACCCACGATCGCACGCTGCAGGCAGGCCAGGCCCTCGGCGTACCGACTGAGAAGGAGCAGGGGAAGCGCCATCGCGGCGCTCGTCAACAAGGTGTCCGGGTGGTCGGGTCCGAGGACGCGCTCACGATCGGTCAGGACCGTGCGTAGCAGGTCGACGGCCTCCTGGATCCGACCCACGCGCCACAGCGCATCCCCGGCCTGGTGACGGGCGGCCAGCGTGTCTGGGTGGTCCGGCCCTTGAAGGTGCTGTGCGCTTTCGGCAGCTGCCTTGGCGAGTGCCAGGGCAGCCTCGTAGTCGCCCGCCACGTAGATCTGGGCGGCCACCCGCACTGCCAGCCGCGTCACCGCGGATGCGGTCTCGCGCGTCGCCCGGCGTAGCAGCGCAGTGGCATGCGGGGCAAGCAGGCGCAGCAGCTCCTTGCCCGCTCCCGGTGAGGTCTCCTCCGGCAGGGCCGAGGCGAGCAGGTAGATCGCTGCCTCCATCAGCACCTGCCTCTGCTGGGGCGGTGTAGCGCTGGCCACGCTGTCGAGCAGGACGCCGTGGGACTGGATACAGCGAGTGGGCTGGGCGCCGTCGCCCCCGGGTACCTCGATGAGACTCGACAGCGAGTGGTCCAGGAGAGCCCGCAGAGCCGCCTCGAGCTGGGGGCTGTCGAGGGCGGGGTCTGCGTGGTTGAGACCGGCGGCGTCCACGGGGGTGCGGGCCAGGACGGTCAGGGGCAGCGGTTCCGGGCCCCAGCAGGAGAGCAGTCGTAGCAGGGTGGTGCTCTGTGGGAGTCCGTGCTCGGCGAGGGTGTCCAGTGTGATCTGCCAGGTGCGGCTCACCAGCTGACGGTGTCCGCGAGCGGCAGCCCCCGGTGCGGCGCCTTGGTCGATGAGGTCGGTTGTTTCTTCGCGCAGCCGCTCGTCGTACTCGCTCATCGTCCATGACTCCAGAAGTTGGTGGGCCAGGTAGGAGCCGGCCAGGGTGAGGGCCAGCGGCAGGCAGCCGAGGGTGCGCGCAACCTGTTCGGCCTCGCTGTGGCTGCCGGCGTCCGGTGCGAAGTCACACAGCACCTGGGCCGCGTCCTCAAGTGGCAGGACGTCGATCTTGTGGCGCACAGCCGAGCGCCACAGGGGCGAGGTGGCATGCCGTGAGGTCACCAGGACCGTGCCCATCGGGCTCGCGCGCAGCCAGCCACCCTCGTCCAGGATCGCGGGATCATCAGCGTTGTCGATGACCAGTAGCCACGGTTGCGCGGAGTGGTCGAGATAGTGCCAGACCAGGTCGGCGGCGGCTCGCTGCCCGCTGTGGGCGGCGACGAGCTCACCCGTCTCGGCGCCGCGATCCGCCGCGACGGCCAGCATCCCCGCGCGAAGTGTCATCCGGTCGGAGGCGTTGACCCACAGACCGATCCGGCCATTGCCGACCGACTCCTGGAAGAGCGTGTAGGCCACTGCCGTCTTACCGCTGCCGCCCATTCCGTGCAGGAGGTGGATAGCGCCGTCACCGCCCGTGCGAGGCCGACGCAACTCACTCATCAGGTCACGCCGGTCGCGCAGGACGCGGGGCGGGCGCTCGGCCAGCGGTACACGCACGGTGTCGGGGCCGGGCCACCGCGCTGGTGCACTGACGCCGGCGGGGCCCACCGGCACCCGGGTCAGCTGCTCGGGGGATGCGTAGTGATGGTGGTGCTCGGTGATGAGCTGGTCACCGGCCGCCTGGTACACCCGTCCATGGCCGGATGCCTCCCCCTCGATGCGGGGCCCGCCGGCGCCGCGCTCCCCCTCGGTGCCCTGGTTCATCCCTCGGTGATGTGCTGGTCGCGGCCGGCCTGATAGACCCGGCCGCGACCGGACGCCTTCGCGTGCATGTGTACCTCGCCCACCACGGGCTGGCCGCCTGTCGAGGGGGCGAACTCCTCCAGGAAGCGGCTCAGTTCCTCCGCCAAGCCCGGCTCAGCCATCAGCAGTCGCCGCAGCCGACTCTGCCACTCGGAGTTCAGCTCCTCCTCGCTCTGCTCGTCGCCTGCCGCTCGGGCGGCGATGAGTTCGTCCCGTGTGGCGTCGAGCTGGTCCGCGAGCTGGTCCGCACGTTCGGGGTGAGCCCGTCGCCACAGCGCTACGAGGCCGTCGCGGGCCCGGTTCCAGGTGTCCGAGGCCATCAGGGTGACCACAGTGGTTCCTGCTGTCCGCGCGAGGTCGACCACCTGCGGATCCATCTGTCCCCCCACGTCTGCTCACGGTCCGTGGCAAGGCTACGACGTGGCGCCACCGGTCCACCAGAAGACCCGACGACCTTGGCCGGATCTGACGCATATTCAAATGCGCCCCCGGGAGGGGTTGCGCCATGGTCTGATCATTGGATTGGGTGGCACCCGCTCCTCTCCAAGGGAAGCGAACTGCGATGCAACCGATTCAGGAGGCACGTATGGCTAGTCCGGACTTCAGCGCCGCACGCTGGCGCAAGGCCAACGGAAGCGGCGAGGGTGGCTGCGTTGAAGTGGCCTTTCAGGATGGATGGATCGGCGTCCGCGACACGAAGAACAACGGAGCAGGCCCGGTGCTCGCCTTCACCGAACACGAGTGGCTGACCTTCCTCGACGGCGCGCACAACGGTGAGTTCACGCTGGACCAGCTCGCAAACTAACCGCAGATCCAGGAGGGCCGTCCATGACGCGAGTAGAGGAACTGCGCCGCACACGCACAACGGGCGGAGTAGGGCCGCTGCTCGCGTCGACCGGAATCTCCGTGACCGGCGACGGCGCCTTCCTGGCCGCAGCACCGTTGCTGGCCGCCTCTCTGACCCGCAACGCTTTCGAGGTCTCCACCGTCACCGCCGCCTTCTACGCGCCCTGGCTCGTGGCAGGTCTGCCAGCCGGAGCCCTGGCAGACCGCTGGCCCCGGCGACTGGTCATGGTCAGCGCTGATCTCTCCCGGGCCTCGGTCCTGGCCGTCCTGGCCCTCGCGGTGGCCACGGGTCACGCGAGTCTGCCGCTCCTGCTTGCGGCGATCCTCCTCGTGGGCATCGCGCAGTGCTTCTTCGACTCGTCCGCCCAGGCCGTCATCCCCACGCTGGTCGGCCGCGACAAGGAGGCGCTCGCGCGGACCAACGGCCGCTACTGGGCGATCGACACGGTCGGCCGGTCACTGGTGGGCCCGCCGCTGGGGACGGCGACGTTCGTGCTGAACAAGTTCCTGCCGTTCGCAGCGGACGCGGTCTCCTTCGTCGCCTCCGCCTTGTGCGTCAGCCGACTGCCCCAGATGTCCGCGGCAAGCGAGCAGCATCAGACGATGACCGCCGCGATCCGCGCCGGGCTACGGCATCTTCGCGAGACCCGCGAGCTGCGCGTCCTCGCTGCCAGCATGGCCACGTACAACTTCGCCTACAACGTCGCCTTCGCCACCTTCGTGCTCTACGCGACCAGAGTCCTGCACGTGGCAGCCGCCGGGTACGGCCTCCTCCTCGCCACAGCCGCCGTTGGCGGGATGCTGGCCGGCTGGCGCGCGGCCCCGCTCACGCGCAACCTCTCTTACCGGCAGGTCATGGCCATCGCCAGCCTCGCTCAGGGTCTCGTGTGGCTCGGCGTGACCCTGCTGCCGAACGTCTACGTCACGGGCGTTCTCCTGATGTTCTTGGGAGCCGCTTCGGCTCTCATCAGTGTCGCTGCCGGTTCAGCTCGGTCATCGATGACGCCGGACCACCTGCTCGGCCGAGTGGTCTCGGCGTTCCGCCTGTTCGGCATCGGCTCAGCCGCTCTGGGAGCCCTCACCGGCGGTGCAACCGCGGGAGCGGCCGGCCTCCATGCTCCTTTTTGGATCTCCGCGATCCTCCTGGTCATCGCCGCGTCGGTCACCTGGCCCTGGCGCCGGGACCAGTAGCGCTCCTTCCTGGCTTGGTCACTGCCGTTGGACACGGCAACTTCGGCCCCAGACGTTGCCCGTCCGCGTGATGCCACGTGCGGCCCCGGATTGCCCCAGGGCCGCGCCGCACGGTGCGAAGCACGGCGGACTATGCGTCCTCGTCGGGCGTCTCGTCCTCGATGTCCTCGGGTGTGGTGGTGCGTCGGTATTGCGGGTGGTCCTGGTCCATCTGGAGCGCCGCGTGGAGGGCGATCGGGTAGCGAGTGCGGTGCTTCCACGCGAGCGCCTGGTGGCAGAGCCTGGCGGTCACCATCGTCAGCTCCCGCCGGTGGTCCGTGTTCACGGCGATCGGGAAGATCTCGGTGGCGGTCATGGCGTAGTAGTTGGCCTTGATCTCGTTCTTGCCCTTGTTCCACGGCAGAGCGGACCAGCGGGTCTTCTTCGAGCCCTGCCTGCCGGCACCGTTCCCATCGAACTGGTGGGTGGTGTTGACGAGTAGCCAGGTGCTGCTCTCTCCGAGGTCGGGGTCGATCCGGAAGACCTGGGTGGTGCGTTCCTTGGTCTTGATCTCCGCGTCCTCCTCGTCGGTGATCGTCACCTGCACCGGACGGGGGACTTCCTCATCAGTGGTGTTCAGCCGGATCACGGCGATGGGCCGGTACCGGGGAGCGATGGTGGAACCCGGGAGCCAGGTCGTGTTGGCCTCGGGCGGCTGGCCCTGGGCCTTGTTGTGCAGGCCCTTCCACAGGCGGCGACAGGCGAAGCCATCCACCGTGACCGTGTACGGGACGCCGCCGAGGTAATCGGCGAGGTCTTCCAGCGCCTGGTCGATGACCTTGGCGGTGCTGGAGTAGCCAGCGATGTTGTCCGTGAACTCCGTCATCTTCCCGGCCGGGTAGTCGGCAGCATGGAAGGCGGCTTCGGCCAAGTGGTAAGGCTTCCAGACGCGGTCGGTGTAGGACCATCCGTGGAGCGTCCAAGCGCCGTTCGGGACGGTGGGGGGCTTAAGGACGCTGGCGGAGACGACGATCCTGGCGTCGCGTTCGCCCGGTCGGCGGGACTGCCTGCGGACATGGATGCCGCAGTGGGCGACGCCATCGGCGGAGTGCTCACCGATGGGCTTGGTCAGGACGCTGGAGACACGGCGGTCGACGAACCCGAGGTTGCGGTAGAGGTCCATGAGGCAGGACAGGCTCTGGTGGTCCATGTCGGTGGACTTGTCGATGCCGGTCTGGACGGCGCTGTCGATGTACTGGACCACCAGGTCCTTCTTGGCGAGGATCCGGTGGGTCTGGTGCTTGGCGTCTTCGCTGTCCTTCGGCCGTGGCGGCGAGTTCTTCTTTCCGTCGCCGTACTCGGTTTCCGCCCATACACCGACGATCTCGCCGGCTGCTGCCTTCAGGGCGAGCAGATCGGCCGTGTGTGCGGACCGGCCGGCGGCGGGCCCGTGCTGGAGGAATTCGGGGACGTGGTGGAAGACGGCACTGACGCGGGTGCCGTGCAGCGTGGCGCTCTTGCCTTCGGCGGGGTTGAGGGCGGCGGGGTCCAGTCCGTAGGCGCGGGCGAGGGCGTTGATCATCCGCTGTCGAATCTCGTCAGTCGCCCACAGGCACACGATGCGCAGGTGCTCGAGGCCCATGGCGTCCAGGGAGCGGGTGATGTCCAGCGGCTCCATGAGGACTTCGTCCTTCTTGGCCTGCTTGAAGTTGCCGCCCTCGAAGAAGCCGTGGAGAGGCCGCCAGTTGTTGCCGAGGGTGTTCTGGATGTGGTCGTACAGCCCGCGGTAGTAGTCCATGCCCACGCCGGAGCCGACAGGGAAGTAGAAGTTCTTGGCCATGATGGGCCTGACGGTGCCCAGTTGCTGGGGTTCGGGCGGCTCCTCGCCGTTCTCCTGGGCTTGCTGGCGGGTCAGCCGATCAGCCTGGATCTGCTTGTCGATCTCGTGGAGGACCGAGCGGCCCATACCGAGCCGGGAGAGGGCCTGGAGGGCGAGGCGGTTGACGTCGCGAAGACGTCCCCGGCCGTCGAGTTCGACCTCGACCAGTGGCCGGTTCGGATGGTCCTGTTCAACGAGGACCGTGCGGGTGAAGTCCATGGAGCGGCTGATACGGGTCGCCGAGGCGGAGATGAGGATCAGTGGATCGCTCACGTTGGGCTCGGTCTTCATCCGCAGTCGGATCCGCGGCAGAGAGAAGCGGGTTCCGGGCTCGTCCGGCCACGGGTCGTCCCATGCGACGAGGCCACCCGAAGTGTCGGGGCGAAGCCGAACGGACAGGCCGTCGATGCTCCAGGGCTCGGCTGCGATTCGGCGGGCGAGATCCCAGGTGACGGTCTGGTAGACCCATGTGGGGGCGTCGGGCTGGCCGCTGGGCGAGCGGAGCAGGTAGTCGGACAGAGCGCGCTGTTCCTGGGGGGTGGAGGCGAACTTTTCCGCGAGGCTGACCGGTTGGTTGAGGTCGATGTCGTCGATGTCCTCGCCCATGGCCAGGCCATGCAGCAGGGTGAAGACGTCGCGCACCGTATCGTCGTCGATCGGGTCCAGGCTGGCTAGGACGGCCCGCTTGGCATCCAGCCAGACGTACCCGCCAGTGAGGGCACGCAGAGCCGTCGTGGCGATGGAGTGGGGGGCCTGGACCTGGTCCCGCCCGGCGCGCCGGCGGTAGGCGTTCTCGAAGATCTTCCACATGTTGACGCCTGTTGGGCCGCAGTCGCGGATGTGGACGGAGGCGTCCGCGAGGAGGGCGGGCGTGACCCGGCCGGCGAGGAGGTCAAGGCGCTGGGTCTGCTTGGGCGGGCGGGCGGTCATGCGGGCGGGTTCTCCTTCGAGGGTCATGCGGCCGGGCCGATTCCGGCGTAGGCGAGGAAGGCGGAGAGGGCTTCGCGGTAGATGTCGTCCATGCGGCGGCGTTCGTCCTCGTCCCAGTTGATGTACATCCGCTGGAGGATGCTGGCGAGGTCGGCTTGCCACGAGTCGCGGTGGAAGGCGTAGTCCACGAGGTGCAGGGTCATGTCCGTTCCGCCGCGGCGCGCTCGTCCGGCGAGCTGGATCATGTCGACGACCATGCCTGCGACGATCTCCTCTTGCAGAACCTTGTGGGTCGACCCGAAACCGGGCGCGGAGCGCATGATCAGGCTCAGGCGCCTCCACGCCTCGGTGCGTGCTGCTGCGAGAGCCGCGACTGGGTCATCGCTGGGCTCCTTGGGGAGGCTGTTGAGGCCGGCGGCGTTGACCGAGGCGTACATCTCCGGGGGATCGCTCAGCAGCGCCAGGGGCCGGGTGCACAGGTAGACGGGGGTGATCGCCGACTTGGTGCCGATGACGATGTTCAGGCCGCGGGCGATGCGCGCCATGGGGACGACAAGGATCTTCCCCTTGGCCGGGAAGGTCTCGAATTCCTCGGGCGTCAGCTCGATGATGCCTGCGGGCAGCGGCGGCAGGTCGCTGCGGCGTTCCTTGTCCGGCGGGACGGCGACGCACAGGCCGCCTGTGTAGTTGCCGGAGTTGTAGATCCCCAACGCGATGTAGCGACAGTGCAGGTAGGAGTTGACCACCACGGCGGCGTGCGCGCGGTCCTTGTCCTCCTTCTCGAGGCGTTCGAGCTCGGGGTGGATGCGGGTGTCGTACAGGCTCTCGCCGAGCTGCTTGAGGGCCGCTGCCTTGAGGTGCTGGGGGAGCCCGGAGATCTGGATGGGGTTGTTGAGGGAGTCGGTGATGGTGTGTTTCTTCGCGCGGATGCTGTCCGGTGCGGCGTCGGTCATCCACCACTTCACGGTGCTGTGGATGTGCTCGCGGACGGCCTGCGGAAAGTATGCGGTCGCGGACAGGCCCATGACGGGCCGCTCGATGCCGGCGAGGGCGAGCGAGACGATGCTGCCGAGCTGGGCGGTGTAGGTGTGCGGGTCTCCGGTGATGCTCTGGGAGGTGAGTTCGCCGGTCTTGGCTGGGTCGTCCAGGCCGGTGACCCGGTAGCCGAACAGGGCGCGGCCGAGCATGCCGAACGGGAGGATGTTGGCTCCGATGCCGCGCTCAAGGCGTTCGGCGAGGGCGCGGGCCGAGGCCAGGCCGCTCGCACGGAGCTGGGCGGTCTTGCCCATCAGGTCGTTGAGGGTGTCGTCCAGCTCGGAGAGCCAGGTGCGGACGATGAGCAGTTCGACTGCTTCTGCGCGGTCGTGTTCGTCTTTGACGATGGCCTTGAGGAGGTCACCCAGACGGTGCTGGGTGTGGGTGAGCAGATCGGCGCCGCGGTGGCCGAGAAGGTCACCGAGGGCGTTGCGCACGTCAAGGTAGTGGTCTTCCAGTTCCACGGTGCTGAACGGGTCGTCGAGCGGGTCCTGGCCGGGCTTCGGTGGCCTGAGCGCGTTGAGCTTGTCGAAGAGCTCTTGCGGGATCTCGTGCTCGCTGGTGATGCCTGCCTCTGGGAGCAGCAGGTGGATCAGTCGGCGGTCCCGGCCTCCGGAGATGTGCCATCCGGTGCTGTTCATACCCGCCCGGTCGCCGACGGGACCGCCATCGCCCTCGTAGTGCCGCAGGTGGAGCTGGCCTTCGCAGACGGCGGCCAGTAGGAACTCTGTCAGGTAACGGGCGTAGGTGACCGGCGGGACGAGTTCCTTGACCGTGGCCGGTGGCTGCTTGCGCAGCTCGTCGTGGAGCTGCTGGAGCGGGATCTTCTTGTCGAGTCGCGAGTCCAGGACCAGCTCGCTGGAGCACTTCCCGATGGCCGTGGACTGGAACTGGTCGATCTCGTCGATGAGGGTGGCGTGGCAGCGGCGCAGCAGGAACTCGGCCACGCTCAGGCCGCTGGTGGGGCGGTCGTCGAGGGTGATGCCGATAGGCATCCGGCCCATCATGAAGTTGTGGTGGTTGGTCACCACCACTGAAGCGGTGCACGCGTTGTGGTGTTGCTGGTACTTCCCGCAGACCGGCACGAAGGGGCAGCGCCGGGTTCCCTTGGCTGGAGGGAGCGGGTAGAGGGTCATGCAGGATTCGGATCCCGCGGGGTAGGGGTGTGTGGCCTCGGTGAAGCGGTTCAGCGCGCAGCCGTAGGAGAGCTGGCTGATCTTCCAGCGGATCTTGGCCGACTGTTCGGCGATCGATCCTTCGATACGGGAGGCGATTTTCATGGCCCGCTCGTGCAGGCCGTAGGGGGACATCAGGGGAGTACATGTCTCGGGGTGGCCGAGGTATTCGAGGTCCTGACTGATGTCCCATGCTGCCGAGAGTGTCGCCTCGACCGTGGGCAGGACGATCGCGAGCGTCAGGCCGTTGACTGCGAACCACGAGGCCATGACACGGACGAGGACGCTCTTACCGGTGCCCGTAGGGGCGTTGAAGACCTCGGTGGCGCCGGCACAGAGGCGGAGCGCCTCCTTCGGGGAGATCGTGTCCGTGGTGTTGAGCTGACTGAAGAGCGTCTTGAGGACTTGGTACAGGTGCCGGCCTTCGGGCTTGAGCCGCTGATCCAGCTGCCGGGCGAGGTCGAGGAGGTCACTGGTTGGCGCCTCGACGTTCGGTAGGTAGGCAGCGGTGTGCACCTGGGGCGGGCTCTGGCACGGGTCGGCCTCGGTGCCGCCTGCGAAGGTGGGGATGGTGGCGCGGCCCTGGATCTCCCCGATACCGCCGGCGTAGAGCTTGCGGGTCATCCACACCCCGGCTGCGGCGGGTGGTGCCGGCTTGGGGCGAGGGTGATCCTTGCGGACTCGTTTGAGGGTGCGGTCCACGTAGGCCAGGAGGTCGTCTCCGACCAGCGGCGAGGCGGCTTCCGCTGTGTGAGGTTCGCCGACGGGGACGAACTGGGGTGCCTGGCCAGCAGGGGGCGTGGCCAGTCTCCTGCGGGCAGCCTGAGCGAAGGCCGGTGCGCTGGCGAGTTCTCCGGGAGCGTTGACGAGAACGTCGGCGAGGCGCTGCTTCTCCTCGTGCGGGAGGTTCGCCCAGGCCGACCACTTGTCGTACTGGCCGGACAGGAGGAACGCGGCGTGCCGGAACGTCCCCGCGGGCTGCCCATGATCGTCGGACGGGCCGGGGAAATAGTGAGCGGCGAGCGCCAGCGCGCAGTAGACTGCCGCGTCGTCCTTGCGGAGCTTGCTTGTCAGGCCCATCGGATACCCGCCGTCCTGCAGATCTTCTGGCCGATCTCACCTGCGGTGGTCACCTTCAGGCCGAACTCCTCGCACACCCCGCGCAGCAGGGGCAGGGATGTTTCCCGGTAGTCGGGGACGATGATCCACTCGGCTGCGTCATCGCCGCCGTCGGCTTGGATCTTCTTCGCCAGCAGCTTCTCCGAGGTGAAGTCCTTGATGTCGAGCAGAAAGGACTCTCTCTCGTCACCGAGCTGCCACACGTCAACGTGCAGGTCGTAGGCATCCAGGTAGGGCCACACGGTGACGGTGCCGGGGCAGTCGGCCCCGGCTCCCAGGGCTGCGCGGCTCATGTGAGGCTCTGGGGCGACGGCGAAGCCGCGTGAGATCAGCGCGTCGTACAGGGCGATCTCGAGGAGGCCGGGGACGGTGGTGTAGCGCCACGGTCCGCGTGCCAGCGCCAGATGCCCTGCGGCTGGCAGCGGTTGGGGCACGGATCCCCGCAGGTCATGGGCGAGAACCGACGCCGCCCCAGTGGGGGCCGGAGGCGGGGAGCCGGGGATCAGTGCCGGCGGCTTACCTGCATCAGGGATCTTGAAGGTGTAGGAGGCGCCCATCAGTTCCGCGTGCGGCCGGTAGAAGCACCGCACCCTGCCGGTGACCGACTTGCGCGAACGGTGCCGGGTGATCTTCATCGGCCAGCGGCACACGGGGCAGGCAAACCACCACTGCTCGTAGAGAGCAGCGTAGTTGATGGGACGGTAGAACTGGCCGACGACGCTGGGCATGTTCAGCCTCCGCACCTCGGTCTCGGTCCCGGCTGGGAGCCGGGAGAGGTCAGACCGGCCCTTGGCATAGGCATCTTGAGTGCCGCGCTTCCTCAGCCCCGAGTTGACGGTGACCTGGTCCATCTCCTGCTCGATTTCCGCCAGGGAGGTGGACCGGCCGTCCCGGGTGGCCTTCTGGACTGCCCGCGCGACCTCCCGCTGTTCCTGGTCAAGGTCGAACAGATCTTCTTCGAACAGGCCGTCGTCGTTGATCAGATGGACACCCGTCATCTCCTCCGGTGATACCCCGTCGGGGAGGAGCCGGGCGAGGTAGCCGGTGAGCATCGCCAGGAAGGACTCGAACGGGAGGGGCTGGCCAGGGCCGCGCGCGGCAAGGACTTCGCCGTGGCTTTCCATCAAAGTGCTCAGACGGCCTTCCGGCGCCTGCTCGGTGTCCGTGAGGGCCTTGGCCGCCACTGTTGCCGCGCGCATCATCATCTGCCGGATCATGTCGTGACTGATCGGCTCCGATGTGGAGGTGAACTTCACGCATAGCACCATAAACCTGGGGTACGACAGTCGCGCTCAGATCGACCAATCACAGAGGATCCGGGATGCTGAACTGGACAGCCGGGTAACGGCTTTGGTAGTCGGTCCGGTGCGCGTTGATGTGCTGCCTGCCTGCCTCGGTGATCCGCCACCGGTACTCAAGGACGAACGTCCCACGCCCCTTCTCCACGCGGACAGCGAAGGAGTCGATGTATCCCCGGCTTGGTCTGCCGTTGGGTCGGTAGCCGACGCCGAGGTGGAATCTCGACGTACCTCCCATGGCAGCCTCTGGCAGACCGTCAGGTCTCGCTTCGGCGACCCTGGCCAGGTTGCGCCACAGCCACTCCGACAGCAGGTGCGCGGGCCTGCGCGGCGTGGGGGCAATGCCGAGTCCGGCGCGGGCACAGGCCCGGCCCGCACGGGTCAGTTCCACCAGGACGCGGTGAACGAGACCGACCTGGGGGAGGTTGACCCGATCTTCAGTGATCTGGAGAAGTCCCCTGCGGGCAAGCGCGTGCAGGGTGGCTCCGGCTCCAGCGTCGAGGTGGCCTTCCTCGCGAAGTCGCTCCTGGATGGTGGTGTGGTCGGCGAACGGGAGTTCGGTCTTCATCGAGAAGGGCAGCTTTCGCCACGCGGACGCCGGCCCTGGGTCCCGAAAGGCTGTGCGGGCTGCCCTTGCGCGGAGTTCAGCTTCCCGATCCTCGTGGAAGCAGGCGAGCAGATAGGCTCGCTGACGGCCGTTCAGACCTTCCCACATCGCGTCGGCCCTTCTGCGCGTCAAGGGAGCAGAGCCATCACCCGGCGGCCACGCCAGGTACTGGCGTCGCTGGAATGTGGCGCTCCTACGCTCTCAGAGCCCAGCCGGGAAGTGGTTCCCCCGCGCCGAGGCCAGCCTTGGTGAAGCTTCCGCGCGCTTGACGCCGGGCCGGGAATCGCCTGGCTTGTGGCGTGCTGGCCCATCACGGCCCACCCCTCCGTCATAGCGTCACCAGGACGCCGGCCAGGCTACGGCAGCCCGGTGACAGTCCCAGCAGAGCACCAAGTTGCAGCTGGCGCAGCCGATGCTGGCCAGCGTCAGCCACTTGGGCCCCTGACGCGCCGCCAGCCGACCGGTTGTGACTGAGTGCTTCAGCTGGCGGGTGGAGCGCGATCCGGACAGTTAGGTGCGGATCTGGGGCTTCACAAATCGCGGATCGGCCAGAGGCACCGCCCACACCACGGATCCGTGACTGTTCGTCGAAGTTCTGCCGGAGTACTAGCTGCAACGCCGTGTAGTTAGGCGTGAGACTGGTGTGTCAAGTCGCCTGATGTATGAACGGAGCTCCTGTTAGAACCGTGTCTGCCAAGATCACTGTTCTGCAGGAGCTCCGTTGCGTGCTGATTCTGTCATCCCTTGTGAAGTCGTTGTTGCGGCAGGGCCGTTCGCGCCTGGCCATCTGGGTGAGCTAACTCGGATCGTGCCGTTCGAGATGGTCGATGAGGTACTGGCGGGGACGAAGGCGGTCCAGCAGCGGGTCCGGCTGCTGCCGGCGCGAGTGACCGTGTACCTGCTGCTGGCCGGGGCGTTGTTCGCCGGGCTGGGCTACCGGCAGGTCTTCGACCGGTTGTGCGCGGGCCTGGCGGGCCCGGCGCCCATCAGGCCAAGTGCCGGCGCATTGCCAGGCTCGCCAGCGCCTGGGGGCGGCGCCGTTGAAGGCACTGTTCGATCTGGTACGTGGGCCGGTGGCGACGACCGCGACCCAGGCCCGCTGGCGCGGGCTGTTGGTGGTGGCGGTCGACGGCACGCTGTTGCCCGTGCCGGACACGCCGGCGAACCTCGCGGTGTTCGCCAAGCAGCGGTGCAACAACGGGGCAGGGGGTTATCCGCAGGTCCGGCTGGCGGCACTGGTGGCCTGCGGAACGAGGGCGGTGATCGGGGCGGCGTTCGGCCCGGCCACCACCGGCGAGCTGGAGTACGCGGGCCGGCTGGCAGGCGATCTGCGTGCCGGGATGCTGCTGCTCGGCGACCGGAATTTCGCCGCCGCTGATCTGCTGAACCGCCTTGCCGCCACCGGAGCACACCTGCTGGTGCGGTGCAAGTCCGGTCGCAGGCTGCCGCCGGTGGCCCGCTGCGGTGACGGCTCGTTCCTGGCCCGGCTCGGCGCGCTGACCGTACGCGTCATCGACGCCGAGATCAGCCTCGTCACGTCCAAAGGGGCTCGCACCGGCCACTACCGGCTGCTGACCACCCTCACCGACCCGTCAGCGCACCCGGCCGCCGAGCTCATACGGCTCTATCACGAACGCTGGGAGGTCGAGACAGCCTACGCGGAGCTGAAATCCACGATCCTGGGCGGACGTGTCCTGCGCGCCCGCACCCCGGCCGGGGTCGAGCAGGAGATCTGGGCACTGCTCGTCGCCTACCAGGTGCTGCGGACCGCCATGACGGACGCCACCGACAGTGTCCCGGGCACCGACCCGGACCGGGCCGGCTTCACCGTCGCCCTGTCTGCCGCCCGCGACCAGCTCGTCCTGGCCGCGGGCATCATGACCGAGACCGTGATCGACCTGGTCGGAGTCATCGGCCGCCATGTGCTGGCCCATCTCCTGCCCGCACGGCGGGTCCGCACCAAAGACCGGATCGTCAAACGAGCGATCTCCAAGTACAACGCACGCGGACCCGCCATCGACCGAGCCACCTACAAAGCCACGATCAGCGTCAACATGCTCACAACCGACCCTTGACGCGGCCCTGGCCGTCCTAACTGAACGGCGTTGGTACTAGCTGCCGATCGCGGGCTCGATCTCGTGGTCCTTGCTGCAGCGCAGCGTCATGATGGTGCGATTCCTGTTGATCTTGTTGATCAGGAACAGCTCCGGCGCATCGCACTCGACGCACACTTCGGCCCTGGCGATGGGCCAAAGCTCCAAGGGGTCGTCGGGAGAGGAACCTTGCACGTAGATCCGCCCTGGCTCCACGGGCGAATCGCGAGGCGGGTATTCGAAGGACTCCCAGTCCGGATGGCTGCCGCGCAGCCGACGCCCGGTCAGGGTAAACCTGTTCGTGGCGTACTTACAGGTGTCGACCAGGTCCCAGTGGTGTGCGGCCAACCAGCCGACCGACTCCAGGGCTGTGACGACCAAGGGCTCAAGGACGCTGATCTCGCGCTCCACCTTGTGTGCTGCGGGGGCTCGATACGCGTGGCCGTTCTTGTTCCTGCCGTCCAGCAGAGCTGTCAGCGACTCAATCACCCCGCCCGGGTCGAGTACACCCTCCAACTCCGGGAGTTCAGGGATGGGGCCGGCCTGGACCAGTGGCGTGATCAGGTTGTGCCAGGTGCCCCAGGTCGCACCGTCACCCCGGTTGAACTTGTCCTTCAGGGTTCTGGTGAAAGCCTGCTTGCGGCGAATCTCGATGGCGAGCGCCAACACTCCGACGCAGCGGGCGATGCCCTCGGCGAGCTTGAGTAGCGTCTGGTAGCGGTCACTAGGAGTCGCTGCGACCCTGTACTGCCTGGCGAGCGCCGCCACGTGGTACGGGTAGCTCCATTCAGCCCGCCACACAGGATCTTCGAGCGGCCTGACGAGTTCTCCAATGAGACGGGCCTGGGAGGCAGCTGCGCGGGTTGCGTGGCGCAGTTCGCCGACGTCAGCCTGCGCGTCGCGGAACACGTTGGGGAGAATTCCGGCGGTAGTGCTGGCCAGAGTGGCCCTGCCAGCTTCGAGGGTGTCCACGAGGGCGTTGAACTCGGGGTCCTTGATGAGATCGACTGGGACCAGCGAGTTCATGGAGAACCGCGGCACCAGCGCGCTTCTCTGGTCGCTGGGGCGGGTCCGCAGCCACTCGCACAGGGCGCGTCCGCTGTTGCTGATCGGGCGCAGGACCGTCAGCGGCGTCAACGCGTCTCCGAACTCCGGTGGGAGGAGCCGCCAGTTGGCGCCCAGCCCGACGACGTCGCCGCTGGTGCAGGAGGCCAGGTGCGGTCGTGTCTCAGCCGCGTCCGGGAGCTCTGCCGCAGTGTCGGCCGTCTGGAGGTCGCGGCCGTTCAACAGGGGTTTACCGGTTCTCTCTCGGCTGGGCAGGGTTCGGTTAGGTATCAACTGCGCCACCTTGGACAGCGGCCCGAAGCCCGTACCGGGCCGCTGAGCCAGGAAGGGAGCCAGCGGGATCGAATAGCCGACCTTTGCGGTGTTGTGGGCGGGCCATGCGTCCGGGAACTCGGGCTTGACCTCGCGCCGAATGAACTGGTCGATGTCCTGGTGCAGCGGCAACCGCTCCTGAAGACGAAGCGCGGGATCGGGCAGCGCCTTGCCGTCCGCACCTCTCTGGACTTCGCCCTCAGGATCTTCGACGGCAACGGCCCTACGAACGCGCCGCCACATCGGGCCCGTGAGCTCGCCCTGCACCCCTGCGTCCCGCAGCGCCGTTGACAAGGCGCCCTGAAACTCGGCCCAGGTCGGAAAGCTCTTGTCAACGAACGAGCGCAACGCGCCCATCAGGGCCTTCGCGTCGCTGAATCGCTCCAGTGGCTTGGCTTCCTCAAGGGCGGCGAGGGCATCCGCGCCCACCATGAACGACTGCCGCAGTGGCCGCTCGACCGCGACCTGACGGTAGCCGAGATCGCTGATGTCGAGCAGCAACGCGCCGTCCTCGCTCTCGGCCAGGCGTCCTTCATCGAGCATGCCATCGCGCGCCTCCAAGTACCGCTCGACGAGCTCGGAGATGTGCCGAGCCGTCATGTACTGCCGTTTGGCACCCACCGGACGGCGCACCGTCGCGGAACTCCCGCTCCCGTCAAGCGCGATGACCTTGCCCCGGAGGTGCTGGGGTTTGCGGTTCGACAGCAGCCAGATGTAGCTGGGCATTGCAGTGTTCGGCCACAGGCGGTCCGACAGGGCGACCACGGCCTCAAGCAGGTCCTGCTCCAGCAGCCACCGGCGGATCTCCGAATCGCCTGAGCCAGCGCTGCCCCGCTGAAGGGGCGCCGGGCTGATCACGATCGCCGCTCGGCCACCGCCCTGGTCCGTGGGCCGCATGTGGGCCACCAGGTGCTGCACAAAGAGCAGGGAGGAATCGACGCGGGTGGGCAGACCAGCTCCGAACCTTCCGTCCCACCCCAGATCCTTGGCCTCCCGGATGACTGCGTCCTGCTGTCCACTCCAGTACATGCCGAACGGAGGGGCTGCCAGCTGGTACTCGAACCTCTGGCCGCGGTGTCTGTCGTCGATGAGGACATCGCCGAGGACGATGGCGTCCGGATCCCCGCCTCTCATCATCTGCGCGAGGCGGGCCAGCGCCGCCGACTGCTGGTTGATCTCCTGTCCCGAAACGGTCAGGGCGCCAGTGGCGCCGACGTTCCGGAAGACGGTCTCGACGGCGTAGAACATTCCGCCAGTTCCGCAGCAAGGGTCGTAGACCCGGCTCGGTGCCGCCGTGCCACCAAGGGGTGCCAGGTCGGGGCTGAGAAGAAGCCTGGCGGTCAGCTCGGCGATGTCCCGAGGGGTTCTGTGCTCCCCGTAGGGTTCGGACGATGCGTCGGCACACTGCTGCAGGAGTTCTTCGAAGGCACGCCCCATCTGTTCGTTCGAGACGGTGACCGGGCTCAGGTCAACGGCGACGAAGCAGGCCACGACTTTCGAGAGCAGTCGCGAGTCCACGAGGGTCTGGAGGGTCCTCGAGAAGTCGAGAGAATCCAGTATTTCCATGCTGCCGGCGGGGAAGTCCGTCACCAGCAGCTGGCGGATCCTGTCGGCGACCAGTTGCTCAGGCTGGGCCGTTGCTCCTTTGCTCGCGACCTGAGCCGGAACGCCGAACCAGTCCTCTGTCAGTTGAGCGCCCGACTCCTGCTGGCGGACGCAGTCCAGGCGACGCAGCGCGGTGAGGACCAGTACGACGTTGCCGTAGCTGTGGGTCTTAAAGCTGCCCCTCAGCAAACGGGTGACGCTCCAGAACAGCTCCGCCAGCACGCCGTTCTCGTCTGCTGCCACTCAACTCTCCCCACCCCAAGCGGTTTTCGTCGCCCAGGGTACGCCTGATCTCACCCGATCTCGCCCCCACAACTCCCTCCTAGCTGACCGAGTCGCCAACCGCCTGGCCGCCGTGATCGAGACTGAATGCTCAGCCCGCCAAGTGTCATGCTCACTCGCCAACTGAAGCGCTCAGTCACACCGGTTCCAGTGCTGGGAGCGCTGGTGGTAGAGGCGACCCTAGTTGAGGTAGGTGTACCGGAAGAGACCGTCGAAGCTGAGTCCGCGATACATCTCGTCGAACGACTCCCATTCCCGCTCGCCCTCGATGTCGCCTCGGGCGGCGGTGACGTCAACGGCCTCCAGGTCGTGCTCGCACCACTCGTGGGCGCAGCGGCAGCGGACGAAGACCTGGGGCCCGACGTTCAGGAGGAGCCAGTCGCGGTGGGCTCGGCAGTTGGGGCAGGTGATGGTGATGCCGCGGGGGTTGAGCGCGGCGGGGTGGGGGACGGCGAGGATGACGGTGGGGGTGGGTTCGGGGGCGGGGTTGTGGAAGTCGTGGTCGTAGTCGGTCATGCGGTCCTTTCGCATCGGCTGCTGGGTAGCAAGGACCATATGACGCAAGGTCGTTGAATGGATCCGGGGCGGCGGAAGGGACATCGAAACGACACCCGTGCCTGTGGCGGCCGCCTCGGACGTGGGGGCGGCCGCCATGGGGTGTGCCAGCTACCGGCTGTGCGCGGCCTGTTGTGCGGTTACGGCTTGGCGGGCGAGTGCGGTGAGGTGGTGGTCGTCGGGCATCCGGTTGTCGACCAGGGTGGTGACGGCGTCTTCCCAGGAGAGGGCGGGGCGGTCGGCGTGGAGCTGGGCGAGGTGGGCTGAGCCGATGGCGGTGATCTGGTCGGTGTCGAGGCCGGCGAATACTGCTTGGACGAGCCGGTCCATGGGGAACATGGCGTCGATCGCCTCGCCGACGGCCGCGACGACACGGTGCTGCAGGCGCTGTTGGGCGGTGGACCACAGCTGGTTGTCGGGCGGTACGACCTTGCCGAGGGCTTGGTAGCGGGCGAGACCTTCCTCGATGTAGGCGATGAGCTCCGGGGAGGAGAAGGCGTTGAGTTCGACGCGCTGGTAGCGCCACTTGGCGGGCTCGCCGTTCGGGCGCCAGGCACAGGGCTTGCCCGTGAACCACTGACGGTCGGCGTCGGACAGGTGGGGCAGGATGCGAGCGGGCAGGGCGGCGTCGCGGGTGTCGGGCTCGGCCTCGAGTCCCTTGGCCTGGGCGTCGTCGACGGTCAGGCCGAGGTCGATGACCTTCACGCGGTGGTCGGGCATGCGGGTGGTCTCCTCCCCGAGGGTGCGGGCGATGTTGTAGCCGTAGGGGTCGGCGTCGTGTAGAACGAAGATCTGCACGTTGCCGGGGGGCATCTTGGCGAGCAATTCGCGGCACGCCTCGGTGCCGTAGCCCTCGTTGGTGATGACGGCCATGTCGTACTTCTCGGCGAGGCCCGCCTCGCGTACCGGCGGCCACAGGCCCGTCTTCTCGATGACGAGGATCTTGTTGTAGCTCCACTTCGGCGGGATGTACTGCTGGACCTCGCGGGTACCCAGCCGCACGTCCATCAGCCCGGTGGGGTCGTGGGGGTGGTGCAGGGTTCCACGCGGCTCGCGGTAGAGGCCCTGGATGGGTCCGTTCTGGCGTTCCCAGTCGGGGATCAGCGTCTGCTCGATGTAGGGGGCATTGAGCTTGGACCCGATGGGGAGGAGCTTCAGCGCGAGCGGCCGGATCTTGTAGAACAGGGTGTGGGCGGAGAAAGACAGACCCTCGGTGCCTCGAGCCTGGCTGATGGCCTCACGCATGACGGTGAACACAGCGTCCTTCTTGGACAGCTTCGGCGCGGTCAGGTTGGCGGTGCTGGCCTTGTACTCGCGCATCGCAGCCCGCTGCTCACGCCGGTCGGAGACCTGCTTGGAGCGCTGGTCCCGGGCCAGCACCTTCGTCGCGGAGGTGAGGGCCTTCGCACAGGCCGCGGCGACCTCGCCCGGGACGACGAGTGCGGTCTTGCCCTTGTCGGTGAACTGCGGTACCGGGCAGACCAGATGGACGATGGCGGCTCGACCCGACTGGTTGCCGAGGGTGGGGGCGGCGTCGGTCTGGGCGAGGAACGAGCGCACCCCGGTGCTGGTGACGTTGTCGCCGAGCAGCAGGGTCTGGGCGAGGGGGTCGCCGAAGGTCGCCGAGTAGTTCACGGCGAAGCACACGGCGCCGGGGCGCTCCGTGCGGGCAACCGCCACCTCGATGCTCCACGGGATCCCCGCCTTGTCGGTCAGCTGCTTGCGGGAGAACCATGCCTCCTCGACGCCGAACGCGTGGTCGAGGACGTGGGTGTAGTGGTCGCGGGGGACCTGGCCGAGGTAGGAGGGCGTGGGCGGCTTGCTGTGCTCCTTCATCGCCGCCAGGAGCACCGGGATCTGGTCTGGGTGCTCCTCGAAGCCGGACAGGTGCGTGATCTGGGGAACCTGCTCGGCGATCTTCTTGGCCTTGGCCGAGCCGGTCAGGCCCGCGAAGGTGTTGGCGAACGCCCGAACCGTCAGGTCCGTACCACCCGCGCGGTGCTCGCGGATGTGGGCGAAGACCAGCTTCGTCATTGCGGCCTCGTCGTAGTGGTGTGCGCTGGTCGGGTCGGTGGGCAGGGGCTTGCGCCACTTCTTGGGCGCGGTGGGCTCGTAAATTCCGGCCCTGTCTGCGCCGCCGGTCTGAGCGTGGTCAACGAAGCGCGCGTGCGGGTTGATGAGGGCGAACTTTTGCAGCCAGGCAGCCGCCTTCTCGGCCGTGACCTGCTCGGCCGGCACTGGCACGGTGACCGAGGTGCCGGTGGTGCGGTTGGAGGGGGCCTTCGTGTGGTGGGGGGCGACGTCGCCCGAGGGGTCGGCGGACACGGCGATTTCGTGGCGCACCCCCAGCGCCTCGACCACCACCGGCTCCGCGATGCCGAGCGCGTAGGGGATGCCGAGCAGGGTCTTGAACGCGTTGCCCTGCATTCCGCGGGTCGGCGAGCGCAGGCTCTCCTTGTCGGAGACGTTGCGGGTGAAGTCCAGGATCCGCTCGACCACCCCGCCCGCCATGCCGGGCCCGTTGTCCGTCACACAAACCCGCGCCACACCGTCGGCCCACGTCACGGCGAGGCCGATCTCGGGGCGGTTGCTCTCGGTCTCCGCCGCGTCGAGGGCATTGTCGAGCAGTTCCTTGATGACGACGTCGCCGAACCGCTCACGGGACTGTCCGGTCTGGGACTGCAGGGCCCGCCAATCCAGGAACTCCGCGGTGCGGGACGTCGAGAACACGGTGCGCTGCACGACCGGGATCGAACTCAAGAAGCTGTCTCCAAATGCTGATGAGGATGGTGGGTTGCCCCCGCCGCGTGGGCGGCGGGGGTGGAGAGGGCGGAAGAGCCTGCTTGGCCTCGTGGCTGCCAGCAGGGTGGACTTTGGGGGCGGGTGCAGCATGGTGTCGGCACCCGCCCACCGGGGTTGGTCACCGCGTGCGGCGCACCTGATCGGGTGCGGGCGGCGCCGGCGGCGGGGTGACCGCGGCGGCCGGTGAGCTGGTGGTGCGGTTGGTGGTGGAGCGGAACAGGGCCGCGCCGGTGCGACGTTCCTCCGTCGTGGCCTTCGGCGCGGGGGCCGGGAGGCCGCCATTGCGTCGGATGCGCCAGGTCAGCACGGCGGCGGGCGAGTCGGCGCTGGCCAACTCGCGCTGACCGGCGGCCTGGGCGATAAGGGCCTGCGGGTCGTGGCCTGCTTGTTCGGCTTCGGCCAGGGTGGCGGCAAGTGCCGCCCAGCCGTCCTCGGCGAGTACCCGGGCGGCCTGGTCGGCAGGCAGCGCCTGGCGGATCGCTGTCTCCTGCCGGTCGCGGATCGGCTCCGAGAGCTGGCGGCCTCGGGTGTCGAGCAGGGCGATCGGGCGCCCGGCGTGCCTGCCGTAGGCGGTACGCAGGTGCGCTGCCGCCGCGTGTGCGGCCTCGGCCTGGCGCTGGTTGCCTTGGGCGGCGTGCCACTTGGCGATGACGATCGCCAGCAGCACCAGACTGGACAGGACCGTGGCCGCGGCCGTGCCCTCGTCGCCGCTGCCGCCGGCCAGGCCGCCGTAGAGGAGTTCCCGGGCGGCGGAGCGCATCGCACGTACCTCGGTGCGGGCGGCGCGGGTGCGGGCGACGGCGGTGTACTCCAAGGCCCGAGCGGCCTGGTTGATCTCCTTTCGAGACAGGACGGGGCTGGTGAGCGCGAGGGTGTCGAGCATCTCGATGGCGCCGCTGACCACCGCGGCGATCTGACCGGCCTGGGGTTCGTCGTCGATGGTGCGTACGGCACGGTCGGTGGTGGTGCTGGCCCGGTACCGGACTGTGACCGACCGCCCCTGATCACCCGCGCGGCTGGGTGCGGGCTGGTTGACGCCGATGGCGAAGCGCTCGTGGATCTTGGGCAGGGTGAGGTCGGCGGCGAGCTTGCTGCCGGAGAACCACACCGGACCGCTCGGACCGCCGGTGGGTAGGGCGAACGTGTAGCCCTTGGCGTCGCCGGAGGGTAGGCGGCGGATCTCGAAGCGGATGCCCTGCACGGTGAGGCGTGCGAGGAACTCCTCCTCGGTGGCGGCGCCGGCCAGCGCCCGGCGGACACCTGTCCGCAGCCGGGCCCGCCCGGTCTCCTCCTGCCCCAGCCGCTCAGCCTTGCGCAGTTCTGGACTCTTGGCGCGCTTGGGGATCGCGGCCCGATACTCCGGGGTGCGAGTGTCGGACAGGTCCTTGAGTCGGTACTGCCTCTCGATCTCGGTGAGTTCGTCCTCGGCCCGGTACTGGTCGCCGCGCAGGCGGGCCTGGGTCAGGTCCGCGCGGATGGTGGTGGCGAGGATGTGGATGTGGTTGTCCCCGTGGTGCACGGCGATCCACCGGCAGCCGTCCGGATCGCCGTCGGGGGCGATTCCGGCGACGGCCACGATTCGGCGGGCGATGTCCGCCCACTCCTCGTCGCTCAGGTTCCGGTCGGAAGGGTCGGCGCGGACCATGCGGTGGTAGACGTGCTTCTTGACCGGCTGGCCGTAGCGGACGACGTGCAGGTCCAGGACGTCCCGCAGCTGGGCGAGGGTGGCCTCGGGGTCGCGGCCAGGGTCGGGTGCGAAGCCGTCCCAGGAGCCCACGAGGTGCGGGTCGGTGTGCTCGTTCACTCGCCCCGGACCGTACAGGTACTGCAGCGCCCCGAGCGTGTATTTGCCGGAGCGGGCAGTGGTGATCACCGGCGGCCGGCCTTCGCCACGCGCATCGCGGACGAGTCGACCTGGGCGGCGGCCCGGCGGGTCTCGACCATCAGCTCCCTGGCCTTCTTCAGGGTGACCTGCGCGGGGCCGTGGTCGATGCCGATCAGGGCGTTGAGCTGGAAGGCGATCTGGTTGACGTTGACGCCGACCCGGCCGACCTGGAACCGCGCGGCATCGAGCGCCTGCACGGACTGGTCCAGTTGCTCGTCGCGGGTCACCAGGCCGGCGCCGTCGACGGTCAGGGCCTGGCGCTCCAGGTAGTCGGCCACGTTCAGGCCCGCCGCCTGCGCGAGCCGCTTGATCTCCGCTGCCCGCTCCGCGGTGCAGCGAAAACCGAGCTTCTTCGTCTTGGGGTTCTCGTTGTCACGTCGGCGGCGCTTGGGACGGCGCGTGCTCGGACGCTCAGCGCGGTCAGCAGCTCGGGCGGGCGTGAACGGCTCGACGGCGGGTGTCTCCTCCTGCTTCGCCGCGCCCTCGCGGTGAAGCTCCGGTGCTGCCGCCCTCGGCAGCAACGGCACGTCCACGCCCCCCTGGGCGTGGACCCCCGCGTGCGTGGCCCCGTAGGGGCCCCGCACGCACTCGCTTGCTCCGCCTGAGACAGACGGGTGGTCAACTCCCTTGCGGTCCATGGAGCTTACAGCCTTCACAGGCTGGTCGGTCGAGGTACGGCGGGTGGCGCGCAGGGCGGGCTCCTGGTGCGTCTGGTGCGGAGGATGAGAGTGCCGGGATGCATCGGCGTGGGACTGTTCCGAAAGAGAACATGGGGTTTGGACCGTTCAGCGCGGTCGGCTTCCCTGGTCCCGGGCGAAGACCCGGGACCAGGGCGGGTGCCTCACCGGGACTAAGACTGGTGGGGCACCCGCACTGCACGGATCAGGCGCGAAGACCGCCTGCGGCGTCACGCTCGGCGCGCAGGATGTTGGCCACCTCGGTGACCCGGTCCTCGGACACAGTCAGATTCCGTGCACGGATCGCGTCCCTGACCACGTGCCGGGTCAGACGGCCCGCAACGGTCCAGCCTTCGCGGCCGATCGCGACAAGCTCTTCGGTCGGAGCGCCCGGCGGACGGCCCGCCGACCTGGCACCCTCAGACTGACCCGATTGACCGGAAATCCCCTGACCTGCGACTTCACCCGCGACACCGTCCACGCTGTCACCGGCACGGGCATGGTCCACACTGCCCGGATCGGCCTCGGGACTGCCGACAACCTCCTCGGACACAGCGGGGACCGGCGGCACGTCAAAGGCGCCAGCCGCTGGCTGGTCCGCTGACCACTGGGGCTCGGCTTGGTCCCCAGCGCGGGTGTGCTCAGCCGCAGCGCCGTCGGCCGGACCGTTGCCCGCTCCGTCCGGGGACCAGTGCACGAAAAGGTCCGCGGGGGCCGCACCCGCTTCCGCTGTGGCGGGACCGGCGTCCTCCGCCGACGCGGCGGCGTGCGTTTGGCGATCCATGTCGGCGAACGGCTCGACCAGGCTCTCCGGACGGTCGAGGCTGTCCGGGCCCTCGGCAGCCCGCTGCAGCCCGCCGCTCGTAGGAGGCACGGTGGCGAGGCTGTGGCGGGCGATGAGGATGTACAGGTGGACCGAGCCGCCGAGCGCGAGCGGGGCGAGCGTAGACAGCAGGCCGACGACGCTGTCGCCGAGCCGCAGTCCGCCACCCACCTCGGCGAGGTGGTTGAGGCGCACCGCGTGCAGCGCGTTGGCCCACACGCTGGCGCCGGTGGCGCCAGCGAAGAGGAGCCAGGCGTAGGCGCGCGCCGGCCACGGGGCTTCGCGCAGGACAAGCAGCGCGCGCACGCCGTAGGCGATGAACCCGTCGATGGTCAGCGGGAACATGTAGGTCAGCCAGCCACGCACGTGGATGGCGACGGCCATCTGCTGGAGCGCGTCGTAGGACAGGGCGAAGCCGATCGCGCCGAGCAGCGCGACCGCGAGGCGGTCCCAGACGGTGACCTGGGCGCGCGACGGACGGGCCGGGGATATGGACGCGGTGCTCAAGTGCTCGGGCAACCCGTCCAACCCGCCCTCGTCATGCCCAACAGGATGTCCGGGATAGGGGGCTGCGGCACGCTGGGATGGAAACGTACGCTGGGACACAACACTCCTCGCTCGGTGCCGCAGGCTGGCAGGCCGGCGGCGCCTTGGTAGATCGTTTTTGTGGGCGGTCGTCAGGGAGTTGTCGCGGCCTTCGGTGCTCCAACACCGAGGGCCGCTCCCGTAGGCGGGTGCGGTCAGGCCGCGCGGCCGACGGCGCGAGCCGTGGTGGCGCCCATGAGGTCGGCCAGCCGGGCGGCGCTGCGCGGGCTGATCGTCGTGCGGAAGCCGGCGCAGACCCGCTCCAGCGCTCGCGCGCGTTCCTCGTCCTGGCGGACGGAACGCTGCGTGCCGTCATCGGGCTTCGCGTCGGCGCCAGCGGGCTGGCACAGGGCGATCACTCGGCCACCGGCGGCGGGCGGGTCCGCCTCCGGGGTGTGTGCGGGCAGGGGCAAGCGAGTCTCCTCGCGACCGGGTGCGGTGCTGGCAGGCCCCATGTGCGCCGGGTCGCGGGTGTAGTGGGCGGTCGTCAGGTGGTCGAAGCCGCATCCCTGGTGCTCCAACACCAGGCCCGCGGGACAGTGGGGCGCGCCGACGCTGGCAGGCGGTCGGCCGCTCCTCAACGGTTACGACATGTCAGAACTCCTCGCTTCAGGGCAGGCGGGTGCATCCGGCGAAGGCAAGGTGCCTGCGCCGTACGTAGGTGACCACGAAAGGGCCGGTTTGGTGCGGCCGGAATCCGGTGATAAGGGCGCGTCATCGCGCGCGGTGGAGGGTGTGGGGGCATGGGAGAGGGACGTGGGTCAGCTGCGGGGATACGAATACACAACCATCGCCCATATCTCCCGTGCAAGGATTTCAGCGAAATAGGCCGAAGATTCCTCGCACTGACCGCGCGCTCTCGCTCCAGCAGGCCAATGGGTGGCTCGGACAGACTGCCGTCGAGGCAGGCCAAGGACAGTGCTGATCTGCGGCGTTCCGACCCTAGGCTCGCCAGACCAGACAACGACCGATGCCATTTCTCCTATCGGCGAGCCGTTCCCGCGACAAAGGCAGCTATCCCGGCCACCGCGCGCCACGAATCCATGGGACTTCCCCATCGCATTCCCCCTCTCTGGCCAATGCGCCGGCGGCAGTCGGTTAGCGAGCCTTTCTGGCCCCGCCGCACACCATCATCCCGATCGAGCGGCCGTTTTAAAACGGCCGACCCTCGTGGTAATGCACGCACGCACGCCATTCCCTCCACGACTCCCTCAGCAGACAGGCCCGGTATCGGCGCCCGAGACCACTGTCGCCGCTGCGCGGCCGAACGCGTCCGGCCGACATCGTGGTATGGGCACGCTTCGCGGGCTCAGAGAGGGTTCTGCTCGATGCTGATCCGGTCCCAGTCCATGTACCGGCCGTACTTCGAGGGCTCGTCGATCACCACGCCGGAGAAGAGGAACCGCAACACCGCGTTGCGCCGCTCGTCCGTCATCTCCTTGGCGGACCAAGCCTGTCGGGCGCCCGTGCCCGTGAGACCGTCGAGCAGGACCATCGGGCGTACGACGACCCTGCGTTGAGCCTTGTCGATGCGCGCCTGGATCTCCTTGCGCATCTTCCGGAACTCCGCTGTCGTGATCTCCTTGGCGGTCCACATCTCGTTCAGCTCGGCGAGCTGCTGCTGGTCGGCCTCCAGAGCCTCGGACACGCTCTCCGACAGGTTGCTCGCGGCCAGCCGTCCATCCACCCGGAGCTTCCCGAGAAGGTCGATGGCGGCGTCCCGCACGAAGCCCTCCAGCGACTCGGCCCTGATCGACCGGACGCACTTCTGCTCGCCGTTCCGGTTCCGCCGGTTGCACTGGTAGGCCGGGCCGGTCTGCTTGGCGGTGCCGGACATCAGCGTGCCGCAGCGTGAGCACATGACGAGGCCGCGCAGCAGGTAGAACCGCTGCGGCGCGTTGCTCCGGCTCTCCTGGTGTGCCGCCGCGCGGTACTCGCGCCGCGTCTTGGTCTCCTCCCAGGTACCGGGGTCGATGATGGCGGGCCAGGTGCCCGGACCGACTTCCTCCCCCTGGTGCATGCGGATGCCGGCGACGTGCCGAGAGTCGAGGAGCGCTCGTACGGTGCCCGCGTTCCACTCCTTGCCGTTGGCCGTCGTGATTCCGCGCTGGTGCAGGTCACGCGCGATCGGCGAGGGGCCCTCGCCCTTGAGGTAGCGGTCGAACACCTCACGGACGATCTCAGCCTCCTCCTCGACGATCGTCATCCCGCCTGAGGCGTAGCCGAAGCGCCGGACGCCGCCCTGCGGCTTCCCTTCCTGGGCACGATCCTTCATCGCCGACTTCAGCCGCCGCGACGTGTCGTCGGACGAGCGACAGGCGTGCGCGACCTCGATGCGCAGGATGAACCGGTCGTCAGGGTCGGAGAGGTCGCGCCGGTTCGCCTCCCCGTGCAAGGTGATCGCCTGGTCGTCCGAGACCTGGAGCAGCTCCTCCAGATCCCGTGGCTGCCGCATCAGCCGGTCCGGGTGGTAGGCGATGATGTGCTGGAAGCTCCGGTTCCGGGCCTCGTCCAGCAGCTGGTCCCAGCCCGGCCGCTTGCGCCTCCGGCTCCAGGCCGAGCGGCTGTTGTCCACGTAGATGTGCTCGGGGCTGATCACGAGCCCACGACGCTCGGCGACCTCGCGGCAGATCCGCTCCTGGCGGTCCACACCGGTCTGGTCGTCGTCGTCCGCCTGGGATATTCGGCAGTAGATGGCCGCCGGTTGTCCGGCGGTGGAGGTTCGCAGGTCAGGGCTGGTTCGTCGCACGCGAATGAGTGTACGAACAAGGAGTGGCCTGGGTCACCGCCGCCCCCGAGCTGGTCGCCGCCGTCCGCACCGCCAAGCAGTACCTCACCTACGTCAGCGCCGGCCCCTTCCAGTACGCCGTCGCCGAGGCCCTGCGCCTCCCCGACAGCTACTTCGCCGACTTCCGCGCCGACCTGCTCCGCAAGCGCAACCTGCTCGCCGACGGACTCACGGCCGCCGGCTTCCAGGTCTTCACCCCCGAGGGCACGTACTTCATCACCACCGACATCACCCCCCTCGGCGAAAAGGACGGCATCGAGTTCTGCCGCACCCTCCCCGAGCGCTGCGGAGTCGTCGCCATCCCCAACGTCGTCTTCTACGACAACACCGACGCCGGCCGCTCCCTTGTCCGCTTCACCTTCTGCAAACGCGATGAAGTACTAGCCGAAGCGGTAGCGCGGCTCCGGCAGCTCTGACGCTACAGGTCGGCCAGACAACGCTTCCGCATCGGAGCTACTACTCCGGCTGCAGTACGACCCCGTCACCCATCACACCGCCCCCGACGAACGACGCCATCACCGAAGCCCAGTCCTCGGCCTCGGCTGACCGATACCTGTGGTCGCGTGTAGGTGCTCGGCAGAACCGTAATGTCCTATCCGGTGGCAGCCAAGCCTCCAACGTTCAGGCCGACGGTCTTCGCCGTGCGGAGGGCGGCTCGGGCTCGTGCGGCGCCGCCGGTGGTTGCGGCTTCGCCGCCGCCGACTGCCACCGCTCTCGGCGCGGCGCCCTCGCACGGGCGGCAGCGGCCGGGGCGGGGGATCGGGTCGTGGCAGGCGGTGCACTCGGTGTAGCGCGGGCTCGGGGGCGGGTCGTTCCTGTGCGCTGGTGGGAGTTTGCGTTCCAGGCGGTAGCGGAGCAGGGCTGCCGGGGAGTGCATCGTGGGCGGCAAGCCTGGCAGCAGGGCTTGGGCCAGGTCTACGGCCGTCCGCCCGCGCTCCAGCCAGCGGGCGACCAGTGGCGCCAGCTCTCTCGCCTCGGCCTCGCCGAGGCGTAGGCGGGGCTCGGGGCGGATCGCTCGGAAGAGTGTGGCGACGGCCGCCCGGACATCTTCTGGCGGGTCGTCAACTTCTGGGCCGGGGAGGGTGGGTTCTTGTTCCTGGTTCTTTAGTAGGGGGACGACAGCGGGACCGGGGTTCGTCTCACCGGGAACCGGACGGGGGACACTCGGCTCCACCAGCTGCGGAGTGTCGAACACTTGGGCCTCACTGCGGATCGTGCCGTCCGGCATCCGCCGCTTCACGACGCGGTAGTACCCGGCTTCGGTGAGTTCTTTGAGGGCCTTGCGGATGGCTCCACGTCCCTGCGGGCTGGAGTCGGCCATCGTCCGGCCGTCGTCGCGCCAGCCGTCGGGGCGGGAGAGCAGGTCGGCCAACAGGCCTCGGGCGGTGTAGCTGAGCCGACGGTCCTGCAACAGGCCGTTGGGCAGGACGGTGAAACTGCGCGCGTGAGCGCTACGCTGGATTCGCATTGGAGGTTCGACTCCCGTGCCGGGCCCCGGGGTGTTGGCGCACCGCCGGGGTCAATCATGTCCCGCAGGCTTTACGGAACGTGGCTGAGATGCTACGCGAAGTCAGCACGTGCGCTGACCAGACGTCAACTCCACTCTCAGCCGAATGTCCTGATTCTGTGACAGTCACTGCCACCCTGCGACACCAGCTCCCCTCCACAGCGTCAGACGGTTCGTAGCGACAGTCGGCACACAGGGGGAGATCGCCATGCGATCCACACGGATACGGACCACGGGGACGGCACTGCTGGTGGGCGGCGCACTGCTGCTCGCAACGGCCTGCAGCAGTGCGGGCAGCGGCGGCGGCGGCGAGAAGAAGGCGGACGCGGGCAGCACCTCGGCTGCCGCGTCAGCTGCCCCGTCAGCCGCCGCGCCGGCCGCTCCCAAGGCCTCCGCTGCCGTCCTCACCGTGCAGCCGCAGGACGGGGCGCAGAACGTGGCGCCCAGCGGCGCGCTCAAGGTGTCGGTGAGCAACGGCAAGTTGACGCAGGTGACGGTGGCCGGGCCGGACGGCAAGGCGGTGGACGGGGCGGTTGCCGCCGACGGGAGTTGGGTGCCCTCGGGCGGCCTCACCGTGGGGAAGCAGTACCGGGTGAGCGCGCGGGCCGTCGACGCCGACGGCGTGGCCACCAGCACCAGTACCAGTTTCAGCACGCTCACCCCGGCGCACACGGCGCACGTGGTGGACAACCTGGGCGACAAGCAGACCTACGGCGTCGGCATGATCATCAGCGTCGAGTTCACGCAGCCGGTCAGCAACAAGAAGGCGGTGGAGCAGGCGATCGCCGTGCAGGCCTCGGACGACACCCAGGTCAAGGGTCACTGGTTCGGGGACAAGCGGCTGGACCTGCGCCCGGAGAACTACTGGAAGCCGGGCACCACGGTGACCGTGCACCGCCGCACCACCGGGGTGGAGCTCTCCCCCGGGGTCTACGGCGACTCCGACCTGGACGAGTCCTTCACCGTCGGCCGTTCCAAGATCAGCACGGCGGACGCCGCTACGCACCGGATGACCGTCGTCAAGGACGGCGCCGCGCCGCAGGTGATCGCCATCACCGCGGGCGACAACCTCAACCCCTCGTGGAACGGCACCATGGTGGTCTTCGAGAGGAAGCGGATGGAGCACATGGACTCCACCACCACCGACATCAAGGGCGCCGGCTACACCGCCGACGAGCCGCACGCGCTGAAGATCACCACGACCGGCTCCTACGTGCACGGCAACCCCAAGGCCGTCACCTTCGCCGGACACGAGAACATCAGCCACGGCTGCATCGGCCTGCCCGACACCCCGGAGGGCGACGACAGCTCCGTGGCCGGGAAGTTCTACGCCGACTCGATGATCGGCGACGTGGTGATCGTCAAGAACTCGGTGGGCGAGAAGGTCCATCCGGACAACGGGCTGAGCGGCTGGAGCCTGCCCTGGTCAGCCTGGTAGCAACACTGGTAGAACGCAGCTCGTGACAACTGCGGATGACAGAGACGACGAGGTCCTGGAGCACGAGGTCCTCACCGAGGCGCTCGGCGCGCTGGCCGGACCCGGCAGCCGGGGCGCCCGGTTCGCCGCCCGGTTCCTGCACAAGGACGTCCGCGAGGTCGAGCTGCGGCTCCCCCTCCCGTTCGAGCACGCCCTCGCCCTGGTCGGCGCGCTGCTCGACCGGGAGGGTCCCGAGCTGCACCCGAGGCGCCCCGAACCCGACCCGGACCGGCGGACCTTCCGGGTGCTCACCCGTGGCGGGGTCGGCGGGATGAACCCCGTGCTGGTCACCGTCCGTGCCGTGCGCGGCGGTTCGGACGCCACCGAGGTGCGGCTGCGCTGCGCCGCCTTCGAGGGGCTGTTCAAGCAGCGCTCCGCGCAGAAGGCCGTCGACCGCCTGGCCGGCCTGCTCACCGCCTGAGCAACAGCGCATGAGCAACACCCGTCTGAGCAACGGCGCCTGAGAGAAGCTGACGCTAGCGCGCGACGCCCGGCTCCGGGCGGCCCTTCCACTCCCCGGAGCCGAGCGGCAGGAAGCCCTTGCCGCCGCAGTCGCCGCAGGTCTGCGGCACGAAACCGGTGCCGGTCAGCAGGCAGTCGGAGCCGTCCCGGTGCACGTGCGGCCGGGCGCCGCCGCGTACCCGGGTGCGGGTGCCGTCGTCGCAGCAGGGACACGGCATCCGGAACTTCACGTACTCGGCCCCCGGCCGGTGCTGTGCCTCGTCCTCGCTCATACCCGTTGTCATTTCCCTCGCTCGGGATGTCACACTCCGGCCCCCTGTGCTGCTCTCAGATTGCGACACTTCAGGAGGTCAGGATGTCCGACAGCGCGACGCGGGAGTTCACCGAGCATCGGGAGCTGCTGTTCTCCGTCGTCTACAGCATGCTCGGCAGCGTCGCGGACACCGAGGACGTGCTCCAGGAGACCTGGGTGGCCTGGGCGCCCAGGGCCGAGCAGGGCGAAATCGCGCACCCGCGCGCCTACCTGGTGCGGATCGCCGTCAACAAGGCGCTGGCCCGCCAGGAGGTGATTCGGCGGCGGCGCGAGACCTACGTCGGGCCCTGGCTGCCCGAGCCGCTGGTCACCACCGAGGAGCCGGACACCGAGGCGGTGTCGATGGCGCTGATGGTGGTGCTGGAGACGCTGACGCCGCTGGAACGCGCGGTCTTCATCCTGCACGAGGTGTTCGGCTACAGCCATCCCGAGACCGCCCAGATCCTCGGCCGCAGCCCGGCCTCGGTGCGTCAACTCGCGCACCGCGCACGGGAGCACGTCCAGGCCCGGCGGCCCCGCTACCGGGTCGACCCGCGGCTGCGGCACCAGGTGACCGAGCGCTTCGCGGCCGCCGTGGGCGGCGGCGACCTGGACGCGCTGCTTCGGCTGCTGGCCCCGGACGTGACCATGTGGGCCGACGGCGGCGGCAAGGCGACGGACGCCGGGCCGCGCCCGGTGCACGGCCGCGACCAGGTCGCCCAGCTGCTGGCCACCCGTGGCGAGCAGCAGGCCGGTCGGCCCGGCGGCGGGCTCGAGGTGCGCTACCGGCTGGTCAACGGCGACCCCTCGGCGCTGCTCTATCGCGGCGAGCGGCTGTTCGGCGTGCTGGTCCTGGACCTGACCCCGGACGACGGGCAGGTCTGCGGCATCTACTTCCTCACCAACCCCGACAAGTTCGCGCACCTCAGCGCACAGGAGTGATGACCATGAAGCTCACCGTCGTCGCCGCCACCGGCGGCATCGGCCGCCAACTGCTGGAGCAGGCCCTCGCGGCCGGCCACGACGTGACGGCTGTCGTACGCAACCCCGCCAAACTGCCGCCCGGCGTGCGCAGCGTCACCGCCGACCTGGCCGCACCCGACCCGGCCGCGCTGGCCACCGCCGTCACCGGAGCGGACGCCGTGCTGTCCGGCCTCGGCGCCCGCACCACGGCCGACACCGGCGTGGCCACCCGGGGCACCCGGGCGCTGGTCGAGGCGATGGGGGCCACCGGGACCCGTCGGCTGATCGTGGTCAGCGCCGCTCCGATCGGCACCGTCGCCTCGCCGGCCCGGCCCAACCCGCCCAAGCACGACCCGGGCGACGGGTTCGTGATGCGCCACCTGCTCAGCCCGATGGTCCGCCGGATCCTGCGCCGGCACTACGCCGACCTGGCGGAGATGGAGGACGTGCTGCGCGCCTCCACCGTGGACTGGACGATCGTCCGCCCGCCCCGCCTCACCGACAAGCCGCTCACCGGCCGCTACCGCACCGCCGTCGACCGCAACCTGCGCGGCGGCAGCACGATCCCGCGCGCCGATGTCGCCCACTACATGCTGCGCGCCGCCGGCGAGCCGGCGAGCATCACGCAGACGATCGGGATCGCGACCTGACGATCCCCCTCCCCGTCCCCCGCCCCCGCCGCTGAAACCTGAAACCTGAAGCCTGAAACCCGAAGCCTGAAACCACAGCGGACCATCCACAGTTCAGTCACAACGGATGGTTGTCGCGAGGACACCGAGCGGTTGTTTCCCCGTCACCCCCGGTGGGGCCAAGATGACTCTGGCGATTCGTCAGACCACGTACGGCCAGCGGCGCTTCGGCGTCCCAAGGGGGAGTTCATGGTGTCCATCGGCTCACTGCTGCCACGCCCGGTGGCGTTCTGGCTGCTCACCTGCGTGCTGGGTCTGCTGCTCTTCGCCTCGGCCGCGCCCTCCCCGCTCTATGTGCTCTACCAGCAGACCTGGCACTTCTCCCCGCTGGTGCTCACCGCCGTCTACGCCGCCAACGCGCTCGCGCTGCTGGTCACGCTGCTCTTCGTCGGTTCGCTCTCCGACCACCTGGGGCGCCGGCCGGTGCTGCTGGCCGCGGTGGCGGTGGAGTTGGCCTCGATGGTGGTGTTCGCCGAGGCGCGCGGCCTGGCCTGGCTGTTCGTCGGGCGGATCGTGCAGGGCATCGCCACCGGCGCGGCCACCGGGGCGCTCAGCGCCACACTGATCGACCTGCAGCCGGTCGGCAGCCGGCTCGGCGCGCTGATGACCAACGTGGCCTCGGCGGGCGGTCTGGCGATCGGCGCGCTCTCCACCGGACTGCTGGTGGAGTACGGCCCGGCGCCGACCAGGCTGGTGTACTGGCTGCTGGTGACCGCCTTCACGGCGGCGCTGCCGCTGCTCGCCGTACTGCCGGAGACGGTGACCCCGGACGGTGCCTGGCTGCGCTCGCTGCGGCCCGAGGTGGCGGTACCGGCGGTGGTGCGCGGCGCGTTCGCGGCGCTGCTGCCCTCGATCGTGGCGACCTGGGCGCTGGCGGGGCTCTACCTGTCGCTGGGCGGTTCGCTGGTCCGCTCGGTGCTGCACCTGCACAGCCACCTGGCGGGCGGGCTGGTGATCGTGGCGCTGCAGGGCACCTCGGCGTTGGTGGCGGTGGCGGCCAGGGACTGGACGGTACGGCGCTCGCTGCTGGTCGGTCCGGTGGCGCTGATCGCGGGGGTGGCGCTGGCGCTGATCGCGCTGCGGACCGGCTCGGCGGTGCTCTTCTTCGTGGCCAGCGCGCTGGCGGGGGTCGGCTTCGGGCCGTCCTTCTCGGGGGCGCTGCGCACCCTGACCACCCTGGCGCCGGCCGACCGGCGGGCCGAAGTGGTCACGGCCGTCTATGTGTTGTCGTACCTGGCGCTGAGCCTGCCGGCGGTGGCGGCCGGTCTGGCGGTCTCGCACTTCGGGCTGACCGGCACGGCGACCTGGTACGGGGCGGCGGTCTGCCTGCTGGAGGCGCTCGCCCTGGGCGGGACGCTGCTGCGCCGGGCTCCCGCAGCGGCCGCCGCCACCGCCGCTGCCACCGGCACCGTGCCCGCCCCCGGGGCCGTGGCGCCCTGCCCGCGCGCACTCGCCGCCCAGGCGCACTGAACCTCCAGACGCACCGAACCGTCCAGGCACGCTGAACTGTCCGGACGCACCGAACCACCGCTGCGCGGCGCGCACCGCCCCCGGCGCGCCGCGCAGCCCGCGCGCACGCGCTCCTCCGGCGTGAGTGCGTCTCGCACGGCGTGCGATCCAGCTCAGGGGGCGCGCAGCGACCAATCTCGTTCACCTGGCCGGTCACACCCGACCAGGCACTACGCCCAGAACGGTGAATGTGCAACAAGAATGGGTAAATCCCTGACGGACCCGGAGAATTCGTGCTTCTCTGCTGCTGAATCTCCAGCCGGAATCCTTCCTTCCACGGTCGGCCGCGTCCTGGACCGCACAGCCACGAACCACCTCGCCTTCGGCCGAGTCGGACGCTGCACGGCGGGCGCGTACGGAGCTGAAATGCGGAGCCCAGCATGCTCACCACACTGCAGACCTCCTATACCGACACCCGCGCCGGCGACCTGGCCTGGTGTCTCGGCGGCGGGCCGCTGCCCGCGCTGGCGGTGCGCGACCTGCCGCTGCCGGGTACGGACGACGCGGCCCTGGCCGACCCGGCCCGGACCGCCGCCAGCATCACCGCCGCCCACGGCAGCGCCGGCGGGCACCGCGCCCCGGAGCGCAGCAGCGTCGCGAGCGGCAGCGCGAGCACGGCCGGCACCCTGCAGCTGCGTCTGCTGGGCGCCTCGCACCAGGTGGTGATCACGGCCGGGCCCGGCGAGTGCCTGGAGACGGTGGCCTGCATGCCCGGGCGGCGGACCCCGCTGCCGGCCCGGGTCGCCGAGCAAGTCGCCGGGTGGGAGTACGAGTTCGCGGCCCGGATCGAGTCGCTTCCGCCGCATGTCTTCGCGGCCCGGGCGCAGGAGATCCTGGCCCTGGTGGACGAGCATCCGCGCGGCCTGGCCGGGGTCTTCCCCGGCGACCCGAGCGCCTTCACCGCGCTGGTCGCCCAGGGCAGCGCGGAACGGGTGCTGTGGCGGACCTGGCACGCCTATCCGCAGGAGGGGCGGCTGGTCTGCACCCGTTCCTCGCTGGTGGTGCGCGCCCCGGCGGCGGCCGCGCCCTGGCCGGGCGCCCGGTGCGCGATGGCCCGCCCGACCGTGCCCTG
Organism: Kitasatospora azatica KCTC 9699; assembly: GCF_000744785.1. Lineage (NCBI taxonomy): Bacteria > Bacillati > Actinomycetota > Actinomycetes > Kitasatosporales > Streptomycetaceae > Kitasatospora > Kitasatospora azatica. The sequence goes on along the minus strand of NZ_JQMO01000003.1, from coordinate 2,798,250 downwards.
ACTTCCCCACCGTCCGAACACCATGACGATTAGTCAACTCAAACCGACGCGCTATCCCTCGGACGGGTACAACTATTTGCGGCACCGGTCGCCTAGCGTTTCTGCGTGATCAACCAGCCGACGGGCCCACCCACCGAGCCGGGCCTCGACCGCGACGGACCTCGCCAGCCAGCCCGGCAGGGGGTGCCCCCTGCCGGGCCCGCGCGGGACCGGCAGGTGCGGGACCGGGTCCGGCGCCGGGTGCGCGCATATACCCCGGACAGACGCGGCCGAACGGTGCGACCGAGAGCCACCCGCCGCCCCCCGCGCCCGGCACGCCGCCCCCGGAAGGCCCGCTTCCTGGTCCTGCTGGCGGCCTTCGTCTGCGCCGCCTGCGGACTGGTCTACGAGCTGGAGCTGGTCGCCCTCGGCGGCTACCTGCTCGGCGACTCGGTCACCCAGACCTCGGTGGTGCTCTCCGTGATGGTCTTCGCGATGGGCCTGGGCTCCCTGGCCGCCAAGCGCTTCACGCACCGCCCGGCCGTCTCCTTCGCCCTGGTCGAGTGCGCCCTGGCGGTGGTCGGCGGCCTCTCGGTGCTGGTCCTCTACGCCAGCTGGGCCTGGCTCGGCCGCCTCCAGCCGGCCGTGCTCGCGCAGCTCGCCATGGTCGCGCTGACCTTCCTGATCGGGGTGCTGATCGGCGCCGAGATCCCGCTGCTGATGACCCTGATACAGCGGATCCGCCGGGAGGAGGCCGGCCGGGCCGCCGCCGACCTGTTCGCCGCCGACTACGTCGGAGCGCTGATCGGTGGCCTGGCCTTCCCGTTCCTGCTGCTGCCCGCGCTCGGCCAGGCCACCGGCGCGCTGCTGACCGGCGCGGTCAACGCGGTGGCCGGCGCGGCCGTGGTGCTCTGGCTGTTCCGCGAGGAGCCGGGTCCGCGGGCCCGGCTGCTGCTGTGGACCGGCTGCGGCGTGGTCCTGGCCGCCCTCGCGGTCGCCGCCGCCTGCACCGGCGCGATCGAGCGGGCCGCCCGGCACGCCCTCTACGGCTCGGCGCCCCGGCAGGCGGTGCAGAGCCGGTACGGCGAGATCGTGCTGACCGGCGACGGACCCCCCTCGCCCGCCGCCCGGCCGGCCGACCGGGTGCCCGAGCAGCACGCCGAGCCGCTGCGCCTCTACCTGGCGGGCCGGCTGGCCGCCTGTGGCAGCGACGAGTACCGCTACCACGAGGCGCTGGTCCACCCGGCGCTGGCCGGCGGCGCCGACACCCGGGTGCTGCTGCTCGGCGGCGGCGACGGGCTGGCGCTGCGCGAGGTGCTGCGGCACCGCAGGGTGACCGAGGTGCTGGTGGTCACCCTGGACCCGGCGCTGCCCGCGCTGGCCCGCACCGACCCCGCGCTGGCCGCGCTCGACGAGCACTCCTTCGCCGACCCCCGGGTGCGGGTGGTCACCGCCGACCCGCTGACCTGGCTGCGCGAGGACACCGGGACCGAGCGCTTCGACGCGGTGCTCGCCGACCTGCCGGCCCCCGAGCGGGCCGCCCGCAGCGAGTACCACGCCGCCGAGTTCTACGGACTGGCCGCCGCCCGACTGGCCACCGCCGGACGCCTGGCGGTACCGGCCCCCGCCGGCCCGGGCCTGTGGACGGTGGAGGCGGGTCTGCGGGCGGCGGGCCTGTGGACGGTGCCGTTCCCGGTGCCGGGCCGCGGACCGGCCTGCGATCCGGCGGGCAGCGGCGACCGGGCAGCGGTGCTGCTGGCGGCCCGCGACAGCCGGCCGGCGCCGGCGCTGGCCGCCGATGCGCCGGCGCCGCGCTCGCTGACCGTCCCGGCGCTCGGCGCGGCGGCCGAGGAGCTGGCCACCCACCGCCCCGAGCCGCTGCCACCCCCGAGCACCCTGCTGGAGCCGCGCTGAGCACCGCTGCCGCACCTGTACCGCACCGCCGCACCCGCTGTCGCCCCGGCGCTGTCGCGGTGCTGATCCGCGTCAACCCGGTGGCGTGTCCTCCTCCTTGCGGGGCGGGTCGGTAGGCTCACAGACATGGAGCATGAGGTTGTCATTCCGCTGCCGGTCGAACTCGTCCAGCGCGCCCTGGACGATCCCGCGCTGCTCGCCCGCTGCGTCCCCGGCCTGAGCGCCGAAGCCTCCGACGCGCCCGCCAGGGCGGCCGCCGCCAAGGACGCGCCGACCGAGGTCAACGGCCGGCTGAAGCTGCGGGTCGGCAGCTCCACCATCACCTACCGGGGCGTCATCTCGCTGATCCGCAGCGGCGGTTCGGGCCGGCTGACGGCCTTCGTCGAGGGTCAGGAGGCCCGCGGCGACGGCGAGGTGGTGGCCACCGTGCGGCTCAGCCTCGACCCGGACGGCGCCGGGAACACCGTGCTGCGCTGGCAGGGCGACCTCACCCCGGGCGGCCGGCTCGCGGAGTTCGACGCCGCCACACTGGCGGTCGCGGGCCGACGGCTGCTGGATCGTTTCACCGCCGCCCTCGCCGAGGAGCTGTCCGCGCCGCCGGCCGGGCCGGCGCTCACCGTGGTGCCCGACCTGGAGCCGGAGGAGCCGGAGCCGACCGGGCAGCCCGAACCGACCGACGAGTCGGCGGCGGCCGAGCCCGAACCGCTCCCCGACGACCTCTTCGCCGAGGACCTCTCCGACCTGATCGCCTTCTCCGGCCCGGACGAGGAGATCACCCCGGCCCACGAGGAGGGCGAACGCATCGACGTCCCGTACGGCTTCCCGCGCGCCGTGGAGGAGCCGCTCACCGCGGACGACGTACTGGCCGGGCCGGTCCGCCGCAGCATCGTCGGCCGGTCCGCCGAGGAGGTGGACCACGCCCCGCCGCGCGGCCGCTACGCCCCCGCCCTGCCGGCCCGCAGCGCCCGGGCCCGGGCCGCCAGCCGCTGGTACGGCGACCAGCACGCGGGGGCGCCGGTGGCGGCCCGGATCTCCGGCCGGATCAGCACCCCCTGGGTGATCGGCGGCGGGGTCGCGCTGCTCGGCGGCGCGGTGATCGTGGCCCGCGCGCTGCGCCGACGCTAGGGCCTGTCCGGCCGGGCGGCAGGCCGGGCCGGTGCTCACCGGGCCGGCCGGCACCGACCGCATAGACTGACTGTCCATGAGCAACCCGAGCAACGACCGCGACGCCCTGCTGGCGCAGATCAAGAACAAGGCCGTGGTGCACGGCAAGGTGATCCTCTCCTCCGGCCGTGAGGCCGACTACTACGTGGACCTGCGCCGGATCACCCTGGACGCGCAGGCCGCGCCGCTGGTCGGCCGGGTGCTGCTGGATGCCACCGCCGACCTCGACTACGAGGCCGTGGGCGGCCTGACCCTGGGCGCCGACCCGGTCGCCGCCGCGATGCTGCACGCCGCCGCGGCGCGCGGCCGCGAGCTGGACGCCTTCGTGGTCCGCAAGGCGGGCAAGGCGCACGGCCTGCAGCGCCGGATCGAGGGCCCGGACGTCAAGGGCCGCCGGGTGCTCGCCGTCGAGGACACCTCCACCACCGGCGGCTCGGTGCTGACCGCCGTCGAGGCGCTGCGCGAGGCGGGCGCCGAGGTGGTCGGCGTCGCGGTGATCGTCGAGCGCGGGGCCGCGCCGGCCATCGAGGAGGCGGGCCTGCCGTACTACACCATCTTCACCGCCGAGGACCTCGACCTGGCCTGACCGGTCGGTCCGCACAGCTCCGTCCGGCGCAACGGCCGGGGTGGGATGTTTCACGTGAAACCTCGCCCACCCCGGCCGTTTCGGCTCTCCGACGCAGCTTCCATGGCAGGAAAAACCGCCCATACTGTGACAATCTCACCGACATGACCTCCACTGCTCCCTCCTTCGAGACCCTTACCTCCGAAGATGGCGAGGACTTCGCCGACGCGGATCGTGGGTTCATCGACCGCCTGGACCCGGGCGTGGTCACCACTCGGGACGGCCGGGTGATCTGGGACAACGACGCCTACGCGTTCCTCGCCGAGGACTGCCCGGACACCGCCAACCCCAGCCTCTGGCGCCAGGGCCGGCTGGCCGCCCGACAGGGCCTGTACCAGGTCACCGAGGGCATCTACCAGGTGCGCGGCCTGGACCTGTCCAACATGACGCTGATCGAGGGCGACCGCGGGGTGATCGTGATCGACCCGCTGATCTCCGCCGAGACCGCCGCCGCCGCGCTCGCCCTCTACCGCCGCCATCGCGGCGAGCGCCCGGTCACCGGCCTGATCTACACCCACTCGCACGGCGACCACTTCGGCGGCGCCCGCGGCGTGGTCCCGCACGGCCACGAGCCGGTCCCGGTGATCGCCCCGCACGGCTTCCTGAAGCACGCGGTCAGCGAGAACGTCTACGCGGGCAACGCGATGACCCGCCGCGCCGTCTTCATGTACGGCGCGCGGCTGCCCAAGAGCCCGCAGGGCCAGATCGGCTGCGGCCTCGGGATGACCACCTCCACCGGCAGCATCACGCTGATCGCGCCGACCGTGGACATCACCCGCACCGGCCAGCTGGAGACCGTGGACGGAGTACGGATCGTCTTCCACCTCACCCCGGGCACCGAGGCCCCGGCCGAGATGAACTTCCACTTCCCGGACCTCAGGGCGCTCTGCCTGGCCGAGAACGCCACCCACACCATGCACAACGTGCTGACCCTGCGCGGCGCCCTGGTCCGCGACGCCCGGGTCTGGGCGCACTACCTGGACGAGGCGCTGACCCTGTTCGGCGCCGACTCCGAGGTCGCCTTCGCCTCGCACCACTGGCCGACCTGGGGACAGCAGCGGATCGCCGACTTCCTCACCGAACAGCGTGACCTCTACGCCTACCTGCACGACCAGACCCTGCGGCTGCTCAACAGCGGCCTGACCGGCCCGGAGATCGCCGAGGAGCTGGCGCTGCCGCCGCAGCTGGACCGCAGCTGGGCGCTGCGCGGCTACTACGGCTCGGTCAGCCACAACGTCAAGGCGATCTACCAGCGCTACCTCGGCTGGTACGACGGCAACCCGGCGCACCTGTGGGAGCACCCGCCGGTCGAGCTGGCCAGGCGGCACACCGAGGCCCTCGGCGGGGTGGACGCCACCGTGGCCAAGGCCAAGGAGTACCTGGCGGCCGACGACCCGCGCTTCGCCGTCACCCTGCTCAACCACGCGGTCTTCGCCGCGCCCGAGCACCAGGAGGCCCGGCGGACCCTGGCCGGCGCCTACGACCTGCTCGGCCACGGCGCCGAGAACGGCACCTGGCGCAACGTCTACCTGACCGCCGCGATGGAACTGCGCGGCACCCTCGCCACGGTCGAGCTGAGCCCGAGCAACCCCGAGGTCGCGATGGCGCTGACCGTGGACCAGCTGATCGACTCGCTGGCGGTGCGGGTGAACGGTCCACGGGCCTGGGACACCGCGCTGACCCTCGACTGGCGGGTCACCGACGAGCGGCGCGGCTGGCGGCTGACCCTGTCCAACGGCGCCCTCACCCACCGCAGCGCCCCGCTCGGCAAACCGCTGGGCGGCGGATCGGCCGACCTCACGCTGACCCTCGGCAAGGCCCAGCTGCTCGGCCTGCTGGCGGGCGGCGGCCTGGCCGGCATCGAGCAGAGCGGCGACCCGCAGGTGCTGGCGAAGCTGCTCTCCCTGCTGGACACCCCCGACCCGAACTTCGCGATCGTCACGCCCTGAGATCGTCACGCCCTGAATCCGGCGTCGTCACGTCCTGAATCCGGCGTGCCCTGCATCCGGCGCGCGAAAAGGCCGCGCCCCCGGGTGGGGACGCGGCCTCGAAGCGTTCCGCGGGATCAGCCGCGGCGGTGCCGGCCACCGGGCTGCAGCGCGTCGCCCGCCTCGGCCTCGGCCGCGAAGGCCGCGCCGCCCGCCTTGCGCTTCTTGCGCTCGCGGACCAGCTCGACCAGGATCGGCGAGATCGACAGCAGGATGATCAGCGCCATCGCCGGGATCAGGTACTTGTCGATCACCGGGGCCATCGAGTCACCGAAGAAGTAGCCGATGCAGAGCATCAGCTCGGTCCACAGCACGCCGCCGATCACGTTCCAGGCGAAGAACTTGCGGGCCGGCATCTCCAGCATCCCGGCCACCGGGTTGAGGAAGGTGCGCACGATCGGGATGAAGCGGGCCATCACCACGGCCTTCTCCGGCCCGAACTTGGCGAAGTACTCCTCGGCCTTCACGACGTAGTCGCGCTTGAAGATCCGTGAGTCCGGCTTGTCGAAGAGCTTGCTCCCCGCCTTCGCGCCGAGCAGGTGGCCGAGCTGGGCACCGGCGATCGCGCAGATCGGCGCGGCGAGCAGCAGCACCCCGATCGGCATCTGGACGCCCGGCCCGAAGGCCTTGGCGGCGGCCGAGGAGGCCGCCACCCCGGCCAGGATCAGCAGTGAGTCGCCAGGCAGGAAGAAACCGATCAGCAGGCCGGTCTCGGCGAAGATGATCGCGAGCAGGCCGATGGTCCCGACCGAGCTGATCAACGACTTGGCGTCCAGGAGATTGACCGCTAGGGCGGTGGCATTAGTCACGGGCGCAGGATAGCGCGGCCGGATGGCGACACTCTGAAAGACCGCATGGTGAACCCGTAGGTGAAGCTCCGGCACGAGTCTGGGAAGATGACCCCGGTGTCCGGCCCGCGGTCGAGGACCACCCTCATTCCTCGTACCCGCGTCGACGCCGTGAACCACAGGCGTTACGAGCATCGGACAGCGTCGTCCGATCGCCCCACACCGACAGGAGCGGATTCGCATGCCCATCGCAACTCCCGACGTCTACAACGAGATGCTCGACCGGGCCAAGGCCGGAAAGTTCGCCTACCCGGCCATCAACGTCACCTCGTCGCAGACGCTGCACGCGGCTCTGCGCGGCTTCGCCGAGGCGGAGAGCGACGGCATCATCCAGATCTCCACCGGTGGTGCGGAGTTCCTGGGCGGCCAGCACAACAAGGACATGGTGACCGGCGCCGTCGCGCTCGCCGAGTTCGCCCACATCGTGGCCGCCAAGTACGACATCACCGTCGCGCTGCACACCGACCACTGCCCCAAGGACAAGCTGGACGGCTACGTCCGCCCGCTGCTGGCGATCTCCGCCGAGCGCGTGGCCAAGGGCCAGAACCCGCTGTTCCAGTCGCACATGTGGGACGGCTCCGCCGAGACCCTGGCCGACAACCTGGCCATCGGCCAGGAGCTGCTGGCCCAGGCCCACGCGGCCCGGATCATCCTCGAGGTCGAGATCACCCCGACCGGCGGCGAGGAGGACGGTGTCACGCACGAGATCAACGACAACCTCTACACCACGGTCAACGACGCCGTCCGCACCGCCGAGGCGCTGGGCCTGGGCGAGAACGGCCGCTACCTGCTGGCCGCCTCCTTCGGCAACGTGCACGGCGTCTACAAGCCGGGCAACGTCGTGCTCCGTCCCGAGCTGCTGCGCGACCTGCAGGACGCGATCGGCGCCCAGTACGGCAAGAACGACCCGTTCGACTTCGTCTTCCACGGCGGCTCCGGCTCCTCGGCCGAGGAGATCGCCACCGCGCTGGAGAACGGCGTGGTCAAGATGAACCTGGACACCGACACCCAGTACGCCTTCACCCGCCCCGTCGTGGACCACATGTTCCGCAACTACGACGGTGTGCTGAAGGTCGACGGCGAGGTCGGCAAGAAGAACACCTACGACCCCCGCACCTGGGGCAAGCTGGCCGAGGCCGGCATGGCCGCCCGGGTGCTCGAGGCCGCGCAGACCCTGCGCTCGGCCGGCACCCGCATGAAGTAGGACCGCCCGGCGATCCGAGTCCCTGCCCGAGGGCCCGGCCGACTTCTCGTCGGCCGGGCCCTCGGTGTCTGCCGAACCTCCACCGGAACCTCCACCTGGGGCCCACCGCGGCCACTCGGACGGCTGGCAGACTGGGAGCATGACTGAACGGAAGAACTTGCTGTCGGGCCCGGCCCCGACGCTGCTCAGCGAGGAGCCCGAGCCGTACCGCCGGCTCGCCGAGGAGTCCGCGTCGCCCACCCAGCTCGCGGCGGACTACCCGTGGTTCTCGCTCGCCTGGGCGATGCTGGCCGACGACGCCTTCGCCGAGGGGCGGGTGGTGGAGTCCTACGCCTACGCCCGGACCGGGTACCACCGCGGGCTGGACTCGCTGCGCCGGGCGGGCTGGAAGGGCCACGGGCCGGTTCCGTGGGACCACCGCGCCAACCGCGGCTTCCTGCGCTGCCTGGCCGCCCTGGCCCGGGCCGCCGAGTCGATCAAGGAGACCGAGGAAGCCACCCGCTGCTGGGACTTCCTGCGCGACAGCAGCCCCGAGGCGTACGCGGAGCTGAAGCAGTAGCCGTCACCGACACGCGAAGGCCGCTCCACCCGGTAGGTGGGGCGGCCTTCGCCGTCCGTGACGTCCGCCTCAGTAGCGGGCCAGGTCCTCGGCGATCGGGCCGGAGGAGGGCACCCGGAACCACCACCAGGAGCGGCCGGTCAGGTCCACCTCGGCGACCTTCTCGATCCGCTGCCCGGAGTCGGAGACGGTGAACGAGCGGAACTGCTCGTCGGCCGCCCCGACCGGTCCGCCCAGCCGCTCCCGCAGCCCGCCCGGCAGGGCGTTCAGCGCCCGCTCCAGGTGGTCGCGCAGGAAGAGCGACCCGGCCAGGTCGTGCTCGGTCCAGACACTGCGGTCGGAGGAGGGCAGCGCCCGATCGGCGTCGATCTTGCGGACGTTGCCCGCCCACGCCACGGCCAGCTCGACCGCGTCCCGCTCGGTGCCGCCGCCGACGGTGATCCGGTGCTCGGCGATCTGGGCCAGCTCCTCCTCGCCGAACAGGGAGCGGATCTCGGGGGTCTCAGGCATCGTCAACTTCCGGGGTAGTAGGACGTGGACTTCCAGGGCATGTCGTAGTTCACGATCACCCGGACACCGTTGTACTCGAACTTCTCGGCGTTCTGCCCGGGCAGTTTCTGCGGCGTCCCCTTGGTGAGGGCGTCGTCGATCTGGGACCGGGACGGCCGACCCATCGTCGGGTTCCCGTCGCCGGTGTGGCCGTTCACGAACTCTACGATCTCATCCTTGCTGAACTCGCTGTCGCGGAAGCCGTCGACGGGCTCGAAGTCGTCGCCGCCCGAGCCGCTGTAGTCGGTGCGCATCGGGTGCACGCCGTCGTCGCCGGCCGCGTTCATCAGCATGTCGCCCATGCCGGCGGCGGCCATGGTGCCGCCGACGCCGATCGCGCCGGCCGAGACGATGTTCAGCGGCACGCCGATCGCGGCGCCGACCACGGTCAGGTCCAGCGCGCCGCCGCCGACCTCGCCGGCCGCCCCGAGCGCCATCAGCCCGATGCCGCCGGCGGTCGCGGCGAGGTCCCCGGGGTGGTTGATCGCCGCGTTGCCGACCGAGGCCAGGTCGTTGATCACGGTCCCGCCGAAGTTGGCCAGGCCGGCGCCGACGTCCTCGAAGAAGCCGCCGACGTCGTCCCAGAAGCCCGGCTTCTCGGGTGCCTTGTCGCGGGCGGCGCCGACCGCCTTGTTCGCGGTGTCACCGGCGGTGGCGAGCTGGCTGCGGGCGCTGTCCAGGGTGGACCGCGCGGACTGCCGGCCGGCCTCCCCCGGGTCGTTGAACGGCAGGTCGTGGCCGGCCTGTTGGACGTCCTGGGTGTGCTGGGTCTTGGCCTGGTCGGTGGCGCTCTGGCCGGCGTCCCACTGCCGGATCGCCTCCGCCGCCTGGCCCTGGGCCCAGGTCAGCGTGGAGACGTAGGTGTCCAGCGCGGTGGCCGCGTTGTGGAAGCAGTCGCCGGCCTCCAGCCACTTGTCCGGAACGCCCTGGAAGGCCTGCCGGAACGCGTCGCCGGCCGGGCCGGTCCAGCCGTCCGTGGTGTCGATCCGCTTCAGCCCGGTGCCCGCGTTGTGCAGGGCGTCGCCGTAGCCGCGCATCGCGGCGGCCACGCCGGTCACCGCGCCGGGGTTCCCCGGGACGAGCTCGGTCGGACTGCTGCTCTCGCCCAGGTTCTTGGCCATCAGCGCACCCCCGGGTCGGTGCCGCTACCGGTCAGGATCCCGTCCAGCTCGCCCTTGAGGGACTTGTCGGTGGCCAGGTAGGCCTCGACGCTCTTGTTCAGCCGCCCGGACACCACCTGCGCGTCCTTGGCCAGGTTTTCGACGCCCAGCTCCCAGCGGTCGCAGAAGTCGGAGACCGTGTCGGCGAGGTCCCCGTGTCCGAAGTCGCTGTCCTTGCCCCCGATATCGCTGACCTTCTTGGTCTGCAGGTCGTTCAGAGTGGCGTTGATCCCCTCGGCCGCGCTCTCCAACGCACCGAGATCGACCTTGAATCCGTCGTCAGCCATCCTTGCTGTCTCCCCGTTCAGCCTGGCGTTGCCATCGAGGATGGTGTCAGCTCGGCTCCTGGTTCCGGCGGTGGTTCGCCATTCCTCCGCCGAGCATCCACCAACTGCCCGGCTGCCCAACCGATCAGGCGCTCAACCGGTCCCCTGAGCTGAGCCTCTTGCCGGACTCGAACGCCGCCCCGGGGCCGCTCGATGGCGACTCGTCAGAGTGCCCGCGTCCAGAGCAGGCGATTCACGGGGAGCGGCACGATGACGACAGACAGCCAGTCCAGACCGAAGATCTCGCGACTTCCGTCCCTCACCGGCCTGCGGTTCGCCGCCGCGGTGCTGGTCTTCCTCACCCACACGGTGGACGAGAACGTCTTCCGGGACCTCGGCGTCGGAAAGGCCTACGGGGAGGCGCTGCGCAACGTCGGCTACAGCGGCGTCAGCTTCTTCTTCATCCTCAGCGGGTTCGTGCTGGCCTGGGCCTACCGGCCGGGCGACCGGGCGGTGGAGTTCTGGCGGCGGCGGGCCGCGAAGATCTACCCGAGCCACCTGGTGACCGCGCTGGCGGCGGTGGTGCTGCTGCAGGTCAGCGCCGGACAGCTGCCGGCGGTGCGGCAGTGGCTGTCGAACCTGCTGCTGGTGCAGTCGTGGTTCCCGCAGATCGACGTCACCTTCGGCCTCAACCCCGTGAGTTGGTCGCTCGCCTGCGAGGCGCTCTTCTACCTGGCGTTCCCGCTGCTGGCGGCCGGTGTCCGCCGGATCCGCACGGAGCGGCTCTGGTACTGGCTGGGCGCCCTGGCCGTACTGGTCTGGTGCGTGCCGTTCGCGACCTCGCTGCTGCCGGCCACCCCGCAGTACGCGGGGGTCTCGATCCCGCGGTTCTGGTTCGTCTACGCGTTCCCGCCGGTGCGGGCACTGGAGTTCGTGATCGGCATCATGCTGGCCCGGCTGGTGCTCGCCGGCAAGTGGCCGAAGATCTCGCTGCTCTGGCCGGGCCTGCTGGTGGTGCTCGGCTACCTCCTGCAGCAGCGGGTGCCCGACTCCTGGGCCTTGGCGGCCGCGCAGTTGGTGCCGATGGCCGTGCTGGTGGCGAGCGCCGCGAGCGCCGACGTGCGGGGCGCGGGCTCGGTCTTCCGCGGCCGGGTCCTGGTGCGGCTCGGCGAGTGGTCGCTGGCCTTCTACCTGATCCACCAGATGATCCTGGTCTACGGGCACCGGGCGCTGGGCGCCGGACGGACCTGGAGCACCTGGGAGGCCGCTGGCGTGCTGCTGCTCGCCCTCGGCTGCACGGTGCTGCTGGCGGGGGTGCTGCACACGGTGGTGGAGCGGCCGCTGTACCGGGAGCTGGGCCGGCGGCGGAGCGGTCCCGTTCGGGACAGCGCCCCGGAGCGCGAGCTGGTCGGCGTCGGTGGTGGCGGCGTTGGGTGACGGACGCAAGGTCGTCGTGGTGGGCGCCGCGGGCTTCCTGGGGAGCCGGATCGCGGCGGCGTTCGAGGCGTCGGGTGCGCGGGTGCTGCGGATCGCGCGCCGGCCGGTCTCCGGGGACGGGGAGTGGGCCGCCCTCGACCTGTGCGCGGATCCGCTGGAGCGGGCCGCCGAGGTGCTGGCGTCGGCAGCGGTCGTGGTCAATGCCGCCGGCGCCGCCTGGGGTGTGACCGATCATCAGATGGAGCAGAGCAACGCGGAGTTGACGCGCCGACTGGTGGCCGCGGTGCCCCGGCGGGCGCGCCTGATCCAGCTGGGCTCGATCCATGAGTACGGTCCGCTGCCCGCCGGTGTCGGGATCACCGAGGACACGCCGACCGAGCCGGTCGGCGGGTACGGGCGCACCAAGCTCGCCGGCTCGCGGGCCGTGCTGGACGCGGCGCGGGCGGGCGAGCTGGACGGGGTGGTGCTGCGGATCGCCAACGTCTCGGGCCCCGGCACCCCGCGCAGCAGCCTGCTCGGAATGGTCGCCCACCACCTGACACACACTCCCGAACAGGAGTTGCGACTGGCGCCGTTGGTGGCCCGGCGGGATTTCGTGGACGTCCGCGACGTGGCCGGGGCGGTGCTGGCCGCGGCGTTGGGCGAGGTCGGCGGGCAGGTGGTCAATGTCGGGCGCGGCGAGGCGCTGAGCGTGCGGGAGCTGGTGCTGCGGCTGGCCGAGCTGCGCGGCACCGAGCTTCGCCTGGTCGAGGACGGGGCGGGCGCAGCCCCGCACCAGGCCGTGGAGTGGCAGCGGCTCGACATCACACGGGCCGGCGCGCTGCTGGGCTGGCGCCCGCGGTGGAGCGTGGACGAGTCACTGCGGGACCTGCTGGCGGCCGCGGGCTGAGCGTTCCACCGCTGGTCGAGCACCGCTGCCGATGATGAGCAGCGTCCGGCCGGCGGCGTTCGGCCAGCGGGATCAGGACCGGCCCCAATCGCCGGTCGGTCTGAGCGAGTTCGGAGGGAGCAGGCGGCTGTGCGCGGTCCGAGGCGGGTGCGGGACGTGATCGTCGATCGGGTGCTGAGACCGGTCTGGGAGGGGTTCGTCGCGCTCGGGGTCGTCATGCTCGCGGGCGACCTGCGGATGCGCACGGAGCTGCTGCGACACGGCCCCAGCCGGACCGACGGACTGCCGCCCGGCCACCCCGAGGCCCTGCGGCCCGACCTGCCGCTGAGCCGGACGGAGCGCCGTCTGCTCCGCGAACTCGGTGGATCCGGCTGGCAGTTGCTCACCAAGCCGGAACGCTAGGGCTGCCCTGCGACGCTGCCGGAGGGCGCCCCTGGCCGTGCTGCCCCGGGTCGGTGCTCAAGGGCAGGTCAAGGCGGTGGCGGCAGACTTCGGGCCCACACAAGCTGAGGAGTACTGGAGTCGGCCGATGGACAGACCCGGAGCAGCCACCACCATCGAGGAAAGTCCGCCGGTCACGGCGGAGGAGGAGATCCGCCGCCGGGTCGCAGAGCTGGAGCTGCGCTTCGGGGATCCCGGCGACCCGGCCAACCCGGTCGGCTTCGCCGCCCTGCTGGCCGCCGACGAGCGGTCCGAACTACTTCCGGCAGCCGTCGAGTTGCTGGACGAGCTCGGCTTCGGGGCCGAGTTCGTCCCGCTCGCTCTGGGCGGCCGGCTGGGCCGGGCCGACGCGCTCGCCCGGATCCTGCGCCCGGTGTTCCGCCGGGACGTGGCGCTCGGCTTCGGCTACGGGATCACCTCGCTCTTCGCCGCCGCCGCCGTCTGGGCCGCGGGCTCCGAGGAGCAGCGGCGGCGGACCGCCGAGCTGATCAGCGGCGGCGGCCGGGTGTGCATCGTGCACCACGCCCTGGCGCACGGGAACGCCATGTGGCAAGGCGAGTTGACGGCTCGTCCGAGCAGCGGCGGCGAGGGCTTCAGACTGGACGGCCGCAAGGACGTCGTGATCAACGCCGAGCAGGCCGGCGCGCTCGTGGTCTACGCCCGTACCGCCCCCGAGCGCGGTCCGCGCGGCCACTCGGTGCTGCTGGTGGAGCCGGGCGGGGCGACCGTGCTGCCCCGGCAGGCCAGCACCGGGATGCGCAGCTGCCGGTTCGCCGGGGTGGAGTTCACCGACTGCCCGGTCCCCGACGAGGCCGTGGTCGGGCAGCAGGGCGACGGGGTGCGCCTGGCCCTGCAGACCTTCCAGCTCAACCGCTCGCTGATCTCGGCCGCCCTGGTCGGCGCGGCGGACACCGCGCTGCGGACCGCCGTACGGGCCGCACTGGCCGGCTCCGACGGCCGCCCGGGCAACCGCCACCGCGCGCTGCTCGCCGGGGTCTTCGCGGACCTGCTGCTCTGCGACGGCATGGCCACCACCGTGCTGCGCTCGCTGCACCTGCTGCCCGCCAGCGGGCACCTCGGGGCCGCCGCGGTGAAGTACCTGGTGCCCGACCTGCTCCGGGAGGACCTGGAGGAGCTGGGAACCGTGCTCGGCTCCGCCGGCTACCGGGGCAGTGACGGGGGCGGTGACCAGGGCAGTCTGCAGAAACTGCAGCGCGACCTGCCTGCGGCGTCCCTGGGCCACCTGGGCACCGCGGCCTGCCAGGCCGTGCTGATCCCGCAGCTGCCACTGCTGGCCCGCGGCTCCTGGTTCACCACCGCGCCGCCACCGCCGGCCCTCTTCCGTTTCACCGAGGACCTGCGGCCACTGGAACTCGGGGCGCTGGAGGTGGCCGGCGGCGAGGACTTCCTGGCCGCGGCGCTGGTCGATGCGGCCGCCCGGCTGCGCGAGCTGCCGGGCGCCGACCGGGCGGACACCGACCTGGGCGTCCTGCGCGGCCTGGTCGACGCCTTCCTCGACGAGCTGACCGACCTTCGGGAGCTCTTCCGTGAGGCCGCCCTGACGGACCGCGGGGTGACGGCCAGTCCGCAGTGGATCGGCCCCGCCGACCGCTACGTGCTGGTGGCCGCCGCAGGCGCCGCGCTGGGCCACTGGATGGCGCAGGACGGCGACAGCCCGTTCCTGGCCGACCCGGCCTGGCTGGTGGTGGCGCTCTTCCGGCTGGCGGGCCGGCTCGGGCGGCGGATGCCCGAGCTGCCTCGCGACTGCCTGGAGCGGGTCTTCGCCGAGGCGGTGGTCCGGCACCGCGAGCGGCGGGCCTTCGACCTGGCGGGCGCGGAGCTGGCCGAGCGCGGCGAGCCGCGGGGTGGGCGATGAGCGCGGGACGGGTCCAGCAGCCGACCCTGATCGAGGGGCCGAGCGGGCCCTGGCTGCGGGTGCGGGAGTCGGTGTCCTGGTTCGGCCACGCGGTGGTCTACGCGGACTGGCGCCAGTGGCTGCCCGCGGTGGAGTCGGTCGAGGAGTTGCGCCCGCTGCTGGGCCGGCACGACTTCCAGCGGTCCACCACGCTGGTCAAACCGGATGTCCGGGCCCGGTTCGTGGTCTCGCGGCTGCTGGTGCGGTACGCCGCGAGCGCGGCGCTGGGGGTGCCGCCCGAAGCGGTGGAGCTGGCCTACAAGCCGGGCGGGCGGCCCTATCTGCGCGGCTGCGACCAGATCGAGGTGAGTCTCAGCCACACCGAGGACCTGATCGTGGTCGGGCTCAACCGGCACGGCCGGATCGGCGTCGACGTCGAGCTGTCCGAGCGCCGGATGCGCTACTCGGAGGTCAACCGCCAGATGTGCACCACCGCCGAGCGGGCCCTGCTCGCCGACCTGCCCGAGCCGCGGCAGGAGGCGGAGCTGCGGCGGATCTGGACGCTCAAGGAGGCGTACACCAAGGCCCTGGGCCAGGGCATGCGGATGGGCTTCACCCAGTTCGGCTTCGACCTGTCCGGACGGGAGCTGTGCACCCCGGACGGCTCGCCGGCCTCGCACGGCGAGTGGACCTTCGGGACCTTCGAGCTGGGCCCCGCCCAGGCCGGGCGGTACCTGGTCAGCGTCGCCTGCCAGGACGCCGGGCACGGCGGGGTGCAGGACACGGCGGTCGCCACGATGCTCGACGAGGGCTTCCTGGGGCAGGTGGTGGAGCTGCTGCAACGCGGTGAGCGGCAGGCCGGAGCGGCTCAGGTGACCTCGGACCCTTGATCATTTCTCCGAAAGGCGTGAGGCATAATCGGCCGAACGGCGGAAAAGTGTCCATGCGAACGGGGGAAGCATGATCAGGGTGCTCATTGCCGAAGACATGTACATGCTGAGAAAGGCCTTGGTGGCTCTTCTCGAGCTCGAGCCGGACATCGAGGTCGTGGCCGAACTTTCCAGCGGAGCCGAGATCGTCTCCCGGGCCGAGGAGTGCCGCCCGGACGTCGCGGTCCTGGACATCGACCTGCCCGGGATGGACGGGATCACCGCGGCCGGCGCACTGCACACCGCGGTGCCCGAGTGCCGGACCATGATCCTCACCAGCCTGGGGCAGCCGGGGAACCTGCGCCGCGCGATGGCCGCGCACGTCTCCGGCTTCCTGCTCAAGGACGCCGAGCCGGACACGCTGATCTCCGGGATCCGGGCGATCGTGGACGGCCAGCGGGCGATCGACGTCTCGCTGGCGCTGGCGGCGCTGGAGACCGAGCCGCCGGTCCTCACCTCGCGCGAGATCGAGGTGCTGCGGCTCGCCGCCCAGGGCGAGGAGGCCGCGCAGATCGCGGCACGGCTCTACCTGTCCCCCGGCACGGTGCGGAACTACCTGACCACCGTGGTGAGCAAGCTCAACGCACGGAACCGGGTGGACGCCATCCGGATCGCCCGCGAGGCCGGCTGGCTCTGACCAGCCGGCCCTGCGCGGCTGAGGGCCGGTCCGACCGGACCGGCCCTCAGCCGCTCGCGGTCTCCAACTGCTCGGAGAGCAGCGCGCAGCCGGCCCCGTCATCGGTGCCGTGACCGGCCGACGGGAGCGGCAGCGCGAGCACCGCCTCCAGCTCGAACCAGCCGTCGGGCCGCACCCCGGCCTCCAGCCGGCCGCCCAGCCGCTCGACCCGCAGCGCCAGGTTCCGAATGCCGCTGCCACCGCAGTCCGCACGCGGCTCGCCCGCCATCGGCAGCGCCAGGTTGCGATCGACCCCGTCGTTGGCCAGCGAGAACCGCACGGTCTCCCCCCGGCGCTCGCCGGAGAGCGTGCACTGCTTGACCGCGCTGTGCCGCAGCATGTTGGTCAGGCCCTCGCGCAGCACCGTCGCCAGCACGGTGTCCACCGCCCGGGGCAGCGTGCCGCACCGCACCTGGCCCTGGGCGCTGATCCCCAGGGTGGCCAGCATCGCCTTGGCGTCCTCGACCTCGGTGGCCAGACACATGTCCCGGTAGCCGCTGGCCACCGCGCGCACGTCGGCCAGCGCCTGCCGGGAGTTCTGCAGGATCTCGGTCAGCTCCTGCTGGGCCCGGCCCGCGTCCACCGGCGCCAGTCGGTAGGCCAGCTCGCACTTGAGCGTGATGGTGGAGAGGCTGTAGCCGAGCAGATCGTGCAGGTCGCGGGCGAAGCGCAGGCGCTCCTGGGCCACCGCCAGATGGGCCAGCTCGGCCCGCGACCGGTGCACCTCGCTGACCAGGTCGGAGAGCCGGGAGAGCCCGAAGACCACCAGGCCGGTCAGCACGGTCGAGACGGTGGTGTAGGCGACGTCGCGCCAGCCCAGCCCGACCCAGAACTGCAGCACGTCGGTGCTCAGCACCACGGCCGCGAAGCCCGTCCAGGCCCGCCAGTTCTCGCGCAGGACCAGCAGCACCGAGCCGGCCAGCAGACCCGGCAGCGGCATCCAGGCCTGCTGGAAGACCAGGAAGGGCCCGTAGGTCAGCAGCCCCTGCAGCGCCAGCACCCCGCCCCGGTAGGGGGTCAGCCGCCGGACCAGCCGCGGGAAGGCGATGACCAGCTGAATCGCCATCACCACCACGAGCAGCAGCAGCGCCTCCACCAGCCGCACCGTCGACGGCCTGGCCGCCAGCACATAGGTGACGGCCACGAAGCCGAACGCGAAGAGCACCGCCGTCGTGATGGCCATCGCCATCGTGGGCGCCAACTGCCGGGGGTCCTCCTCCCTGCCCGCTGTCGATGGGTATGTCGATGGGTATTCAGAATCCCTTGCGCATTCAGAATCCATAACGTGCAACGATCCCCCGTTACGTTCGGACTTCCCCTGTTGCGGCCGTGAAAGTCATAGCCGCACAGCACACTAGCGAGCTTCCGTTCCGGGCTTCAAGATCACTAGAGTGAGAAAAGGAACACCTTGGTCTAGACCGCGCGAGGGTGCGCGGGCAGCGTACCCACCACCATCTCGCCGACGCTCGACTCCACCCGCCAGTCCAGGCCGAAGGCCTGTCGGGAGGTCTGCGCCTCGCCGATCGCCAGGGTGTGGGTGCCCAGACCCATGGCGGTGGCCACCAGGCCGATGCTCTGCTGGAGCGCGCCGACGTCCTTGAGCAGGCTGCTGTAGGCGATGCCGCTGAACTTGTAGGAGGCCCGCAGGAAGCGCGCCGTGATGGTGATCAGCAGCGGCGGCGGACCACCGAGCCGCTCCGGCGCCCGGGCGCCGGAGCTCAGCTCGGCCAGGGCCTCGGGGGCACTCTCGACCCGCTCCAGGAAGTGGCCGAGCGGGT
The DNA here is from genome assembly GCF_000744785.1 of Kitasatospora azatica KCTC 9699. NCBI lineage: Bacteria > Bacillati > Actinomycetota > Actinomycetes > Kitasatosporales > Streptomycetaceae > Kitasatospora > Kitasatospora azatica. The sequence goes on along the minus strand of NZ_JQMO01000003.1, from coordinate 2,779,989 downwards.
CGTAGTGGTAGGCGCCCGGAGCCAGGCAGGCCCCCTCGCCGGCCACCACGTACAGCTCCAGCGCGTAGGTGGAGCCGATGCTCGGGTACGGGCGGGCGCTGGAGGGGTAGTCGGTGGGCTCGAAACGGCCGGCCGGCAACAGCTCGCGGACTCGGGCGGCCCGGTACAGCAGGGCGCCGAGCTGCTCGCGGCTGATCTCGGCGTCCGGGTACCCGCTGCGCGCCCGGCTGTTCTCCAGGACCGCGGTGAACGGCTGGTCGGTGGTCAGCAGCTCGTCCAGGTCGGGGCGGGCCAGCGCGATCCGGTCGGTGCCGACGGCCGGTTTGACCACCGGCGGCGCGGCGACCTGGCCGACGTGCGCGAAGGTCGCGCCGCGCGGGTTGCCGCGCCGGCTGAGTCGGCTGCGCGCGTGCACCAGCAGGTCGTCCGGGGACCAGCCGAGGAGCGCCGGGTCGTGGTCCTCGGCGAAGCACGGCGACTGCGCCCCGTCGGCCGCCCCCGCCGACCGCTCGGCCACCACCACCATGCCCGCCGCCACCAGGTAGGCCCGGGCCGCGTCCACCGCCTCCGAGGAGAGTTCGAGATCGCCGTCGCGGGGCCCGAGCGGCCCGGCCACTCCCTCCAGGCGGCCGATCACACCGACCGCCTCCGGACGGTGCAGCTCCACCACGTGGTGCGAGAGCGGCGACTCCACCCGCATTCCGCCCGCCACGTAGCGCAGCACCGCGAACCGGGAGAGCCGGCAGGTCCGCCCGGAGGTCAGCGGCAGCGAGGCGAACCTGGCCTCCCGGGAGAGCGGCACCACCGACAGCAGCGGCATCGGGCCGACGCTGAGCGTGCGCACCAGCAGGTGCTGCAGCGGGGCCATCTCGCGCAGCAGCGCGGTGACCCGCAGCCCGGCCGGCCCACCGCCGCCCTGCGGGTCGGCCACGGCGTTGCGCAGCGAGATCGCGCCGAGCGTCATCCGGCGCAGCGCCTCCCGCAGGCCCGCGCTGGGCGCTGCGATCCGCAGCTCTCCCCAGCGGGTGTCCAGCACGATGCCACCCCCGGGGTCGGACTCGAAGTCCACAACGGTGTCGTCGGACAGTGACCAGAGATCGGCAAGCTGCGGCGGAGCAAGACGGTCGATGCGCACGGAGGTAGTCCAGGGATTCATGACGTGGCGTCAGGGACGGTGAGGGTGTGCCTCGCGGGCAGGTGGCGGTGCTTCGGGGGCGCTTCAGAGGTGCTTCGGAGTGCTACAGGGTGCTTCAGGCTGCTTCAGAGGAAGAGCGGGACCGGGTTGAGGTCCTGGTAGCGGGTGGGCTCGGCGAGCCGGCCCAGCCGGACGGGTACCTCGAAGAGCCGGCCCGGCGCGAACCTCGCCCAGTGCGGGCGCAGTCCCGGGACCAGCACCCGGACCACCGGCAGGCCGACGTCCGGTCGGGTCTGGTCCAGCACCAGCAGTTCCAGTCCGGCCCGCCGCACCAGCTCCTCGACCTGCGCCAGGTCCTCGCGCAGGTCGGCGCGGGCCGTGTACGGGTGGTCCTGCGGACGCACCGCCGCGGCGGCCGGGTCCGGCAGCAGGTACGGCTGCTCCGCGGTCCGGGCGGTGCGCATCCAGTGCAGCACCTCGGGGTCGTCGGTGCCGTACCCGGTGCCGTCGGCGCGCGCGTCGACGACGTACGGCAGCATCTGGTTGACCTCGGTGAGCGCCCGGTGCAGGGCGATCCGCGGGTCGAGGTGGGCGCCGAAGCCGAGCATGACGTCCTCCGCCGGCTTGTCGGTGCGGCGCGAGAGCGCGACCACGGTCGGGACGCCGAGGTCCGAGGTGAGGTCGAGGGCCCACAGCTCGCGGTTCAACGAGCGGTGCCCGGCCGGCTGTTCGGCGATCCACGGGTCCTCGAAGGCGGCCAGGTCCAGTCCGGGGCGGCGGATGCGGTTGTACCACCACAGGGCCACCGCGTCGCGTTCCACCAGCTCCAGGACGCCCTGCAGGACGGCGTCCTCCAGACTGGCCCCCGCGGCGGTGCCGTTGGAGGTCGCCTGGCAGTACGGACGGCCGGCGAGCCGCGCCGTGTCGTAGTAGAGCAGGGCGGTGGGCAGCAGCTTGTGCCGCTGCGCGGTGAGCGACCAGACCGGGGTCCACTCGATCTCGGCGTCCTCGTCGAAGGGTTCGGGAACCTGCTGGAAGGTGCCGTGGCCGGCGTTCCAGCGGTGCCGGTCGGCGAACTGCTCGGGGGCGAACAGCTGCACGGTGTCCGGGTGGACGGCCCGCGCCCCCAGCGAGCGGTAGCTCGCGCGCAGCATCGGCTCGTCGCCCTGGAGGTGTCCCGAGTGCCGTTCCAGCGCCTCGGCCAGCGCGCTCACCTCGGCCCGCAGCGGGGTGCTGCCCTTGCCCGCGCTGGTGGCGCGCAGCCCGGCCCGGACCGAGGCCAGGCCGTCGGAGCCCGCCGCCAGGTTCTGCCCGGCGTGGAAGGCGTTGAGGAAGGCCGGGCCGCGCGGGTCCCGGCGGATCTCCTTGACCAGCCCGGTCAGCGGGTCGACCAGGTGGCGGTAGCGGACCAGCAACTGCTCTGGGGTGAGCGCGCGGTGGCCGCCGCCGATGCTGTCCTGCTTGAGCCGGGAGCCCAACCGCACCGGCGCCTCGACCCGCGCGCGGACCAGGCCCGGGTCACCGCAGGCGGTGCACTGCGGGCGCCGGTGCACCTGGTGGTGACAGGTGGTCAGGTTCAGGCTGTCGACGGCCAGTAGCGCCTGCTGGCCCTCGTGGCGGTGGCCGGCCAGCCACTTCGCGGCCTCCAGCACGGCCAGCTGCAGTCCGGCCAGTCGACTGGCGGGCACCCCGCAGAAGGGGCGGCGCAGCGGGCCCGAGCGGCCCAGCTCCTGCTGCAGATGGGCCTCCGCCGGGCGCCCGCGCCAGAGCCGTTCGGCCAGGCAGGACCAGCACGGGCCGTCGGCGGCGCCGAAGAACGGACCGATCCAGGCCTCGGTCCCGCCGGGCTTGACCGGCAGCCAGCGGCGTCCGGCCGCCCGGTGCTCCTGGTCCACGAGCCCCAGGACCGGGTCGAGATAGTCCTCGCAGAGCACCAGCGTCAGGTCCGCGGTACCGGTCACGGTCCGCAGCCCGGCCGCCTCGGCGGCGTGGCGCAGCGCCTCGGGATCGGCGCCGCCGACCGCCGTGACCCGCACGGTCGCGTCGGCGGCGCGTTCCACCGCCGGGCCCCCGCGAGCCCGGCGGCCTCCCAGTAGGCCAGTTCGGCGACCGGGTGCGCGGGCTGCGGACCCGGGTGCTCGGTCAGCAGATCCGCTGCGGCCAGCCGGTCCAGCAGCCGGTCGGCCTGCTGCTGCGGGATCAGGTCCGCCACCTCCCGCAGCACGGCCTCCCGCGAGCGGGTCCCGTCCAGCAGCGGCGCCAGCCGGTGGATCGGGCCGCCGTGCAGGGCGGTGAAGCGCTGCTCGGAGACCAGGTAGACGGCCTCCCCGGGAACGGCCTCGACCTGCAGGTACGGCTTGAAGCCGAGCAGCGGGGCGGTGTCGGGAGGCAGCGGTGCGACGGACTGACTGTTCATCAGGCAGCGAATCGGTCCGCGGCGGTGACGGCGGAGACCGAGGCCTCGGCCCAGCAGACGAAGCCGGCCGACGGGGCCGCCCAGCCGGTGCTCTGGGCCAGCTCCTCGATCACGAGGTCGTCGACGAGCTGGGTGGCGGCGGTCTGGTGCGTGGCCATGCGTAACTCCATCAGGTCTTGACTGCTTGTGCGTTCACTGGTGTGCGGTGCACCGCTCGGTGGCGGCGAGAACGATCCTGCTATAGCCGCGGTGGAGGCAGTAGTGCCGCGATCACCGGGCCCGGGTGAAAAATTCACGGTCCCCGACAGGTACGGATCCACGCCCGCTTCAGGAGCGCCGCACTGGGCGCGGAGCGGCTGCTGAGCCATGCTCGAGGAAACCCGATCACGCATGGCCGGAACCCCGGCTGCACGGAGGATTTCCTATGGACATCAGAGTTTTGGGCCCGCTGAGCGCGGAGATCGACGGCGTGTCCTTCGTCCCCAGCGCCGGCAAGCCGCGCCAGTTGCTCTCGCTGCTCGCCCTGAACGCCAATCAGGTGCTGCCGGTGCCGACCCTGATGGAGGAGATCTGGGGCACCGAGATGCCGCCCAGTGCGCTGACCACGCTGCAGACCTACATCCTGCAGCTGCGGCGGTTGATCGGTGCCGCCCTCGGCCCGGACAGCCCGATCGACCCCAAGCAGGTGCTGGTCACCCGGCACGGCGGCTACCTGCTCCAGGTGCCGCCCGAGGCGGTGGACGCCTACCGCTACGAGCGCCTGATCGCGGCCGGCAACGACGCGCTGGACCAGGGGGACGACGTCTCGGGCTCGGCGAGGCTGCGCGAGGCGATGGCCACCTGGCGCGGGTCCGCGCTGGTTGACGTGAAGATCGGCCCGCTGTTGGAGATCGAGCTGGTGCGCCTGGAGGAGAGCCGGCTGGTCGCCCTGGAGCAGCGGATCGACGCCGAGCTCCGGATGGGCCGGCACGCCGAACTGCTCACCGAGCTCACCACGCTGATCGCCCGTCATCCGCTGCACGAGGGCCTGCACGCGCAGTACATGACGGCGCTCTACCGGGCGGGGCGCCAGGTCCGCGCGCTGGAGGTCTACCAGGGGCTGCGGGGGCGCCTGGTGGAGGAGCTCGGGTTGGAGCCGTCCACCCGGATCCGCCAGCTGCACCGGGCGATCCTCGGTGCGGACCCGGGTCTGGACGCGGCCCGCTACCAGCGCCGGGCTGCCGCCTGAGCGTTGACAGATGACAGAATCGCGATTCTGTCATCTGTCAACCGTCAACGCGATGCTGCTCGATGCCCCGGCCCGTCCCCCGGGGCGGGTGCCACGGCTCGCGCTCGATCCCCCCTCGAGGGCCTGCGCCGAGAGTCTGGTCGACGTGTTCCGCCGCTCCCGCCCAAGGGCCGGACCAGTCGGACGGAACTGGACACCACGAGTGTGGGGGCATCTTGCGCATCATCGACCTGTCACAGCCGGTGGACGCGGCCGGCTGGGAGCCGGACCCGATCGTCCACGAGATCATGACGCCGGCCGAAGGCGCCCGGCACATGGCCGAGGAGATGCGGCTGCACTTCGGCCTGGAGTTCGACCCGGCCGAACTGCCCGGCGGCGAACTGCTCTCGCTGGACACCCTGACCCTGACCAGCCACACCGGGACCCACGTCGACGCCCCGTCGCACTACGGCTCGGTCGGCGACTACGGCACGCCGCGCCACATCGACCAGATGCCGCTGGACTGGTTCCTGCGGCCCGCCGTGGTGCTGGACCTGACCGACGTGGGCACCGGCGCGATCGGCGTGGAGCGGATCGAGAAGGCGCTGGCGGACATCGGCTACCGGCCGCAGCCACTGGACATCGTGCTGCTGCACACCGGTGCCTCCCGGCACGCCGGAACCCCCCGCTACTTCACCGACTTCGCGGGGCTGGACGGCCCGGCCACCGACTACCTGCTGGACCTCGGCGTGCGGGTGATCGGCACCGACGCCTGGAGCCTGGACGCGCCGTTCGGCGACATGATCAAGCGCTACCAGGAGACCGGCGACCGCTCGGTGCTCTGGCCCGCCCACTTCGCCGGCCGCCGGCGGGAGTACTGCCAGATCGAGCGGCTGACCCAACTGGACGCGCTGCCGGCGCCGTTCGGCTTCCAGGTGGCCTGCTTCCCGGTGAAGATCGCCGGCGCCGGGGCGGGCTGGAGCCGGGCCGTGGCGCTGGTCGAGGAGTGAGCGGCGCAGCGCGACAGCGGCTGTTCTGCTTCCACCACGCGGGCGCGGGCAGCTCCGCCTTCGCCCGGTGGCAGCACCGGCTGGGCCCCGGCACCGAGGTGGTGCCCGTCCTGCTGCCCGGCCGCGACAACCGCCGGCGCGAGCCGCGGATCACCGACCACGACCGGCTGGTCGCCGAACTGGTCGAGCAGCTCGGGCCGTTGACGGACCTTCCGTACGCGCTGTACGGACACAGCCTGGGCGGCCTGGTCGCCCACACCTTCGCCCGCGCGGCCACCGCCGCCGGTCTGCCGCCCGCGCGGCTGGCGGTGATCGGCGCAGTGCTGCCACCGCACCTGGACACCGCGCTGCTCGGCTACGTCGACATGCCCGACGGCGAGTTGCTGCGGCGCCTGGTGGCGCACGGGATGCTGCCCCAGGAGGCCCTGGAGGGCGGCGCGAGCAGCCTGTGGCGGCGCACCGTGCTGCCCGTACTCCGGGACGACCTCATGCTGGCCCGCGCGCTGCGCGCGGCGGCCGCCCCGCTGCCGGACGTCCCGGTGCTGGCCCTGGCCGGGCTCGACGACGCGATCGCCCCGGTCGAGGGGGTCGCCCAGTGGCGCCGCTGGGCGGGCGCCGGCTTCGAGCTGCGCACCGTCCCCGGCGGCCATGTCTTCGTACGCGACCGGGCCCTGCCGGCCCTGCTGCGCGAGGTGCTCGACGCACTGCCGCCGGCGGTCCGCCCGGAGTCGAGCACGGTTTGAGGGTCCTGGCGGACCGTCGGACACACAACGAACCGAGAAGGAAGGACGCGGACGTGAACACAGAGTGCTCCCGGAACAGATCTCGGGCGGCACAGCTGCGGACGGGGGGAGCGCGATGAGCCGGCGTGTGGTCATCACCGGGATCGGCGTGGTCGCCCCCGGCGGCAGCGGTGGCCGCGAGCAGTTCTGGTCGCTGCTGACCGCGGGGCGGACCGCCACTCGGGCGATCTCCCTGTTCGACGCTTCCGCGTTCCGTTCCCGGATCGCGGCGGAGGCCGACTTCAACCCCCTCGCCTCGGGGCTGAGCCCCCAGGAGATCCGGCGGATGGACCGGGCCGCCCAGTTCGCCGTGGTGTGCGCCAAGGAGGCGGTGGCCGACAGCGGTCTCGCCCTGGCCGAGCTCGACCCGTACCGCACCGGCGTCACCATCGGCACCGCGGTGGGCGCCACCATGGGCCTGGACACCGAGTACTCGGTGGTCAGCGACGGCGGCGCCAAGTGGCTCGTGGACCACGAGTACGCGCCGCGCCACCTGTTCGACCACTTCGTGCCGAGCTCCTTCGCCGCCGAGGTGGCCTGGGCGGTCGGCGCGCAGGGTCCGACGGGTGTGGTCTCCACCGGCTGCACCTCCGGCCTGGACTCGGTCGGCCACGCGGTGGAGCTGATCCGCGAGGGCAGCGCCGACGTGATGATCGCCGGCGCCACCGACGCCCCGATCTCGCCGATCTCGGTGGCCTGCTTCGACGCCATCAAGGCCACCTCGCCGCGCAACGACGACCCGGCCCACGCCTCGCGGCCCTTCGACCGCACCCGCAACGGCTTCGTGCTGGGCGAGGGCTCGGCCGTCTTCGTGCTCGAGGAGCTGGAGCAGGCCCGCGCCCGCGGCGCGCACATCTACGCCGAGATCGCCGGCTTCGCCTCGCGCAGCAACGCCTACAACATGACGGGGCTGCGGGCGGACGGCAAGGAGATGGCCGAGGCGATCCGGCTCAGCCTCGACGAGGCCCGCCTGGACCGCACCGCGGTCGACTACATCAACGCGCACGGCTCGGGCACCAAGCAGAACGACCGCCACGAGACCGCGGCCTTCAAACTCAGCCTCGGCGAGCACGCGTACCGGACCCCGGTCAGCTCGATCAAGTCGATGATCGGGCACTCGCTCGGCGCCATCGGCGCACTCGAGATCGCGGCCTGCGCGCTGACCATCGAGCACGGCGTCATCCCGCCGACCGCCAACCTGCACGAGCCGGACCCGGAGTGCGACCTGGACTACACCCCGATCACCGCCCGCGAGGCGAAGGTCGACACGGTGCTCAGCGTCGGCAGCGGCTTCGGCGGCTTCCAGAGCGCCATGGTGCTCACCCGACCCGAGCGGAGGACCGCGGCATGACGGCCGACCTGTTGGAGCAGCCCGTGACCGGCACCCGGGCCGCCGACCCGGTCTTCACCGGCATCGGCGTGACGGCCCCCAACGGCCTGGGCACCGAGGCCTGGTGGCGGGCCACCCTGGCCGGCGAGAGCGGCATCCGACCGGTGCGCCGGTTCGACGCCGCCCGGTACCCGGCCACCCTGGCGGGCGAGGTTGCGGGCTTCGACCCCAAGGAGCACATCCCGAACCGGCTCATCCCGCAGACCGACCACATGACCCAACTCGCCCTGGTCGCCGCCGAGGAGGCGATCGGCGACGCCGAGGTCGAGCTGGCCGAGCTGCCGCAGTACGCGGCCGGTGTGGTCACCGCCGCCTCGGCGGGCGGCTTCGAGTTCGGCCAGCGCGAGCTGGAGGCGCTGTGGAGCAAGGGCGGGCAGCACGTCAGCGCCTACCAGTCCTTCGCCTGGTTCTGCGCGGTGAACACCGGCCAGATCTCGATCCGGCACAACCTGCGCGGCCCCAGCGGCGTGCTGGTCAGCGAGCAGGCCGGCGGCCTGGACGCGGTGGCCCAGGCGCGGCGCCAACTGCGCCGGGGCAGCAGCCTGATGGTCACCGGCGGGGTCGACGGCTCGATCTGCCCGTGGGGCTGGGCGGCGCACCTGGCCGGCGGGCGGATCAGCACCGCCGCCGATCCGGAGCGCGCCTATCTGCCCTTCGACCGCGACGCGGCGGGCCACGTGCCCGGCGAGGGCGGGGCGATCCTGGTCCTGGAGGACGCCGAGGCGGCCCGCGCCCGCGGTGCCCGCGCCTACGGGGCGCTGGCCGGCTACGCGGCCACCTTCGACCCCGCGCCGGGCACCGGCGGTCCGCCCGGCCTGCAGCGCGCGGCCGAACTCGCGCTTTCTGAAGCCGGTCTGACGGTCAATCAGATCGACGTGGTGTTCGCCGACGCGGCCGGCGTGCCCGAGCTCGACCGGGCGGAGGCGGCCGCGATCACCGCGCTCTTCGGCCGGTCGGGGGTGCCGGTCACGGCGCCCAAGACGATGACCGGCCGGCTGGCCGCGGGCGGTGCCTCGCTCGACCTGGCGGCGGCGCTGCTCTCGCTGCGGGACGCGGTGATCCCACCGACCGTCAACGTCGGCCCGCTCGCCGAGGGCTGCGAACTGGACCTGGTCACCGAGGCCCGCCCGGGCCCGCTGCGTGCCGCGCTGGTGCTCGCCCGCGGCTACAACGGCTTCAACGCCGCGGCGGTGGTGACCGCGGCGCAGTGACCCGACCGGTCGCTCCCGCCAGATGGACCCGGCCGCGGCACCGCGCCGCGGCCGGGCAACCGCCAGGGCGGTTGCTCCCGCAACCGCCGATGCAACTGCTAACGAGGAAAAGGTGTTTCGCATGACCGAGATGAGCCTGTCCACCCTGATCGCGCTGCTCGTCGAGTGCGCGGGCGAGGAGGAGGGCGTCGACCTGAACGGCGACATCCTGGACGTCCCCTTCGTCGAGCTGGGCTACGACTCGCTGGCGGTGCTGCAGACCAGCGGCCGGATCGAGCGCGACTACGGCATCCAGCTCTCCGACGACACCGTGGCCGAGGCCTACACCCCGCGCCTGCTGCTGGAGTTCGTCAACGAGAGCCTCTCCGCGGCCACCGCGGCCGCTGCCTGACCGGCCTGCTGGTCGGTCGCTGCCACATTCGGTCGCTGCCAAATGCCGTCCGCCCGGCACCTCCGAGGAGGTGCCGGGCGGACGGCATTGGTACGCGGAACGAATCACGCGAGGTCGTCGCGGGTCACCTGACGGTGCTTGACCTGCCAGCGGCCCTCGACGCGGACCAGCAGGTCGTCGCAGCGGGTGCTGACCCGGACCGCGGCCTGGCCGCCGCGCGGGGTCTCGATGACCAGCGCGTAGCACTGCGCGAAGACCTCGTCGGCGCCGCGCCGCTCGACCGAGACCATGCCCAGCCAGTGCCGGCGCTGGATGCCCTTGGCCGCGTAGTCGTCGGTGGCGGTGCGGGCGGCCGCGGTGATGACGGCGCGGCCCGCGGCCGGCTCCGGGTGGGCGTTGGCGGCGAAGACGCCGTCCTCGGTGAAGGTCTCGGCCCACTCCTCGGCGTTGCCGCTGTCCAGCAGCTGCATCTGCTGGGCGTAGAACTGCTGGACCTGGTGGTAGAGCTCGCCACCGGTCAGGGCGGGGGTCTCGTCGATCACGGTCACGTCGTCTCCTCATGGATGTGGCCGGCACAGCTGCCGCGCCGCGGACAGCCCGAGTCTTCGACCGCCTGCTCGGGGTCGCCTGGACGGCCACTGGAGCGCCGCGGTGCGGGGCGTCCACCGCAGCTCCAGCCGGGGCCGAGGACGGGCCGAGTCCCGCCCGGCAGGCTCGTCGCCACCAACGTCCGAACTCCGAACAAGGAGCGCACAGCATGGCGAACGACGAGCGGCGCGTCGCGCTGGTCACCGGCGGCACCAGCGGGATCGGCCTGGCGGTGGCCCGCGACCTGGCCGGCCAGGGACTGGCGGTCTTCATCTGCGCCCGCACCACCGAGGCGGTCGAGCTGACGGTGAAGGAGCTGCGGGCCGAGGGCCTGGAGGTCTCCGGCCTGGCGGCCGACGTCCGCCGCCCCGAGTCCGTCAAGGAGCTGGTCGCGGCCGCCGTCGCGCAGTACGGCCGGGTCGACGTCCTGGTCAACAACGCCGGCCGCAACGGCGGCGGCGTGACCGCGGACCTCTCCGACGAGCTCTGGTACGACGTCATCGACACCAACCTCAACAGCGTCTTCCTGACCACCCGTGAGGTGCTCAACGCCGGCGGTCTGCGCGAGCGCGGCTGGGGCCGGATCATCAACATCGCCTCCACCGGCGGCAAGCAGGGCGTGGTGCTGGCCGCGCCGTACTCGGCCTCCAAGCACGGCGTGATCGGCTTCAGCAAGGCCCTCGGCAAGGAGCTGGCCCCCACCGGCATCACCGTCAACGCGGTCTGCCCGGGCTACGTCGAGACGCCGATGGCCCAGCGGGTGCGCCAGGGCTACGCGGCCGCGTACTCGACCACCGAGGAGAACATCCTCGAGCAGTTCGAGGCGAAGATCCCGCTCGGCCGCTACTCGACCGCCGAAGAGGTGGCGGGCCTGGTCGGCTACCTGGCCACCGACACCGCGGCCTCCATCACCGCACAGGCGATGAACGTCTGCGGCGGTCTGGGCAACTACTGAGCCCCCCAACCCGAGCCCCCTCCCGAGCAGACTAGGAGTACCCCATGTCCGGAGCCGACAGGCACCGCACCCTGCACAGCACCGAGGTCGACGCGCCGGCCGAGGTGGTGTACGGGATCGTCTCGGACGTCACCCGTTGGCCGGAGTTCTTCGCCCCCAACGTCCACGTCGAGCACCTGGAGCGCACCGCGGCGAGCGAGCGGATCCAGATCTGGGCCACCGCCAACAGCGAGGTCAAGACCTGGATCTCGCGCCGGGAGTTCGACGCCGAGCAGCTGAAGGTCGGCTTCCGCCAGGAGGTCTCCCAGCCGCCGGTCGCCTCGATGGGCGGCGAGTGGGTGGTCACCGCGATCGACGCCCGGCGCTCCCGGCTCGACCTGCACCACGACTTCACCGTGGTCGAGGACGCGCCCGAGGGCCTGGCCTGGATCAACTCCGCGCTGGACACCAACAGCGCCGCCGAGCTGGCCGGCATCAAGCGGATCGCCGAGCAGCACACCGAGCTGGACCAGCTGATGTTCAGCTTCGACGACACCCTGCACGTGGCCGCCGACGGCGCCGACGTCTTCGAGTTCCTCAACCGGGCCGACCTGTGGCCCGAGCGGGTGCCGCACGTCGCGCGCCTGGACCTGACCGAGGACGTGCCGGGCGTGCAGGTGATGGCCATGGACACCCGCACCGCGGACGGCTCGACCCACACTACCGAGTCGATCCGGGTGGTCTTCGGCAGCGACCGGATCGTCTACAAGCAGACCACCGTGCCGGCCCTGATGACCGCGCACACCGGCCGCTGGACCATCGAGGCCGCCGGCGACGGCGTGGACGTCACCTCCCGGCACACCGTCATCATCAAGCCCTCGGCGATCGAGCGGATCCTCGGCGAAGGCAAGACCGTCGCCGACGCCCGCGCGTACATCCACCACGCGCTGAGCACCAACAGCACCACCACCCTCAAGTTCGCACGGGACTTCGCCGAGGCCCGCCGTGGCTGAGCACCCGCTCTTCACCGTCCCGGCCCGGCTCGACGGCCTGCTCGCCGAGGCCGCGGCCGCGCACCCGCAGCGGACCGCGCTGATCGGCGGCGGGCAGCGGATCGGCTACGCCGCGCTCGACCAGCGGGTGAGCGCGGCCGCCGCCGCGCTGGCCGAGCTGCTGCCCGAACCGGGCGCCACGGTCGCGGTGGCCTCGGTGCTGCACCCGGACTTCGCGACCGCCTACTACGCGGCCACCCGGGCCGGCCAGGTCGCCGCGGTGGTCAACCCGCTGCTGCGCGAGGAGGACCTGCTGCACGTGCTCACGCTGAGCCGCGCCAAGCTGGCCTTCGTGGACGCCGGCCTCTACCAGCGGCTGGCCGAGGTGCGCAGCCGGCTGCCCGAGCTGCGCGAGGTCGTGCTGATCGGCGCGGGCACCGAGCCGGGCCTGCGCACCCTGGACGAGCTGGTCACCGCCGGCCAGGGCCGCCCGGCCCCGACCTCCGCGCAGCGCCCCGAGGACGTGGCCTGCATCCAGTTCACCAGCGGCACCACCGGCCGCCCCAAGGCGGTCCAGCTGACCCACCGCAACGTGACGGTCAACGCCGACCAGATCGCCGTGGCCCACCGCCTGGACAGCGGCTCGGTCACCCTGAACCACCTGCCCACCTTCCATCCGATGCACCTCAACTCGGCGGTGCGGGCCGCGGCCACCCAGGTGCTCTGCACCGGCCCCGAACCGGTGGACGCCGTCCGGACGGCCAACGAGCACCGAGCCACCCATCTGTACAGCCTGCCGGTGCGGCTCGCCCGGCTGGCGGCCGACCCGGCCCTGGGCGAGCTGCGCCTGGACAGCGTCAGCAGGATCGCCTCCGGCGGTTCGGCGCTGCCGGCGGACGCGGCGCGCCGGCTCACCGAGCGCTTCGGCATCCCGGTCTTCCAGGGCTACGGCCTGGCGGAGACCTCGCCGCTGACCCACAGCGACGACCCCGAGCACCCGGTGCACGGCTCGGTCGGCACGCCGGTGGCGGGCACCGAGTGCCGGGTGGTCGACGTCGACACCCGCGCGGTGCTGCCGGCCGGCGGCGTGGGCGAGGTGCAGCTGCGCGGTCCGCAGGTGATGAAGGGCTACCTCGGCGGCCCGGCGGGCAGCGGGCTCGCGGCCGACGGCTGGCTGGACACCGGCGACGTGGGGCGGATCGACGAGGACGGGCGGCTCTTCCTGGTCGACCGGCTCAAGGACGTCTTCAAGTGCGACAACTTCCTGGTCGCGCCCTCCGAGGTGGAGACCATGCTGAACCGCCACCCGCGGGTGCGCGAGTCGGTGGTGGTCGACCTGCCGCACGAGTTCAGCGGCTCGGTCGCGGGCGCCCTGGTGGTCCTCGCCGACCCCGCTGCCGACACCGCCGCCGACCCCGCCGCCGACCCCGCGCTGCCCGCCTCGGTGCTGGCCTCGGTGGTGGCCGAGGTCAACGAGCAACTGCCCTACTACCAGCGGGTGCAGCGCGCCGAGGCGGTGGCGGCGATCCCGCGCTCCGGCAACGGAAAGATCCAGCGCCGGGTGCTGCGCGAGGAGCTGCTCGCGATGCCCGCCGTCCATTGACCGACCGTCAGACCATCACTTCTTCCCGAGAGGCGGCGACCATGAGCGCTCCGCTCTTCACCGTGATCAACACCTTCACCCTGAAGAACCCCGCCGAAGCCGAGAGCTTCGAGCGGCAGTTCCTCGACCACGTCCAGTGGATGCGCCGGCAGCCCGGCTTCCAGGCCCACCAGGCCGTCCGTTCCACCGAGCGCCCCGAGGTCTACCTCAACTTCGGCTGGTGGACCTCGCCGGACCACTTCAAGCAGGTGCTGGCCAGTGAGACCTTCCAGGCCCACGCCAAGGAGTTCCACCAGCTGGTGGACGTCGAGGCGGACCCCTCGCTGACCGTGCTGCGGATCGACGGCGGCCCGGCCGGCGGGCAGCCGGTCGTGGTGGTCGAGCGCTACCAGGTGAAGTCCACCGAGGGCGCCGAGGCCTTCGAGGGCGCCTACCGCGAGTACGCCCAGGCCGCCGCCCGGCTGGACGGCTTCGGGCACAGCGACTTCGCCAAGGCACTGACCCGGTCCGGCGGTTACACCGCTGCCGCGAGCTGGCGCGACGAGGCCTCGGCCCGCGCCGCGCGGGAGTTGCCGCAGTACGCGGCGGTGCTCGCGCTGGCCGAGGCGCAGACCGTGTCGGCCGCCCCGGTGGCCGGCAACCGGGGCGAGTTCGCCAAGGTGCCCGAAGGTGTCTGACCTCGGTCGGTCCGACCCCGGTCCCAGTGACCTCGGGCTCGCCGGAAAGGTCGCCCTGGTCACCGGGGCGACCCGGGGCGTCGGCCTCGCGGTCGCCCGGCGGCTCTGCGCGGCCGGCTGCCGGGTGGTGCTGAACTACGCCCGCCGCGAGGCGGACGCGCAGCAGGCCCTCGAGCAGCTGGCCGGCTTGCCGGGCGAGGCGGTGGCGCTGCGCGCCGACGTCACCGACCACGAGCAGCTGGCCGGCCTGCTGGCCGAGGTCGGCCGGCGCTTCGGGCGGCTCGACATCTTCGTGCACAACGCGGCCCGGTGGCAGCCCGCCGCGGCCCTCGGCGCCGACCCGGCCTCGGTGCACGCCGATCTGGCCGCCGCGCTGGACCCGCTGCTGACCGGGGCGCCGGCCGTCGCCGAGCTGATGGCCGGCGGCCCCGGCCGGATCGTCGCGGTCTCCAGCAGCGGCGCCCGTTCGGTGGTCCCGGGCTATGTGGGCGCGGGCGTGGCCAAGGCGGCCCTGGAGGGCCTGGTGCGCTACCTGGCGGTGGAGTTGGCGGACCGTCGGATCGCGGTCAACGCGGTCTCCACCGCGAAGATCGACAAGGGCGCGGCCACTCCGCAGCCCGAGGTGGCCGCCGTGCTCGCCGCGCGCACGCCCGCCGGCCGCCTCACCACGCCCGAGGACGTGGCCGACGCGGTGGCACTGCTCTGCACGGCCGAGGCCGGGTGGATCCACGGACAGGTGATCACAGCCGACGGCGGCTTGAGCCTGCGCGGCTAGCAGGAGGGGAGGGTGAGCGTGGAGAGCGTGGAGACGGAAGAGATCAAGACGGACATCTGCATCGTCGGCGCCGGGCCGGCCGGTCTGGTGCTGGCCCTGCTGCTGCTGAAGTCCGGGGTCAAGGTGGCGGTGGTCGAGCGGGCCCGGGCCCACCAGCGGGAGTTCCGCGGGGAGATCCTGCAGCCCGGTGCGATGGCGCTGCTGGACCAGCTCGGCGTGCTGGGCGGGGCCCGGGCGCGCGGGGCCCATGAGCACACCAGATTCCGGTTGGTGGAACAGGAGAGGGTGCTACTCGACATCGACTACCGGGCGCTGCCCGCCCCGTACGACCACCTGCTGAGCATTCCGCAGGCCCATGTCCTGGACGAACTGCTGCTGCACTGCGAGAAGTTCGAGGGCTTCCGGTACCTGGACGGGCGCCGGGTGGGCGAGCTGGTGCGCGAGGGTGCCAAGGTCACCGGTGTTCTCGCCGACGGACCGTCAGGACCCTGCCGGGTGCTGGCGCACTGCGTGGTCGCCGCCGACGGCCGGTTCTCCAAGGTCCGCCGGCTGGCGGGCATCGAGGCCGGCCGCACCGAGGCCTTCGACCTGGACGTGCTCTGGTTCAAGCTCACGGCCCGCGAGTCGGCCCTCGAGTCGGCCCACGAGCCGGCCCACGGCGAGGCCCGCGAGAACGGCCGCGACAAGGTCCGCGACGTGCGGGTCTTCCGGGCCGAGGGCAGCCCGGTGCTGGTCTACGACTCCTGGCCCGACAAGATCCAGATCGGCTGGACGCTGCCGCACAAGGGCTACGCGCAGGTCGCCGCCCAGGGACTGGAGAAGGTCAAGGAGCAGCTGGCCCGCGCGGTGCCGCCGTACGCCGATCTGATCCGCGACCAGATCGGTTCGCTGCGGGACCTGACCCTGCTGGACGTCTTCTCCGGCCGGGCCGAGCGCTGGGCCGACGAGGGCCTGGTGCTGATCGGCGACGCCGCCCACACGCACAGCCCGATCGGTGCGCAGGGCATCAACCTGGCGATCCAGGACGCCGTGGTCCTGCATCCGCTGCTGGTCGCCTCGCTGCGGTCCGGCGACGCGTCCGCGAGCTACCTGTCCGCCTTCGAGCGCCGGCGCAGCCGCGACATCGCCAAGGTCAGCCGGCTCCAGCAGATCCAGAGCACCGCCATGCTCTCGCACGGCGCCTTCGCCACCCGGGTCCGCCCCAAGCTCGCCCAACTGCTGCGGCACACCCCGCTGTACCGCAGGGTGCTCGACCGCATCGCCTACGGCAACCGCGCGATCAGGATCGCGCAGGAGTGCTTCACCGACAGGAGGAACCGATGAAGGCCCTGGTGCTCGCGGGCGGTACGGGTACCCGCCTGCGGCCGTTCAGCTACTCCATGCCCAAGCAGCTCATGCCGATCGCCAACCGGCCGGTGCTGGAGTACGTCCTGGCGAACATCCGCGCGCTCGGCATCGAGGAGGCCGCCGTCGTGGTCGGCAACCGCGGTAGCGAGATCATCGCGGCGCTCGGCGACGGCTCCCGGCTGGGCATGCGGCTGACCTACATCTGCCAGCTCCACCCGCAGGGCCTGGCCCACGCGGTACGGCTGGCCCGCGAGTACCTGGGCGAGGACGACTTCGTCATGCACCTGGGCGACACCATGCTCCCGCAGGGCTTCGCCGAGGCGGCCGAGGAGTTCGCGGCCCGCCGCCCGGACGCCCTGGTGGTGGTCCGCAAGGTCGCCGACCCGCGCGCCTTCGGGGTCGCCGAGGTGACCGCTGACGGCACGGTGACCGGACTGGTCGAGAAGCCGGAGCAGCCGCGCAGCGACCTCGCGATGACCGGGGTGTACTTCTTCACCCCCGCGATCCACCAGGCCGTCGAGCGGATCGAGCCCAGCGCGCGCGGCGAGCTGGAGATCACCGACGCCATCCAGTGGCTGGTCAGCCGCGGCTCGGCGGTAGTGGCCCAGGAGTACCGGGGCTACTGGAAGGACACCGGCCGGGTCGAGGACGTGCTCGACTGCAACCGCGAGCTGCTCGGCCGGCTCGACCCCGCGCCGCAGGCAGCGGCCGGACAGGTGGACGAGGAGAGCCTGCTGATCGGCACGGTGCTGCTCGAGCCGGGCGCCCGGGTGGTCCGCTCCCGGATCCAGGGGCCCGTCGTGGTGGGCGCCGGCAGCCTGGTGCAGGACAGCCGGGTCGGCCCGTACACCTCGGTCGGGCGCGACTGCTCCCTGATCGGCACCCACGTCGACGACTCGATCGTGCTGGACGGCGCCTCGGTCAGCGGGGTGCCGCGGCTGCGGGGCTCGCTGATCGGCCGTTCGGCGGCGGTCACCTCGGCGGACCGCGGCAACGACCACCACCGCCTGGTGGTCGGCGACCACACCCAGGTGGAGGTGGCGGCATGAGGATCCTGGTCACCGGCGGCGCGGGCTTCATCGGCTCGCACTACGTGCGCACCATGCTCGACGGCGGCTATCCGGGCTACCAGGACGCCCAGGTCACCGTGCTGGACGCGCTCACCTACGCGGGCAACCGCGCCAACCTGCCCGCCGCCCACCCGCGGCTGAGCTTCGTGCGCGGCGACATCTGCGACCTGCCGCTCCTACTGGACCTGCTGCCCGGCCACGACGCGGTGGTGCACTTCGCCGCCGAGTCGCACGTGGACCGCTCGCTGGAGTCCTCCGCCGAGTTCGTGCGCACCAACGTGCAGGGCACCCAGAACCTGCTGGACGCCTGCCTGCGCACCGGCGTCCAGCGGGTGGTGCACGTCTCGACCGACGAGGTCTACGGCTCCATCGAGCGCGGCTCCTGGACCGAGGAGTGGCCGCTCGCGCCCAACTCCCCGTACGCGGCCTCCAAGGCCGGCTCCGACCTGATCGCCCGCGCCTACTGGCGCACCCACGGGCTCGACCTGTCGATCACCCGGTGCTCCAACAACTACGGCCCGTACCAGTACCCCGAGAAGGTCATCCCGCGGTTCGTCACCAACCTGCTGCGGGGCCTGCCGGTGCCGCTCTACGGCGACGGCGCCAACGAGCGCGAGTGGCTGCACGTCGACGACCACTGCCGGGCCGTCCAGCTGGTGCTCACCGGCGGCCGGGCCGGTGAGGTCTACAACGTGGACGGCGGCGCGGCCCTGAGCAACGCCCAGCTGACCGACCGTCTGCTGGAGCTGTGCGGCGCCGACCGCCGACTGGTGCAGCGGGTCGCCGACCGCAAGGGGCACGACCTGCGCTACTCGCTCGACGGCGGCAAGATCCGCGAGGAGCTGGGCTACCGCCCGCTGGTCCCCTTCGAGCAGGGGCTGGCGCAGACCGTCAGCTGGTACCAGGACAACCCGGGCTGGTGGAAGCCGCTCGCCGATCACGTGGAGGAAGAGACCCGATGACCACCGATCAACTGGTGCTGGTGGTGGGCGCCGGGCCGGTCGGCCTGACCGCCGCGCACGAGCTCGCCCGGCACGGCGTGCGGGTGCGGCTGGTGGACGCGGCCGACGGACCGGCGGTCACCAGCCGGGCGCTGGCCACCCACGCCCGCACCCTGGAGACCTACGCGCAGATGGGCGTGGTGGACGAGCTGCTGCCGCGCGGCCAGCGGGTGGAGCACTTCACGCTGCACCAGAACGGCCGCCGCCTGATCCGCTTCGACACCGACTACAGCCACCTGCCCACCCGCTTCCCGTTCACCCTGATGGTGGATCAGGTGATCACCGAGGAGGTGCTGCGGGGCGCCGTCGCCCGCCGCGGTGTGGCGATCGAGTGGGGCGTGCGGCTGACCGGCTTCGAGCAGCGCGAGGGCTCGGTCCGGGTCCACCTGGAGCACGCCGACGGGCGGGGCGAGACGGTCGAGGCCGCCTACCTGGTCGGCGCGGACGGCGGGCACAGCACGGTCCGCAAGCAGCTCGGCCTCAAGCTGGTCGGCGAGAGCAGCGAGACCTGGCTGATCGCCGACGCCGTGGTCCACTGCGACCTGCCGCGCGACAGCATCCACTGGATGCGCACGCCCAGCGGCACCGTGATGATGGTGCCCTTCCCCGACCAGGACAAGTGGCGCCTGCTGGACACCGCCGAGGTCTCCTACGGCGGGGACGACCACGCCGTGGCCCGCCGCTTCGCCCGCAAGATCGAGGCCGGCATCGGCCGGCCGGTGCGGGTGGAGACGCCCAGCTGGGTCTCGGTCTTCACCATCCAGCAGCGGATGCTGCCCCAGATGCGGGTCGGCCGCTGCTTCCTGGCCGGCGACGCGGCGCACGTGCACAGTCCCGCCTCCGGGCAGGGCATGAACACCGGTGTGCAGGACGCCTTCAACCTGGCCTGGAAGCTGGCCGCGGTGCTGCACGGGCAGGCCGAGGAGGGCCTGCTCGACAGCTACAGCGCCGAGCGGGTGCCGGTCGGCGCCAACCTGCTGAAGTCGACGAAGATGGCGACCATGCTGGTGCAGCTGCGCAGCCGCACGGCTGCGACCGCCCTGCGCACCGTCTTCACCTTCATGCGCTCGGTGCCGCCGCTGAAGTCGCGGATCGAGCGGAAGATCATGGGCGGCATGTCGGCGCTGGACCTCTCCTACGCGGACGGGCCGTTGGCCCTCGATCAGGGTGGCGCGCGGGCCTCGCGGGTGACCGCGCAGCGGCTGGCCGGGTCGGCCGGCTGGCAGGAGCTGCTCACCGAACTCGGCCAGAGCGGTTGGACGTTGCTCACCACCGAGCGGTCCGCCGAACTGCCGGAGCTGCGCGAGATCGCCGAGGCCTACCGGGGCACCGTGCGGGTGCGGACCCTGGGCGCCCGGAGCACCGGCCCGGACCAGCTCCCCGACCCCGACGGCAAGCTGGCCGCCGACCTGGGACTGCTCGCGGGCGGCTGGCTGCTGATCCGCCCCGACGGGTACGTCGCGGCCGGCGGCCCGAGCAGCCCGACCGGCCCGAACGAGCCGGGCGGCGGCGTGCGGGCCGCACTGACCGCGCTCGGGGTGCTCGGCACGACACGGAAGGAGGCCGAGCATGGAGTTCCGGCAGCTCGGTGAGAAGGGCCCGGTGGTGAGCCGGGTCGCCTTCGGCAACTCGCTCACCGCGGGCAACCAGCTCGGCGACGAGGCCGCCGTCGCCTGCATGCGCGCCGCCTTCGACGCCGGCATCACCACCTTCGACACGGCCGACGTCTACGCCGAGGGCCGCGGCGAGGAACTGCTCGGCGCCGCCCTGGGCGGGGTGCCCCGGGACCAGGTGGTCCTGTGCACCAAGGTCGGGCGCGGCGCGGGCGGAGACTCCAACGGCCCCGGCGGGCTGACCCGGGCTCGGATCAACCACGGGCTGGAGCAGTCACTGCGCCGGCTGGGCACCGACTACATCGACGTCTACCAGGCCCACCTGTTCGACGACGCGACCCCGCTGGAGGAGAGCCTCGAGGCGTTCGCCGCGGCCTTCGCGGCGGGCAAGATCCGCTACCTGGGGGTCTCCGAGTGGGCGGCGGACGAGCTGCACGCGGCCGGCCGGGCGGCCGCCGAGCTCGGCCTGCCGCTGGTCTCCAACCAGCCCCAGTACAACCTGCTGTGGCGGGTGATCGAGGCCGAGGTGCTGCCCGCCTGCGCCGAACTCGGCATCGGCCAGATGGTCTGGTCCCCGCTGGCCGGCGGCGTGCTGACCGGCAAGTACCGCCCGGGCCAGGAGCTGCCGGCCGGCTCCCGGGCGGTCGCGGCCAAGGGCGGTGACGTCTCCATCCGCCGCTGGCGCTTCCTGGAGGACGAGGTCCTCGAGCGCGTTCAGGCCCTGGAACCGCTGGCCCGGGAAGGCGGCCTGCCGCTCCCCCAGCTGGCGCTGGCCTGGACCCTGCAGAACCGGCAGGTCGCCTCGGCGGTCATCGGCGCCTCGGCGCCCGACCAGATCACCCGCAACCTGGCGGCGGTCGGCACGGTCCTGGAGCCGGAGCTGCTGGCCCGGATCGACGCGGTGCTCGGCGACGCGGTGATCCGCGACCCGAACCTGACGCTGAGCCGGATGCTGCGCGCCCGGCGGGGCTGAGCCAGGGCCTGCCCTGACTGCCCTGACTGCCCTGACGCCGACGGCCGCCGCCGCACCCTCCTCGGGTGCGGCGGCGGCCGTCGGCGTTGCGGCCGAGGGTCAGTCGGCCGGCCGCGGCTGCGCCTTGGGAGCCGTCCGCGGCGCCCGGCCCGGGCCGGGCATGAACCCGGTCAGCAGCCCGGCGACCGTCACCAGCAGCGCGGCCCCGAGCAGCGCCGAGGAGTAGTGCGCGGTCGCCACCGCGGCGGCCACGCTGGCGCCGGTCGCCCCGGCGACCACGTTGAGCACCGCCAGGCCGAGGCCGCCGCCCATCTGGCGGGCGGTGTTCATCAGCGCGGAGGCCACACCGGCGTTCTCGGCTGCGACGCCGGAGGTGGCCGCGACCGTCATCGGCAGCACCGTCATCCCCAACCCGAGGCCGAGCACCACCCCGGGCCCGAGGACGTCCACCAGGAACGACCCCTGGGCCGAGAACCGGGACTGCCAGAGCAGGCCCGCCGCCGTCAGCAGCCAGCCGACCGCCAGCGGCGTGCGCGGCCCGGTCCGCTCGACCAGCCGCCGCACCAGCAGCGAGGCGACCGCGATCGCCACCGTGAGCGGCAGCATCGCCAGACCGGCCCGCAGCGGGCTGTAGCCCAGCACCCGCTGCAGGTACAGCGTCACGAAGAACATCACCGAGGTGGTCACCGCCCCGACCGCCAGCGCCGCGGCATTGCCCAGCACCAGCGCCCGGCTGCGGAAGATCCCCAGCGGCATCAGCGGCCGTCGGCTGCGCGCCTCCACCAGCACGAACCCCGCGAGCAGCAGCACCGCCGCCGCCAGCACCCCACCCGTCAGCGGCGAGCCCCACGGGTGGTCCTCCAGCCCGGCGAGCGCGTACTCGGCGCAGGCCAGCGCACCCGTGACCAGCACCGCCCCCGGCAGGTCGAGCCCGCCGCCGCGCCCGGTCCCGGGGAACGCCGGCAGCGCGCGCAGCGCCACCACGCCCAGCACGATCCCGATCGGCACGTTGACGAAGAGCACCCAGCGCCACCCCAGCGTGCCGGTCAGCACACCACCGAGCAGGATCCCGGCGCTGCCGGCCGCGGTGGCGGTGGCTCCCCAGGCGGCGATCGCACGGGTGCGCGCCGAGACCTCCTGGTAGGTGGAGTTGATCAGGGCCAGCGGGGCCGGGGCCAGCAGGGCCGCGCCCAGGCCCTGCGCCGCGCGGGCGGCGATCAGCAGCGAACCGCTGGTGGCCAGGCCACCGAGCAGGCTGGCACCGGTGAACAGGGCCAGGCCCACGGTGAACATCCGGCGCCGGCCGAAGAGGTCGGCCGATCGCCCGCCCAGCATCAGGAAGCCGGCGAAGGTGAGCAGATAGGCGTTGATCACCCACTGCTGGCCGGCGGCGCTCAGGCCCAGGTCCTCGCGCATCGACGGGAGGCCGACGTTCACGATCGTGGTGTCCAGGACGATCATGAACTGGGCCGCACAGGCCACCACGGCGGTGGTCCACCCGGGGCCCGGGGGCGCGGTCTTCATCATTCGGGTACCTCTCTGGTTGACGGTGGGTCGAAAACGGCATCGCGCCGTGCCCCACGACTGGGTGGGGCACGGCGCGCGGTACACGGGGTGACGGAAGGTCAGAGGATCAGCTGGCCGCCGCTGACCGGCAGGAAGGCACCGGTGACATAGGCGAGTTCGTCGCCGGCCAGGACGCCCACGGCCCGCGCGACCTCCTCCGGCTCGCCGACCCGGCGCAGCGGGATCTGGTCGACCACGTCGGCCAGGGTGCGCCCGAACTCGTCCTTGGCGTGCCACTTCTTCATCAGGTTCTCGCTGCGGGTCGGACCCGGGATGACCGTGTTGATCCGGACGTTGCTGGGGCCGAGCTCGATCGCCAGGTGCTTCATGGCGGCCTCCATCGGCGCCTTGGCCACGCCGTGGCCGATCGCCCCGGCGGCGGCCTGGCGGGAGAAGCCGTCCGAGATCAGGATCACGGTGCCGCCGCCGCGCTCGACCATGCCGGGCAGCACCGCCCAGGCCGGGCCGAGGGTGGCCTTGGCCTGGGTGGCCATCTTGTCGACCAGGGCGTCCACGCTCAGCTTGAGCGCGGGGCCGCGCAGCACGTCGCGGAAGCCGCTGGAGTTGAGCACCAGGATGTCGATCGGGCCCAGCTCGCGCTCGACCTGCTCGATCATCGCGGCGGTGCTCGCGCTGTCGGAGATGTCGGCCCGGGCGGTGACGGCCCGGCCGCCCTGCTCCTCGATCGAGGCGACGACCTGCTGTGCCTCGGCCTCGGAGCTGAGGTAGTTGACGGCGACGGCGGCGCCGCGCCGGCCGAGCTCGGCGGCGATCGCGGCACCGATGCCGCGGCTGGAGCCGGTGACGAGGGCGGTCTTGCCCTTGAGGGAGGAGAGATCAGTCATGGCCGCGACGCTAGGCAGCCGCGCCTGAAGCCGACTCGAGCCGGGCCTGACCCCGCCGCCCGACCCCGCCGCCTGAGCCCGCCGCCTGAGCCCGCTCCCTGAGCCCGCTGCCCGACCCCGCCGTCAGGACGGCTCCTGCCCCCACTCCCAGCCCCGCTCGGTGACCTCGATCCGGGGCCAGGCCAGCGTGCCCGCCCCGATCTCGCCGAGGACCTCCTGCACCCAGGCCAGCTCGGCCAGGCACATCCGGTGCGCGTACTCGGTCTCGATCAGGAAGAGCCGCGGGATCCCGGTGCCCGCCGCCCGCGCGGCCGCCAACTGCCCGGCGCGCTCGCGCAGCCGCTCGGAGCGCAGCCGCAGACCGGCCAGGGCGTCCGACCGGTCGAGGGCGCCGAGGTAGCCGACCGCGGTGAAGAAGGCCGGCTGCTCCTCGGCGGGGGTGGCCAGCAGCTCGCCGACCCGGTGCTCGAACTCGGCGCGGCCCCGGTCGGTGAGTGCACCCTGACCGTCCGTCAGGCCGGTGCTGCGCAGTTCGGCGGCGACCGCGGCGAGTTCCGGCTCGCCCGGCGCCGGCAGCGCACCGCCGAGCGGGCTCTCGGCGGCCCGCTCGGCGAGCGTCGTGGCCAGCTCGCTCGGGGTCATCGGCCGCTCCAGCAGCAGGCCGAGCACCAGCAGCGTCGTCGTGCTCATGCGTCCGCTCCTCCTCTCGTCGGGGCCCCGGCGGGCCCTCGTCCGGGGACGGGACCCTGCCAGCGGCGCCCTGAGCGACGGCGGAGTCCGGGCACGGTGCGGCGGCGGTGCAGGGTGCGGAGGCGATGGAGGGTGCGAGTGCGGGTGCGGTGCCGGCGGTCCGGCGGCGCTCGAGCGGCGTCCGACGGGGACGGCTCAGACTCGCCCCCGCCCGGGGCGCAGGTCCCCGGAACCCGACGGCGAAAGGGAGTTCATGACCGAGGAGAACGTCCCGGTGCTCATCGCGGGCGGCGGCATCGTCGGGCTGTCGGCCGCGGTGTTCCTGCGCACCCAGGGCGTGCCGGTGCTGGTCCTGGAGCGCCACCCGGGGACCTCGTTCCTGGCCAAGGCCCGGGTGCTCAGCCCGCGCACCATGGAGCTCTTCCGCGCCCACGGCCTGGAGGAGCCGGTGCGTACGGCGCCGCCCTCGGTCTTCCTGGCGGCCACCGACGTGGTCCGGGCGCAGACCCTGGCCGGCCCCGAGGAGTACCGCAGCACCCGCCCGCCCGGCGAGTCGGTGGCGGGGGTCAGCCCCTGCCCGCCGGCCCTGGTCGAACAGAGCACGGTCGAGCCGCTGGTGCGCGCCCGGGCCGAGCAGCTGGGCGCCGACCTGCGGTTCCACACCGAGGTCACGGCGGTGCGCCAGGACACCGAGGGGATCACCGCGCAGGTGCTGGAGCGCGGCACCGGGCGGCGGTACACCGTCCGGGCGCGCTACCTGATCGCCGCCGACGGCCACCAGTCGCCGACCCGCCGGGCGTTGGGCATCGGCACGCACGGCCGGCGGCTCTCGCAGGTGGTCAACATCGCCTTCGAGGCCGACCTGGGCGAGGCGCTGCGCGGGCGGCCGGTCGGCCTGGCCTACCTCGCACAGCCGGTCCCGGGGACGCTGCTGGCGCGCCTGGACCGCGCGGACCGCTGGGTGCTGATGCTCCCGTACGACCCGCAGCAGCAGGACGTCGAGCGGGACTTCACCCCCGAGCGGTGCGCGGCCGCCGTGCGCGAGGCGGTCGGCGCACCGGTGCCGGACCTGCGGCTGCTGCCGGCGGTGCCGGGCAGCAGCCGCCTGGTGCACCCGTGGGAACTCGCCTCCTGGGTCGCCGAGTCCTACCGGCAGGGCCGCATCCTGCTGGTCGGGGACGCGGTGCACGTGATGCCGCCCTCGGGCGGGCTGGGCGCGAACACCGGGATCCAGGACGCGCACAACCTGGCCTGGAAGCTGGCGGCGGTGCTGGCCGGACGAGCCGGGGCGGCGCTGCTCGACAGCTACCAGGCGGAGCGCCGCCCGGTGGCCGAGCTGACCTGCGCGCTCTCCGCCCGGCTGCAGGAGCAGCGGGCGGGCGGGGACGGTGAGGACGTGGCCGAGCGGGTGAAGCGGCTGGCGATGGGGTTGGGCTACCGGTACGAGTCGGCCGCCGTGGTGGACGACGACGGCCCGCAGCAGGGCCGGCCCGGCACCCGCGCGCCGTTCCTGACGCTGGGTCAGGCCGATCGCCAGGTACCCAGCCTGGATCTGTACGGGCCGGGTTTCACGCTCGTGCTGGGCCCGCAGGCACCGGCGGACGGGCCGGTGCCCGCGGGCGAGGTCACCGTCGTGCGCCTGGGCCGTGCGGACGCCTGGCCCCAGGCGCACGGGGTCGGCCCGGCCGGCGCGGTGCTGGTCCGCCCGGACGGCGTGATCGCCTGGCGCGCCGTCACCTGGGGTGCGGACGCGGCCGGGCGGCTCGGCACCGCGCTCAGCCGGGTCCTCGCTGTCTGATCAGCCGTCAGTACGCCCCCGCCGGCCGCGCCGACGGGGGCGTACTGCTGCGGGTGGGCGTCCCGGGGCGACCGGGAGACGACCGGGAGACGACCGCGAGACGACAAGGCCGGCGGCGGGACCCGGTCTCCAGGTCCCGCCGCCGGCCCCGTCGGCCCCGCTGCTACCGGGCCGCCCATGCCTCCAGCAGCTCGCGCTCCCGCTCCGCACTCAGCCCGCGGTCCGGGAAGTCGCGGTACTGGCCGAAGGCCTCCTGCTCGCTGCCCGGGCGGTTCAGCCAGTCCCAGGTGTCCCGCACGGTCTGCGCCACCGGGCGGCAGCGCAGGCCCGCCGCCAGCGCCTTGGTGGCGGAGAAGTCCCACACCGCCGCCAGCGGCGGCACCTGCGGCACCCAGAGCGGCAGGCCCAGCAGCGGCTGCACCCCGTTCTGCAGCAGGAACTCGTCCGTCACGAAGACCGGCTCGGCCGTCCCTCCGGTCAACTCCGCACACTGCGCCAGGAAGGCGCCCCAGTCGGTGTTGGCCGGCTCGCCGCCGGTGAGGTAGGCGCCGCGGTCGCCCGCCGCGAGCCGGTCCAGGCCGAAGATCGCCAGGTCTCGAACGTCGATGAGCTGCATGGTGCGCCCGGCGGCGCCGCCGACGAGCATCGGGCCGCCGCGCTCGGCGCGGCGCAGCCACCACGGGACGCGCTGCAGGCGCTCCCCCGGGCCGACCACCACACCCGGGCGCAGCACCAGGACATCGCCCTGGAAGTGCTGCTCGACCGCGCGTTCGGAGCCGGCCTTGAGGCTGCCGTAGTCCCCGTCCCCCGGGCCGGCGTCCGCGGCGCCCGGCAGCAGGGGAGCCGACTCGTCGACGGGCAGCGCCGGCCAGCCCTGGACGGCGTTGATCGTGGAGACGTACAGGTAGCTGCCCGCCCGGCCGCTCAGCGCGCGGGCCGAGGCACCCACCACCGTGGGGGCGTAGCCGCAGACGTCCACCACCGCGTCCCAGGGCCCGGCCTCGGCGAGCCGGGCCAGGTCGGCCTCGCTCTCCCGGTCGCCGCGGATCACGCTCACGCCGGGCAGGTCGGCCGCGGAGCGCCCGCGGTTGAAGGTGGTGACCTCCCAGCCGCGGGCCAGCGCCTCGGTCGCGAAGGCCTGGCCGAGGAAGACCGTGCCGCCGATGATCAGGATCTTCATGCCGTCACCACCGCTTCGATCGTGCTCGCCGTCCCGGCCGTCCCGGTCGCGGGCGGCAGCGAGGCCACCAACGCCCGGTACTGGGGCTCCCATTCGAGGTCGTAGCGGGAGCGCAGGGCGGCCGGCATGTTGCCGAGCATGAACTCCCGGGCCTGCGGGGCGGCCTGCTCCAGCAGCAGCGGCATGGTCGGCGCGAAGTCGGCCGGGTCGTGGCCGCCGGCCAGGCCGGCGAGCATCTGCCCGTAGGCCTCGGCGGTCACCTTGTCGCGCAGCACGGGCACCATCGCCCGCTCCTCGAGGGCGAGGTGGTCGTACATCATCGCGTCGAAGTCGGCGATCCTGGCCAGCAGGCCGGTCAGCGTCAACTCCGGCTCGTCGCCGCCGTCCTGGAGCTGTGCCAGGCCCTCGGCGATGCCGGCCAGGTGCTCGTCGAGCGCGGTGTGCTGCTCCTCCAGCACTGCGGCGACGGCGTCCAGGCCGGGCTCGGCCGCCAGGACGGTCGGCCAGACGTGGGTGTCCTCGCTGGTGTGGTGGCCGTCGAGGATCCTGGTGAACATCTCCCACCAGCTGGTCAGTCGCCGCACCGCGGCCGCGTCGAGGCTCCCGGCCGCCGCGCCGTTGCGCAGCCGCCGGCCGAGTTCCGGGATCACCCGCCGGATCAGGTCGTGGGTGATGTCGAATCCGGTCAGGTTGTTGGCGGTCAACACCCTCCTCCTTCCGTTGTACCGTCCGGGCCGCCCGGCACCCGCCGCGCGCCCTTGAATGCTGTCTCGGTGCGCACGGTGGCAATGGGCGGTGGACTGCCGCTGGAGGGGTGGGGGACCGTCAGGCGCAGTAGTCGCCGAGCGCCGGCGCCAGCCGGGCGAAGGCGGCGTCCGCCTCGGCGGCGGCCCGGTCCCGCACCTCGTGCTGCGGTGCGCCGGCCCGGATCAGCGAGCGGACCCGGGCGTGCAGCACGCGGTGGACGGCCGCGAGTTGAGCGGCGCTCAAGTGCGGCAGGAGATCGTCGGCGGCGGCGCCGGTCTGCTCGGCGAGGGCGAGCGCCAGGGCCGCCTCGCCCTGCTCCTCGATGACGCGTTCGCGCGCGCGCAGGCGGGGGCTGCCGTGCACCAGTCGGGCGAAACCGGGAGAGCTGTGACCGCTGAACGGGAGGCCGGCCTCGAGCGCCTCGAGGTAGGCGCGGTGCAGCGCGGCCAGCGCCGACTCGCCGGGCCGGCGTTCGCGCACCACCCGGGCCAGGCTGTCGACCATCTCCTCGCCGAAGTCGAAGACCAGGTCCTCCTTGAGCGGGAAGTAGTTGGTGACCGTCATCTTGGAGACGCCTGCCGCCTCGGCGACCTCCGCGATGGTCACGTCCTCGAAGCCGCGCTCGATGAAGAGCAGTGTGGCGGCATGCGCCAGACGCTCCCTGGTCTGCTGCTTCTTGCGCTCTCTGAGGCTCATCACGGCTCCCTTGGTCGGGCTCATCCTAGCACCTTTTAGGTCGGACCAACTTTTATGCTTGACATAAAAGTGTGCCCGACCTAATCTCATCACTGCCCGCTCGCCCAGCCCTCGGAGACCACTTGAAGCTGCAGACCGCCACCGCCCGCACCACCCCGGCCGAGGCCGTGGAGCCCCTCGACCCCGCCCTGGTCAAGCTCGGCAGCGTGCTGGTCCTCGGCGCGGTACTGGCCCAGCTCGACACCACGATCGTGAACGTCGGCATCGGGCCGATCGCCACGGACTTGCACGTCTCGCTGAGCGCCGTGCAGTGGGTGGGCACCGGCTACCTGCTGGCCGTCGCGCTGACCGCGCCGCTCTCCGGCTGGCTCGTCGACCGCTTCGGCGGCCGACGGACCTGGCTCGCCTCGGTCGCGCTCTTCGTCGCCGCCTCCGCCCTGAGCGGGCTGGCCCCCTCGGCCGGCACGCTGATCGCCTTCCGCCTGCTGCAGGGCGTCGGCGGCGGCCTGATGCAGCCGATCGGCCAGGCCCTGGTCGCCCGGCACGCCGGTCCGCGGCGGATCGGGCGGCTGGTCGGGCTGATCACCGTGCCGGTCTCACTGGCCCCGATCCTCGGGCCGGTGGTCGGCGGGATCATCACCCGCTGGGCGCACTGGCGGTGGCTCTTCCTGGTGAACGTCCCGATCGGACTCGCCGCCCTGGTGCTGGCCCTGCGGGTGGTACCGGCGGACAGCGGCGAGCGCGACCGCACGCTGAAGCCGGACCGCCGCGGCCTGCTGCTCCTGCCGACCGGCCTGGCCGCCCTGGTCTACGGGCTGACGGACCCTCGGGCGGGCGGGATCGACGGGTCGCGGGCCGCCGTGCTGGCCGCCGGGGTGGTCCTGCTGGCGGCCTACGCGGTGCACGCGCTGCGCACCGAGCGCACCCCCCTGCTCGACCTGCGGCTCTTCGCCGGGCGCGGCTTCGCGCTGGCGGGCGCCAACACCTTCCTGCTCGGCGCCGCGCTCTACTCCTCGATGCTGCTGCTGCCGCTCTACTTCACGCTGGTGGAGGGGATGGACGCGTTCCACGCCGGCCTGCTGCTGGCCCCGCAGGCGCTCGGCACAGCGGTGATCACCCCGCTGGCGGGTCGGCTCACCGACCGGCACGGTCCGCGCTCGGTGGTGCTGGCGGGCATCGGGCTCACCCTGCTGGGGACCCTCCCCTTCGTGCTCTCCTCGACCCCGCCCGCGCTGCCGCTGCTCATCGCCGCCCTCTTCCTGCGCGGGGTCGGCCTCGGCGCCGTGGTGCCGCCGAACGTCGCCGCCACCTACACCTCGGTCGACCGCAGCCAGGCCGCGGCCGCCACCAGCGCCCGCACCGTGCTCAACCGGATCGGCGGCTCGATCGGCACCGCCCTGCTCGCCGTCGTCCTGCAGCAGGCGCTCTCCTCGGCCGCCGCGAGCGGCGCGGGCCCGCAGACCGCCTTCGCGCACACCTTCCGGTGGGCGCTGGCCTTCGGCGCGCTCACCCTGCTGCCCGCCGCCTGCTACCCGCGCCGGGCCCCAGTGTCCGGCCGGTCCAAGAACTGACCTCCCCCCAGCCCCGAAGGAGACCCCGGATGAAGACCACCACCGCCCGCGCCGGCGTGCGCCTGATGAGCGTCCACGCCCACCCCGACGACGAGTCCAGCAAGGGTGCGGCGACCATGGCGAAGTACGTCGCCGAGGGCGCCGAGGTGCTGGTCTGCACGATGACCGGCGGCGAGCGCGGCTCGGTGCTCAACCCGGCCCTGGACCGCCCCGAGGTCTGGGCCGACCTGCCCAACCTGCGCCGCCGGGAGATGGACCGGGCCCGCGAGATCCTCGGCGTGGACCAGCGCTTCCTCGGCTTCGTGGACTCCGGACTGCCGCAGGGCGGCGAGCCGCTGCCCGAGGGCTGCTTCGCCCTCGAGCCGCTGGAGAGCGCCACCGAGCCGCTGGTGCGCGCGATCCGCGAGTTCCGCCCGCACGTCGTGGTGACCTACGACGAGAACGGCGGCTACCCGCATCCGGACCACATCAAGACCCACCAGGTCTCGGTGGCCGCCTTCGAGGCGGCCGGCGACCCGGACCGCTACCCGCAGGCCGGTCCGCCCTGGCGCCCGCTGAAGCTCTACTACACCTGCGCCTTCAGCAAGGAGTACTTCCAGGCGCTGTACGAGGCGATGACGGCCGCCGGGCTGGAGTCGCCGCACGGCGCGGTCGCCGAGGAGCTGGCCGCGGCCGGGCTGCTCAGCTGGGAGATCACCACCCGGGTCCGGTGCGCGCAGTACTTCCCGACCCGGCTGGCGGCCCTGCTCGCCCACGAGACCCAGGTGGACCCGAACGGTCCGGAGCGGTCCTGCCCGCTGGAGATCGAGCAGCAGGCCTGGCCCACCGAGGACTACCACCTGGTCAGCTCGGCGGTCGAGACGGCGCTGCCCGAGGACGACCTGTTCGCCGGTCTGACGGCGGACAGCACGGCCTGAGGCGCTCCACCGGTCCTCCACCGCGGCTCGGTGGCGCCCTGAGCGGTCCCCCGCAGGCTGGCCGCACACCACTGCCGCGGTGCCGGCGCCGATCGGCGCGGCCTGGGAGCGAGAGAAAGAGAGTCGCATGCGCATCGTCCGCTATCACCAGCACGGCACCCCGGAGGTCCTGCAGGTCGACGAGATCGAGAAGCCGGAGCCCGGCCCCGGGATGGTCCGGCTCCGGGCCGAGGCGATCGGCGTCAACTTCGCCGGGATCCAGGAGCGTTCGGGCAACTTCTACTACGGCGACCGGCTCCCGCTGCCCGCCTGCCCCGGCGGCGACGCGGTCGGCACCATCGACGCGCTGGGCCCCGGCGTGACCGGCTTCGAGGTCGGCGACCGGGTCGCCAGCATCATCTTCAAGGACGCCTTCGCCGAGTACAGCCTGGCCCGGGTCAAGGACCTGGTGCGCATCCCGGCCGAGATCGACGCCGCCCAGGCCACCATGCTCAGCTCGCCCGGCCACGTCGGCCTGAAGGTCATCAAGGCCGCCGCCCTCAAGCCGGGCGAGACGGTCCTGGTGCACGCCGCCGCCGGCTCGATCGGCCACCTGGTCGTGCAGATGGTCAAGGCGCTGGGCGCCGGCACCGTGATCGCCACCGCCAAGTCCCCGGAGAAGCTCGCCTTCGTCAAGGAGCTGGGCGCGGACGTGGTGGTGGACTACAGCCTGGACGGCTGGGAGGAGAAGGTCCGCGAGGCCACCGGCGGCGCGGGCGTCGACATCGTGCTGGACAGCGTCGGCGCGGACATCACGCCGAAGAGCATCAACCTGCTCAAGCCGTTCGGCCGGCTGGTCTTCTACGGCTCGGCCGGCGGCGGCCTGGACCTGCCCAAGATCGACCTGGAGGACCTGGCCGGGAAGTGGGTCACGCACTTCTCGATGGGCGTGGTCGAGCGGGTGACCGACTCCTACGAGGACCTCATCAGCGAGGTCAACGAACTGGTGCTGAGCGGAAAGGTGCAGCCGGCGGTGCACGTGCGGCTGCCGCTGGAGGAGGCCGCCAAGGCCCACGAGGTGATGGAGGCCCGGCAGCAGCTCGGGCGCATCGTCCTGATCCCCTGACGCTCCGCCACCCCTCGGGCCCGGCCCGGCCGACCCCGCCGGACCGGCCACAGACCGCGGCGGCCCGCTACCCCCCGAACGGGCCGCCGCTTCAACTCCCCTGCAGGAAGGCACCAGTGACCACGACCGCGCCCCGCGCGGCCGCCGCGCCGCCGCGCGACGACCGCCTCGACCCCGCACTCATCAAGATCGGCATCGTGCTGGTCCTCGGCACCATCATCGCCGTGCTCGACTCCACCGTCGTCAACGTCGGCATCGAGGCCATCCGCCGCGACTTCGGCAGCCCGCTCTCCACCATCCAGTGGATCAGCACCGGCTACCTGCTGGCCTTCGCGCTGGTGGCGCCGATGAGCGGCTGGGCCACCGAGCGGTTCGGCGCCAAGCGGATGTGGATGGCCTCGGTCGCCGGCTTCGTACTCGCCTCCGCGCTCTGCGGCCTGGCCTGGTCGGCGCCCTCGCTGGTGGCCTTCCGGATCCTGCAGGGCGCGGCCGGCGGGCTGATCCAGCCGATCGGCCAGTCGATGCTCGCCCAGGCCGCCGGCCGGGAGCGGATCGGCCGGGTGATGGGCATGCTGATCATCCCGCTGACCTTCGCCCCCGCCCTCGGCCCGGTCATCGGCGGCATCCTGATCAGCGCGGCGAGCTGGCCGTGGATCTTCTACCTCAACCTGCCGCTCGGCGCGCTGACCCTGCTGCTGGCCGCCCGGATCCTGCCCGACGCGGTGGGGCAGCCGGGCCAGAAGCTGGACGTGCGCGGCCTGCTGCTGATCTCCCCGGGCCTGGCGGCGCTGATCTACGGGCTCTCCGAGACCGCCAACGGCGGCGGCCTGACCGCCCCGCGGGTGCTCGTCGCGACCATCGCCGGTCTGGCGCTGCTGGCCGGGTACACGGCGCACGCGCTGAAGCACACCGGCAGCCCGCTGGTGGACCTGCGGCTGTTCGCCGTCCCGTCGTTCCGCAACGCGGTGGCCTCCTCCTTCATGCTCGGCGCCGCGCTGTTCAGCTCGATGTTCCTGCTGCCGCTCTACTACCAGGTGGTGCGCGGCCAGAGCCCGCTGCACACCGGCCTGCTGACGCTCCCCCAGGACTTCGGGATCGCGCTGTCGATGTTCTTCGTCGGGCGGCTCACCGACAAGCTCGGGCCGCGCTGGTTCATCGTGGCGGGCGTGCTGCTGGCGATGGCCGGGACGTTCGTGTACACCCGGGTCGGCTCGCACCCGAGCGAGTACCTGCTGGGCCTGGGCCTGTTCGTGCGCGGTGTCGGCATGGGAGCGGCGATGTCGCCGATCATGGCCGCGGTCTTCCGCAGCGTCCAGCCGCAGCAGATGCCGCAGGCGGCCGGCACCACCAACGTGCTGCACCGGATCGGCGGCTCGCTGGGCACCGCGCTGCTCGCCGTCGTCCTGGAGCACCAGAGCGGCAGCCACGCACCCGCCCAGGCCTTCGCCGCGACCTTCTGGTGGGCCTTCGCGCTCAGCGCCCTCACGCTGCTGCCGGCCCTCATGCTGCCCGGCCGCAACCGCGGCTGACCGATCATCGACCCCTCTACCTGGCAGGCGAGTGAGATGCGCGTCCTGTTCGTCGCCCACGGGCCCTCGCACGCCCCGTGGCTGGTCCCCCTGGCCTGGGCCTGCCGGCTGGCCGGCCACGAGGTGCAGGTGGCCGCCCGGCCGCAGGCCGTCCCCAAGGTCACCGCGGCGGGGCTGCTCGCGGTCCCGATCGGTGCCGCGGCAGCCGGCGAGGCCTTCGCCCGGCGCCGGCTCGGCGGTTCGGCCGGGCGGCCCGCGCGGGTCCCCGCCGACTGGCCGGTGGGCCCGCTGGACTGGCCCGAGGAGCGCCGGCTCGGCTGGGCCGACCAGCTCCTCGGCCTGGCCGACTCGCTCGCCGACGACCTGGTCGCGCACGCCCGCGCCTGGCGCCCCGACCTGGTGGTCCACGACATCGGCGCGCTGGTCGGCCCGGTCGCCGCGGCGGCGGTCGGCGTCCCGGCGATCGGGCACGCCTGGGGCCAGCCGATGGGCGCGTACTTCCTGCGGGAGGACGAGGTGCCACCCGCCTACCTCCGGATGTTCGAGCGCTTCGGCCTCGAACCCCGGATCGGCGCCGACACCTGGATCGACCCCTGTCCGCCGTCGCTCGCCCTGCCCTACCCGGTCCCCCGGCTGCCGATGCGCTACCTGCCGTACAACGGCCCCGGGGAGATCCCCGACTGGCTGCGGGAGCACCCGCGGCGGCCGCGGATCTGCCTCACCGGCGGCGGCACCAGCCGCACCATCGACGAGCGCGGCCGGCAGCTGCTCGATGAGGTCGACGGGCTGGACGCCGAGATCGTGCTGGCCGTCGCCCGCCCCGAGGCCTTCGCCGGGCAGCCGCTGCCGGCCAACGTCCGGCTGACCGGCTGGTTCCCGCTGAGCGCGCTGCTGCCCAGCTGCGCCGCCCTGATCCACCACGGCGGCGCCGGCTCCGGCATGACGGCCGCCGCCTACGGCGTGCCGCAGATCGTGCTGCCCGAGAGCCCGGACTCCACCCAGCGCGTCTGGGGCGAGCAGGTCACCCGGGCGGGCAGCGGGATCAGCATCGGCTCGGCCGACCTGCGGCAGCGGCCGGGGACCCTGCGCGAGGCCGTCACCGCGGTGCTGGGCCGGCCGCACTACACCGACCGGGCGCGGAGCGTGCGCGCGGAGATCGAGGCCATGCCGGCGCCCGCCGAGCTGGTCCGCCACCTGGAGCGCCGGGCCGCGGCCGGGATCTGACCCTTACGTCCTTAGGAGCAGCAGTGACCGAAGAGATCCACCGTACCCGGGCCGCCATCAGCGTCCAGGCCCCGGCCCGCGACGTCTACCTGACGCTCACCGACGTGCTGGGCTGGCCGCTGCTGTACCCCTGGATCACCCACACCGAGGTGCTCGAGCAGCAGGGCCCCGAGGACCTGACCAAGTTCTGGGCCGTGCGCCCCGGCCCCGAGGGCACCCTGCGGATCTGGACCTCGCGGCGCCGGCTGGACGATGCCGCCCTGGTCATGGAGTTCGAGCAGCACGGCTCGGTCGGCGCGATCCGCCGGCTCGGCGGCCGCTGGCTCTTCCTGGAGCAGCCGGACGGGCAGTGCCTGGTCGAGTCGCACCACTGGTTCACCACGGACGAGGACCCGGCCGTCACCGCCGCCGAACTCGACCGGCACGGGGCGCTGCAGATGCGCACCCTCAAGGAGGCCGTCGAGCAGCGGGAGCAGGCCGAGCCACTGGTGCTGCGGGCCGAGCGCGAGGTGCTGCTCGCCGGGACCACGATCGAGGAGGTGCACCGGCACCTGGTCGATACCCTGGACCTCGGCGAAACCCCGCAGGAGGAGGCGCAGTTCGTCACCGCCCGCGCAGCGCATCCGGACGGCCCGAGCCGCGCCGGGCGGTCTGTGCTGATCCTGCGGGACCCGCACACCGTGCTGCTCAAGCACCTGGAGCCGCCGGCCGAGTTCGCGCTGTACCGACGCAGCTGGCACCTCGACAGCACGGCGGACGGCATCCGGGTGACGGCCCGTCAGCTGGCCGTCGCGCGCTCCGAGGAGGCGGACCTGTCGCGGCTGGGCGAGTGGCTGGACCGACAGGCGGCCGCCGACCTGCCGGCCGCCGCGGCCGTCTGACCGTGCGCATCCTCTTCACGACCTGGTCGGCCCCGGCGCACCTGCACCCGATGGTCCCGCTCGCCCGGGCCTGCCAGGACGCCGGCCACGAGGTGCTGCTCGCCGTCCCGCCCGGCTGCGCGGCGGCGGTGACAGCGGCCGGGCTCACCCCGGTCCCGGTCGGCGCGGAGCCCGCCGCGCCGCCCATCGGCGCGGTGCGCGGCCTGCCCGAGGACAGCTGGCCCGCCGACTGGCCGCTGCGTCCCGCCGCGCTCGGCCCGGGCCCGCGGCGGGTGCTCGACGCGCTGGTGGGGCGTCAGGCCGCGATCGCCGAGGCGATGCTGCCCGACCTGCTCGGGTTCGCGCGCCACTGGCGGCCGGCGCTGGTGGTCAGCGACGCCTCCACCTATGCGGGGACGCTGGTCGCGGACCTGCTCGGGGTGCCGCTGGCCCACCACCAGTGGGGCGGCCCGGCAGTGCTGGAACTGGAGCGCGGCGGTCCGGGCGGGCAGCCGCGGCCGGCCTACCAGGCCCTGTGCGAACGCTTCGGCGCGAACCCGCGACGGGCACCGCAGGTCTGGATCGACCCCTGCCCGCCCAGCCTGCGACTGCCCTCGCCGGTCCGCCGCCTCGCGCTGCGCACCGCAGCCGCGCCGCGCACCACAGCCGACCGGCCGACCAGGACGGATCAGCAGCCCCGGGTGCTGATCGGCCTGGAGGACGGCGCACCGGTCGACCTGCTGCGCCTGGCGGCCGACCAACTCGCCGTCCCGTACCGGGAGGTGACCCTGCCGCTCGGCCCGGACCGCCCGCTGCCCGGCGGCGCCCTGCTCATCCACCACGGCAGCGGCATCCTCACCATGGCCGCCGCGGCCCACGGCATCCCGCAACTCGTGGTCTCGCTGCGCCCCGAGCAGGCCCTGACCGGCGACCGGCTGGCCGCGATCGGCGCCGCCCGCCACCTGCCCCGGGCCGCCGCCGGCGCGGCCGAACTGCGCACCGCCGGCCTCGCGCTGCTCGCGGATCCGGCGCGGGCGGCGGCCCGCCGGCTGGCCGCGGAGATCGCGGCGCTGCCCGACCCGGCCGCCCTGGTACCCCGGCTGGCCGAGCTGGCCGACTGAGCGGGCCGGCCGACTGAGCGCACCGGCCGGGCGCGCCGGCCGATGGGCGGGCCGGCTGACTGACCGCGCCCGCCCCCGGCCCTATGCCCGGGGCGGGCGCTTGGCCGCGTAGTGGGCCAGGCACTCCCGGTACCCCGCCAGCCGCCCCGCCTGCGCCGTCCGCTCCAGCGACAGCGCCCCCGCGTCCTTCGGCGACATCAGCGCCTCCCCGGTCAGCCCCAGCTGCCACGGCACCCCCAGCTGCGCGTCCAGCGGGTCGATGTCCACCTGGGTCCCCGGCACGAACTCCGTCGAGCACAGGTAGCTCACGCACGCGTCCTCCGTCAGCGCCACGAACCCGTGCGCCAGCCCCTCCGCGACGTACACCCCGCACCCGCTCCCCGCGTCCAGCACCGAGGTGGTGTACGCCCCGAAGGTGGGTGAGCCCAACCGTACGTCGACCACCACGTCGAACACCGATCCCCGCACGCAGGTCACGAACTTCGCCTGGCCCGGCGGAAGTTCGACCCCGTGCAGACCACGCAGCACATTCCGCCGGGAGGTCGAGTAGTTGACCTGGCGCGGCGTGAACGCGTGCCCGGTCGCACGCTCCAACAGCTCGCTGCGGAAGGACTCGTGGAAGCTCCCCCGCTCATCGGTCCACACCCGCGGGGTGATCCGGTACGCATCGGGCACAGCGGTCTCTTCGATCTCCATGTCCGCGCACGCTAGGTCCATCCCCTCGAATGCCGGTCCAGCTCGCGTCAAGGCCGGTTCGAGACCCCTCCCCCAGGGTCGAGGGCGGGAGTCGATCTGAGGAGACACAAATGCCCGGCGACATGACACCGATACTCGACGCGGTGCGCAAGTACCACGTGGACCAGCAGGACAACCGGGCGTTCGTCCCCGGTGTGACCGAGATCTGGCCCGCCGGCGCCGTCCTCGACGAGGAGGACCGGGTGGCCATCACCGAGGCCGCCCTGGACCTGCGGATCGCGGCCGGGCGCAGCTCGCGCAAGTTCGAGTCGGCCTTCGCCCGCAAGTTGAAGCGCCGCAAGGCCCACCTGACGAACTCCGGCTCCTCCGCCAACCTGCTGGCGGTCTCCGCGCTGACCTCCCAGCAGCTCGGCGACAGCCGCCTGCGGCCGGGCGACGAGGTCATCACGGTGGCCGCCGGGTTCCCCACCACGGTCAACCCGATCCTGCAGAACGGGCTGGTCCCGGTCTTCGTGGACGTGGACCTGGCCACCTACAACACCACCGCGGACCGGGTCGCGGCGGCGATCGGCCCGCGGACCCGCGCGATCATCATCGCGCACGCCCTCGGAAACCCGTTCCCGGTCGCCGAGATCGCCCAACTCGCCGAGCAGCACGACCTCTTCCTCATCGAGGACAACTGCGACGCGGTCGGCTCGCTCTACGACGGCCAGTTGACCGGCACCTTCGGCGACCTGACCACCGTCAGCTTCTACCCGGCGCACCACCTGACCATGGGTGAGGGCGGCTGCGTGCTGACGGCCAACCTGGCGCTGGCCCGGATCGTGGAGTCGCTGCGCGACTGGGGCCGCGACTGCTGGTGCGAGCCGGGCGAGAGCAACAAGTGCCTCAAGCGGTTCGACTACCAGATGGGCACCCTGCCGGCCGGCTACGACCACAAGTACATCTTCTCGCACGTCGGTTACAACCTGAAGGCGACCGACGTCCAGGCCGCGCTGGGCCTGACCCAGCTCGCCAAGCTGGACGGGTTCTGCGCCGCCCGGCGCCGCAACTGGAAGCAGCTGCGCGAGGGCCTGGAGGGCGTGCCGTGGCTGCTGCTGCCGCAGCCGACGCCGAAGAGCGACCCGAGCTGGTTCGGCTTCGCCCTCACGGTGGACGCCGGGGCGCCGTTCAGCCGGGCCGAGCTGGTGGACTTCCTCGAGGGCCGCCGGATCGGCACCCGGCGCCTGTTCGGCGGCAACCTGACCCGCCACCCGGCCTACCAGAACCAGCGGTTCCGGGTGGTCGGCGAGCTGACCAACAGCGACATCATCACCGAGCACACCTTCTGGGTCGGCGTCTACCCGGGCCTGACCGAGGAGATGGTGGCCTACATCGCCTCCTCGATCCGCGAGTTCGTGGCGGCCCGCGGATGAGGCTCGGCCTGGAGAACCGCGTCGTGCTGGTCACCGGCGCCACCAGCGGGATCGGCCGCGAGGTGGCCCGCGCCTTCTCCCGCGAGGGCGCCAAGGTCG
Organism: Kitasatospora azatica KCTC 9699; assembly: GCF_000744785.1. Classification (NCBI taxonomy): domain Bacteria; kingdom Bacillati; phylum Actinomycetota; class Actinomycetes; order Kitasatosporales; family Streptomycetaceae; genus Kitasatospora; species Kitasatospora azatica. Next base: position 2,740,815 of record NZ_JQMO01000003.1, on the reverse strand, counting down.
CGGTCGCGTACCGCAACGACCAGGAGGCCGCCGAGCGGCTGGCGGTGGAGCTGGGCGGGCAGCGCGACGACTCCTTCGCGGTCCGCTACGCGCTGGACGACCCGGCCTCGCCCGCCCACGTGGTCGGGGCCGTCGAGGAGCGCTGGGGCCGGCTCGACGTCCTGGTGGCGAACGCCGTGCAGTGGGGCGTGCGCCGCACCCCGGGCACCCACTTCGAGAACGTCCCCGAGCAGGACTGGCTGCCGGTCGTGGACGGCAACCTCGCCCCGGTGATCCGCACCGTGCAGCACGCCATCCCGGGGATGCGCTCGCGCGGTTGGGGGCGGATCGCGCTGATCTCCTCGCACAACGCGCTCGGCGGCAACCGCGGCCAGGAGTTCTACGGCGCGGCCAAGGCGGGCCTGCACGGCCTGACCCGCAGCCTGATGTGGGACCTGGGCGGCGACGGTGTGCTGGTCAACGTGGTCTGCCCCGGGCTGACCGTGACCGAGCGGATGCTCGCCGGCCTGCCCCAGCCGGTCCGCGACCGCGAGATCCAGGCAACCCCCACCGGGCGCCTCAGCCTGCCGCAGGACATCGCCGACTCCGTGGTGTTCCTCTGCTCCGAGGCCAACGGGAACATCACCGGCGAATCGCTGACCGTCGCCGGCGGCCGCTGATCAGCCATCACCCGACCACTCAGCCCGACCCGAGGAGGGCATTTCGCATGACCACCACGCTCGCGGCGCTGCGCCCGCGACACGACCGGGGCCCGGCAGCCCGGATCGCCCGCTCGGCGGCGCTGGCCGAAGGCGCCCACCTCAGCCTGGACGGATTCCACCACTGGTTCGCCGAGCGGCAGGCCGCGCACCGCTTCCGGGTCGACCGGATCCCGTTCGCCGACCTGGAGGGCTGGCGCTTCGAGCAGGGCACCGGCAACCTGGTCCACCACACCGGCCGGTTCTTCAGCGTCGAAGGCCTGCGGGTGACCACGGCCGGCGGCGACTGGTGCCAGCCGATCATCCGCCAGCCGGAGATCGGCGTCCTGGGGATCCTGGTCAAGGAGTTCGACGGGGTCCTGCACTGCCTGATGCAGGCCAAGATGGAGCCCGGCAACCCGACGCCGCTCCAGCTGTCGCCGACCGTCCAGGCCACCCGCAGCAACTACACCGGGGCGCACGGCGGCGCGGGGGTGCGCTACATCGAGTACTTCACCCAGCCGGGGCGCGGCGAGGTGCTGGCCGACGTCCTGCAGTCCGAGCACGGCTCCTGGTTCTACCGCAAGCACAACCGCAACATGATCGTGCAGACGGACGAGGAGGTCCCGCTGCACCCCGACTTCTGCTGGCTGACCTTCGGCCAGCTCGCCGAGCTGCTGCGGCTGGACAACCTGGTCAACATGGACTCCCGGACCGTGCTCGCCTGCGCGCCGCTGCCCGAGGGTCCGGCGCCCGACCTGACCGGCGTCGACGGGTTCACCGCCGCCCTGGTCCGCTCCCGGGACGCCGAGGCGGGCGCCCGGCACACGGACGCCGAGCTGCGCGCGTGGTTCACCGGTCAACGCACCCGCCACCACGTCCGGGCCGAGTGCCTCCCGCTGAACGAGCTGCCCGGCTGGCTGCGCACCGAGCGCGCCATCGAGCATCCCGAGGGGCGCTTCTTCGACGTGGTCGCGGTCGCCGCGCAGACCGACAGCCGCGAGGTGCGCGGCTGGACCCAACCGCTCTTCGCCCCGCGCGGACAGGGTGTGGTGGCCTTCCTCGCCCGGCCGATCGAGGGCGTGCTGCACCTGCTGGTGCACGCCAGGATGGAGGGCGGCCTGCCGGACCTGGTCGAGCTGGCGCCCACCGTCCAGTACACGCCGCAGAACTACCGCGGCCGCGCGACCCCGCCCTTCCTGGCGCAGGTGCTGGACGCCGCCCCGGACCGGATCCGCTACCAGGCGCTGCACTCCGAGGAGGGCGGCCGCTTCCTGGACGCGGTCAGCCGCTACCTGGTGATCGAGGCCGACGAGCAGACGGCTCCGCTCGAGGCCCCCGAGGGCTACCGCTGGCTGACCCTGGCCCAGCTCGCCCCGCTGATCCAGCACGGCCACCGGGTCAACGTGCAGGCCCGGACCCTGGTCGCCTGCCTCAACGCGCTCGCCGGGCGCGCCGTATGAGCACCGGACTGCGGATCGGCGTGCTGGGCAGCGCCGAGATCGCCCGGCGGCGGCTGCTGCCGGCCTTCGCCGCCGACCCCGCGGCCGAGGTGGCAGCGGTGGCCAGTCGGGACGCCGGCCGGGCGGCGGAGCTCGCGGAGCGCTTCGGCGCCCGCGCCGTCACCGGCTACCAGACCCTGCTCGAGCTGCCCGAGGTGGACGCGGTCTACCTGCCGCTGCCCGCCGCGCTGCACGCCGAATGGACCGAGCGCGCGCTGCTCGCCGGCAAGCACGTCCTCGCCGAGAAACCGCTCGGCGGCGACCGGGCGAGTACCCGCAGGCTGCTCCAACTCGCCCGGGAGCGCGGGCTGGTGCTGATGGAGAACGTGATGTTCGTGCACCACCCGCAGCACGCCGAGGTGCTGCGGCTGGTGGCCCGGGGGGCGATCGGCGTGCCGCGGGCGTTCAGCGCGGCCTTCGCGATCCCGCGACTGCCCGCCGGGGACATCCGCTACGACGCCCAACTCGGCGGCGGCGCCCTGGCGGACGTCGGCGTCTACCCGGTGCGCGCGGCGATGCACCTGCTCGGCGGTCCGCTCACCGTGGTCGGCGCGGCCCTCGACCGCACCTCGGACCATGACGTCGACATCAACGGCGCGGCCCTGCTGCGCTCCCCGGAGGGCGTGCTGGCGCAGCTCACCTTCGGCCTGGACCACGCCTACCGCTCCCGCTACGAGCTGTGGGGCAGCGAGGGCAGCATCCGCCTGGACCGCGCCTTCACCCCGCCCGCCGACCACCGCCCGGTGCTCCAGCTGGAGCGCGGCGGCACGGTCGAACAGCGCGTGCTGGACGCCGAGGACCAAGTGGCCCGAACCGTCCGCGCGTTCGTCTCGGCCTGCCGCGCCGGCGGGACCGGGACCGGCGCCGCCGCCTGCCTGGAGCAGGCCCGGCTGCTGGACGAGATCCGCCGGGCCGCGCAGTGACCCGGCCGGCGACCAGCCACCCACCGCACGTCAAGGAAGGACGCAAGTGACCGTCATCGACGAGGCCCCCGTCCAGCTCCGGGAACCGGAGCGGGCCGAGCAGCCGGCCGTGCCCGACTATCCGCCGTACCCGCCCAAGCCGACCGCCCCGGTGCCGGCCGCCGAGCGGGTCGGGCAGCTGGCCGAGCTGCGGCGAAAGCTGCACGAGGGCGACCCGAAGGCCACCGCGGCCCAGCACGCCAAGGGCAAGCTGACCGCCCGCGAGCGGATCGCGATCCTGTTCGACGAGGGCACCTTCACCGAGATCGAGGGCCTGCGCAAGCACCGCGCCACCGCCTTCGGGATGGACGCCAAGCGCCCGCACACCGACGGCGTCATCATCGGCTGGGGCCTGGTGGACGGTCGGCGGGTCTTCGTCTACGCCCATGACTTCCGGATCTTCGGCGGCGCGCTGGGCGAGGCCCACGCCCAGAAGATCCACAAGATCATGGACCTGGCCGCCGCGGCCGGCGCGCCCATCGTGGGCCTGTGCGACGGGGCCGGCGCGCGCATCCAGGAGGGCGTCACGGCGCTCGCCGGCTACGGCGGGATCTTCCAGCGCAATGTGCGCAACTCCGGTGTGCTGCCGCAGATCAGCGTGATCATGGGCCCCTGCGCGGGCGGCGCGGCCTACTCGCCGGCGCTCACCGACTTCGTCTTCATGGTCCGCGAGACCTCGCAGATGTTCATCACCGGCCCCGACGTGGTGCAGGCGGTCACCGGCGAGGCGATCAGCCAGAACGGGCTGGGCGGCGCCGATGTGCACACCGAGCTCTCCGGGGTCGCCTCCTTCGCCTACGAGGACGAGGAGGAGTGCCTGCAGGACGTTCGCCACCTGCTCTCGCTGCTGCCGGCCAACAACCGCGAACTGCCGCCCGCCGCGCTCTGCGAGGACCCGGTGGACCGGCGCACCGAGAAGCTGGTCGAGCTGGTCCCGGCCGACCGCAACCGCTCCTACGACATGCGAGCGGTGATCGAGGAGATCGTCGACGACGGCGAGTACTTCCAGGTGCACGAGCGCTGGGCCGGCAACGTGATCTGCGCGCTGGCCCGGCTCGGCGGCCAGGTGGTCGGCATCGTGGCCAACCAGCCCTCGGTGCTGGCAGGGGTGTTGGACATCCCGTCCTCCGAGAAGGCCGCGCGCTTCGTGCAGTTCTGCGACGCCTTCAACATCCCGCTGGTGACGCTGGTGGACGTGCCCGGCTTCCTGCCCGGTGTGGCGCAGGAGCACGGCGGTGTCATCCGGCACGGTGCCAAGCTGCTCTACGCGTACTGCAACGCCACCGTGCCGCGGATCCAGCTGATCCTGCGCAAGGCCTACGGCGGTGCGTACATCGTGATGGACTCCCGCTCGATCGGCACCGACGTGTCGCTGGCCTGGCCGACCAACGAGATCGCCGTGATGGGTGCCGAGGGCGCCGCCAACGTGATCTTCCGCCGCAGGATCGCCGAGTCGGCGGACCCGGACGCCACCCGCGCCCAGCTGATCGAGGAGTACCAGAACGAGCTGATGCACCCGTACTACGCGGCCGAGCACGGGCTGGTGGACGACGTCATCGATCCGGCCGAGACGCGCGGTCGGATCATCGGGGCCCTGCAGATGCTCCGCGACAAGCACGCCACCCGGCCCAGCCGCAAGCACGGGAACCAACCGCAGTGACCGGCCCCGCACCCGCCCTGCGCGTCCTGCGCGGTGATCCGAGCCCGGAGGAGCTGGCTGCGGTGGTGGTCGCGCTGCTGGCGCTCGCCCGCACCAGGACCGCCCCGGCCGACCCCGCACCCGCCCCGACGCCGCTCTGGCCGGTCCCCGCCGACGCCGGTCCGAGCACGGTCAGCTGGGCAGGCCGCTCCCCGCTCGGCTGGGCCGCCTGAGCCCGCTGCCGTGTCGGCCGCCCCTGACTCCGGTCACGGGCGGCCGGCACGCTTCGCCGGCCCGGGCAGCCGCCTGACGACCGGTCAGCGCAGCACCGGCAGGAAGGCGCTCAGGTCGCTGCGCTCCCCGCTCGCCGACACCTCGGCCGAATCCACCGCCACCGACCAGTCCAACCGGCCGGTGGCCAACCGGATCCAGCTCAGCGGATCGGTCTCCACCACATTCGGCGGGGTGCCCCGGGTGTGCCTCGGCCCGGGGACCGCCTGCACCACCGCGAACGGCGGCACCCGCAACTCCACGGCGGCGCCCGGCTGTTGCGCGGCCAGGGCATCGGCGAGCAGCCGGCTCACCGAGGCCAGCGCGAACCGGTCGTGCGAGAAGTCGGCCAGGCCGACCGCCGCCGCCAGGTCGTCCGCGTGCACCACCGTCTCGACCAGCCGGGTGACCAGCATGTCGGACAGCGTCATCGAGCCCAGCCTGATCTCGAACCGCCGCTGCTCGTCCCGGACTTCGGGCCCGTCCAGGAGTTCCGCCAGCGCATCCGCCGCCCGGTCGAACTCCGCCGCCACCTCGGCCGGCGACCCGGCGAAGGCCTGCGCACGGTACGCCCGGGTCCCCGAATCCAGCAGCTCGGAGAGCGAGCCGACGCCGCCCACCCAGCCGACCAGGTCCAGCGCCGCCCGTCCGGCCGGTGGCTGGTCCAGGTGGTTCGGCACCCAGGCCAGTTGCAGCGCCAGGTGCGCCACCAGGTCCCGAACCGTCCACTCCCCCAGCCGAGTCGGCGCCGCCAGCAGCCGCTCCGCCGCGGCGTCGCCGCACAGTCGGTGCACGGCCTGCCGCAACGCCTCGGTCTCGGCAGCCAGCGCAACCCGCACCTTCGCCGGATCGTAGCTGCGCGCCTTCCGGGTCACCGTCTTCGCCATGGCGCCAACCTACCCAAGACCTGTCCGGCGATTCGATAGCTCATGACGACTCTCCCGGCACAGACGAACGGCCCGCCCCCGGAAGCGGAGCGGGCCGTTGCGACACCATCGACGGATCAGCCGATCAGCGCCTCGATAACGCCGGTGTGCGCCTCGCGCAGCTCGGCCAGCGTGACCGTGAACTGGCCCTGCACCTCCAGCGCGTCGCCGTCCACCACACCGATCCGGGTGGCCGGCAGGCCCCGCGCACCGCACATGTCGGTGAACCGCAGCTCCTCGCTGCGCGGCACCGCGACGACCGCGCGGCCGGCCGACTCCGAGAAGAGGAAGACGAACGGGTCGAGCTCGGAGGGCACGATCACCCGGGCACCGAGACCGCCCTTGAGGCAGCTCTCCACCAGCGCCTGCGCCAGACCGCCGTCGGAGAGGTCGTGCGCCGCGTCGATCATGCCGTCGCGGGAGGCGGCGATCAGGATCTCGGCGAGCAGCCGCTCGCGCTCCAGGTCCACCTTGGGCGGCAGCCCACCGAGGTGGTCGTGCGCCACCTGCGACCAGGCGGAGCCGCCCAGCTCGTCGGCGGTGTCGCCGAGCAGGTAGAGGTGGTGGCCCTCGTCGGCGAAGCCGATCGGGGTGCGGCGGGTGACGTCGTCGATCACGCCGAGCACCGCGACCACCGGGGTCGGGTGGATGGCGGTCTCGCCGGTCTGGTTGTAGAGCGAGACGTTGCCGCCGGTCACCGGGGTGCCCAGGATCTGGCAGGCGTCGGCCAGGCCGCGGGTGGCCTCGGCGAACTGCCACATCACGTCCGGGTCCTCGGGGGAGCCGAAGTTGAGGCAGTCGGAGACCGCGAGCGGCTTGGCGCCGCCGGCCGCGACATTGCGGTAGGCCTCGGCCAGCGCCAGCTGCGCGCCGGTGTAAGGGTCCAGCTTGGCGTAGCGGCCGTTGCCGTCGGTCGCCACCGAGACGCCGAGGTTGGTCTCCTCGTCGATCCGGATCATGCCGGAGTCCTCGGGGGTGGCCAGCACGGTGTTGCCGATCACGAACCGGTCGTACTGGTCGGTGATCCACGCCTTGGAGGCCTGGTTCGGCGAGCCGGCCACGGCCAGCAGCGCCTGCCGGAGCTCCGCACCGTTCGCGGGCCGGGCCAGCCGGTCGGCCGTCGGCGCGTCCGCCTGCAGCGCGTCCTGCCAGGACGGGCGGGCGTACGGGCGCTGGTAGACCGGGCCGTCGTGCGCGACGGTGCGCGGCGGCACGTCCACCACCTGCTCGCCGTGCCAGAAGATCTCCAGCCGCTCGCCGTCGGTCACCTCACCGATCACGGTGGCGATGACGTCCCACTTCTCGCAGATCTCCATGAAGCGCTCGACCTTGCCGGGCTCCACGATCGCGCACATCCGCTCCTGCGACTCGCTCATGAGGATCTCCTCCGGCGAGAGCGTGGCGTCGCGCAGCGGGACGGTGTCCAGCTCGATCCGCATGCCGCCGGAACCGGCCGAGGCCAGCTCCGAGGTGGCGCAGGACAACCCGGCGCCGCCGAGGTCCTGGATGCCGAGCACCAGCTTCTCGGCGAACACCTCGAGGGTGCACTCGATCAGCAGCTTCTCCTGGAACGGGTCGCCGACCTGCACCGCCGGGCGCTTGGTGGGCTTGGAGTCGTCGAAGGTCTCGGAGGCCAGCACCGAGACACCGCCGATACCGTCGCCGCCGGTCCGGGCGCCGTACAGGATGACCTTGTTGCCGGCGCCGCTGGCCTGCGCGAGGTGGATGTCCTCGTGCTTCATCACGCCCACGCAGAGCGCGTTGACCAGCGGGTTGCCCTGGTAGCAGGGGTCGAAGACGACCTCGCCGCCGATGTTCGGCAGGCCCAGGCAGTTGCCGTAGCCGCCGATGCCCGCGACGATCCCGGGCAGCACCCGGCGGGTGTCGGGGTGGTCGGCCGCACCGAAGCGCAGCGGGTCCATCACGGCGACCGGGCGGGCGCCCATCGCCAGGATGTCGCGCACGATGCCGCCGATGCCGGTGGCCGCGCCCTGGTAGGGCTCGATGTACGAGGGGTGGTTGTGCGACTCGACCTTGAAGGTGACCGCGTAGCCCTGGCCGACGTCGACCACACCGGCGTTCTCGCCGATGCCGACCAGCATCGCGTCGGACTGCGGGGCCTTCTCGCCGAACTGCTTCAGGTGCACCTTGGAGCTCTTGTACGAGCAGTGCTCCGACCACATCACCGAGTACATCGCCAGCTCGGCGCCGGTGGGGCGGCGGTCGAGGATGCTGCGGATCCGCGCGTACTCGTCCTCCTTGAGGCCGAGTTCGGCCCAGGGCTGGGCGGCGTCGGGGGTCTGCTCGGCGTTCTTGACGGTGTCGAGAGTCATCAGACGTTCACCAGCTGCTTCAGGACGGACGTGAAGAACGGCAGACCGTCGGTCTTGCCGGTGCCGACCAGCGGCTCGACGGCGTGCTCGGGGTGCGGCATCAGACCGACCACGTTGCCGGCCGCGTTGGTGATCCCGGCAATATCGTTGATCGAGCCGTTGGGGTTGAGGTCGAGGTAACGGAATACCACCCGGCCCTCGGCCTCCAGCTCGTCGATGGTGCGCCGATCCGCCGTGTAGCGGCCGTCCATGTTCTTCAGCGGGACGGAAATCTCCTGGCCCGCCTGGTAATCCGAGGTCCAGGCGGTGCTCGCATTCTCGACGCGCAGCTTCTGGTCCCGGCAGATGAAGTGCAGGTGGTTGTTGCGCAGCATCGCGCCGGGCAGCAGGTGCGACTCGGTCAGCACCTGGAAGCCGTTGCAGATACCGAGGACCGGCATTCCGAGCCTGGCCTGCTCGATGATGCTCGCCATCACCGGCGAGAAGCGCGAGATGGCGCCGGCCCGCAGATAGTCGCCGTAGCTGAATCCGCCGGGCAGGACGACGGCGTCGACCTGATGGAGATCCTCGTCACGGTGCCAGAGCGCCACCGGCTCGGCACCGGCCAGACGGACCGCGCGCTGGGCGTCGCGGTCGTCGAGCGAACCGGGAAAAGTGACGACGCCGACGCGGGTGGTCACTGGCCGTCCTCCACCCGAACGGTGAAGTCCTCGATCACGGTGTTGGCGAGGAAGGTCTCGGCGGCCTCGCGGATCCGGGCGAGCGCGGCGTCGTCCACCGGGCCCTCCAGTTCCAGCTCGAAACGCTTGCCCTGGCGGACGTCGGCGATCCCGGCGAATCCGAGACGGGGCAGTGCGCGCTGCACCGCCTGTCCCTGGGGGTCGAGGATCTCCGGCTTGAGCATGACGTCGACTACGACGCGTGCCACTGGCACTCCCAAAGGTGTGGTGCGTGAAGGCGGGGGACCTTCAGACTACCGGGGCTGCGGGGTCGTTCGACGGCCCGGGGATCTCGACGCGCGTAGACCCGCGCCCCTTACGCCACTTGGCTTCCGGCCTTCCCGCAGGTCCGTTTCCTCCCCCTTTAAAGAAGTTCCCAGCTTCGCCCGGGAGGCCGCCGAATACCCGCACACCGGACAGATCGACCACGGATACCGGGGGCAATCCGCGCGGAAGTAACGGTGCGACGGCGAAGCGAGGTGAATATCCGGAAAAAGAAAGCAACGACCATCGATTTCCCAGACTCCGGGGTGCAGAATAGGGCCACCGGCGGTGACGGGAGACGCGTACGCAGCGGGCCATCGGTCCGCCCGTATGTGCCCTGTCGCAGGCTCCCGCACAGCCGGTGCACAGGGCCGCCGCGGCACACCGCGCCCGGTCGGCCGAATTGCCGAGAGGATTGACACCCATGGCTCAGCGTGTAGTTGTCACGCTCTCCGACGACCTGGACGGCGGCGCCGCCGCCGAAACCGTCCACTTCGGCGTCGACGGGAAGTCGTACGAGATCGACCTGTCCCTGGACAACGCGGAAAAGCTGCGCGAGGCGCTCGCTCCCTTCGTCGCCGCCGGCCGCCGCCAGAGCCGCACCGGAAAGTCGTTCCGCCGCACCGCGCTCGCGCCGGACCCGGCCGCCGTACGCGCCTGGGCCCAGTCCCGCGGCATGGAGCTCCCCGCTCGCGGCCGGATCCCCAAGCACGTCTACGAGGCCTTCTCCGAGGCGAACTGACACTGCTGGTCCGCCCTTCCGTCGCCGCCGACCGGGCTGCGACGGAAGGGATGCGTGACCAGCCCCGACGATGGGGTAGAGTATTTCTCGTCGCCGCAACCGGAGCCGAACAGGACGCCGGAAGCAGCGATCGGTGCCACCAGGCACCGTGCGGACGTGGCTCAGTTGGTAGAGCATCACCTTGCCAAGGTGAGGGTCGCGAGTTCGAATCTCGTCGTCCGCTCGCAGTATCACCGTTATGGTGACGTGCAACACAAGTGAAGATCGTGCGGACGTGGCTCAGTTGGTAGAGCATCACCTTGCCAAGGTGAGGGTCGCGAGTTCGAATCTCGTCGTCCGCTCCAGTCCCGAAATGGGGCCTTCTCCGGAAGGCCCCATTTCGCGTTTCGGGCTCCCCCGTCCCCGCCGGTCCCCCCGCCGGCCGGGGCACGCGTCCCCGGCCGGCGGAAAGCGCCTAGACCCACTCGGTCCCGGTCAACCGCTCGTACGCCTCGACGTACTTGGCCCGGCTGCGCTCCAGGATCTCCTGCGGCAGGGCCGGCGGCGGGAGTTCGCCCTTCGGGTCCCAGCCGGACTGCGGGGAGGCCAGCCAGTCGCGGATGAACTGCTTGTCGAAGGACGGCTGTGCCTTGCCCGGCTCCCACTGGTCGGCCGGCCAGAAGCGCGAGGAGTCGGGGGTCAGCACCTCGTCGCCGATCACCAGCTCGCCGCCGCTGAGCCCGAACTCGAACTTGGTGTCGGCCAGGATGATGCCCTGCTCGCGGGCGACGTCCCGGGCCCGGGTGTAGACCGCGAGGGTGGTCTGCCGCAGCGCGGCGGCCCAGTCGGCGCCGATCCGGCGGGCCGTCTCCTCGTAGGGGACGTTCTCGTCGTGCTCGCCGACCTCGGCCTTGAGCGCGGGGGTGTAGATCGGCGCGGGCAGCTCGGAGCCGTCCACCAGGCCCTCGGGCAGCGCGATGCCGGTGACGGTCCGGGACTCGCGGTACTCGGCCAGGCCGGAACCGGTCAGGTAGCCGCGGGCCACGCACTCGACCGGGAACATCTCCAGCGGCTCGCAGACCACGGTGCGACCGGCCCAGTCGGCGGGGGCACCGACCGGGAGCTCGGTGGAGATCACGTGGTTGGGCACCAGGTCGGCGATCCGGTCGAACCACCAGAGCGACAGCTGGGTGAGGATCCGGCCCTTGTCGGGGATGTCGCTGGGCAGCACCCAGTCGAAGGCCGAGGTGCGGTCGCTGGCCACCATGACCAGCCGACCCGCTTGGTCGCGGTACAGCTCGCGCACCTTGCCGGTGTGCAGGTGTTCCAGGCCGGGCACCTGGACCGGCTCGGGCTTGGTGACAAATCCGCTCAAGGTGGTCTCAGTCCTCAGGAGTGGGGGTCGCTGGACCCACCGATCCTTTCACGCGCCCCCTAGGCGCCCTTGCAGACCCGGTCCAGCAGATTGGCGGTGGCCCGCTGGATCCGTTCGTCGGTGTGGCCGGGGCGGTCCAGGGCCGGTGACCAGGCGAAGGTGCCGGCGGCGAAGACGTATGCGCCGCTCGGCGCCCGGTAGAGCGAGGTCTCCTGGTGCCGGGGGCGGCCCTGCTCGTCCTGGTAGGGCGAGTGGGCGAGCAGGGTCCGCTCGGTGTGCACGGGCAGCGCCACCTTGGGGAAGTACCGGTCGGCCTCCCCCGCGACCAGGTTGGCCACCTGGTCGCCGTCGCGCAGGCCGGTGCCGGCCCAGAGCCAGTGCCAGGTGTTGCCCGCCAGCAGCGGGACCGGCTGGGCCACCCGCCCCGCGTACTGGACGCCCAACAGGTGCTGCTCGGGCTCGCCCGCGTCCCGCCACAGGGCGCTGGCCGCCCCCGCCAGTCCGGCCGCCGGGGCGCCCGGTGGCACCCGCTGGCGCTTGCGGCAGTTGAGCAGCCGGTTGGGTTCACCGGAGGCACCGGCGGTCAGGTCGACCCGCCAGTACATGGTGTTGGCGGAGAGGAAGAGCAGCGAGGTGCCGCCGTCCCGGGCCCGCTCGACGGCCCGGCGCATCGGCTCGGACCAGTACTCGTCGTGCCCGGGGAAGATCAACGCCCGGTGCCGGGACGGCTCGACCAGGCCGGCGTGCAGGTCGGAGGCGGTGGCGTAGGCCAGGCCGTAGCCGTACCGCTCCGCCCAGCGGATGAAGTCGTAGGCGTGCCCGACGTGCAGCGGCAGTCCCGCGCCGGCGTGCGGGCGGTCGAAGGAGACGGTGACCGCGGCCTGCTGCTCGCCGAGCAGCCCGCCCCGCTCGTCCCAGGCGTGGTAGAGGCTGGCCCCGGTGTGCCCGTCCTCCGGGAACAGGTTGTACGCCTGCCAGGTGATGTCCGGTAGGACCAGCAGCAGTTCGGTGGCCGGCCCGGCGCCGAGCCGGTCGCGCACGGTGAACGGGATGTGGCTGCGGTGCCGCTGGTCGGCGGTGGTGAGCACCGCGACGTAGGCGCCGGGATGCCAGTGCAACGGGATCTGCAGCCGCCAGGAGTGCCACCAGTGGTGGCAGCTGACGGTTCGTCCGACCACCAACGGCGCCGGCTGGCGCAGCCCGGGGATCAGCGGACTGGCCGTCATGTGCTGGGCGCCGGCGCCGGCGTAGTGGCCGATCCGGTAGACGTCGACCAGGAAGTCGCGCGGCGGCTGCACGGTGACCCGCAGGTCGACCGAGCCGCCGGGGTGCACCACGCCGGCCGAGGCGAAGCCCTTGATCTGCTGGACCACGTCGTCGGCGTTGCGCGGGGTGCCGACCAGCGGCGCGGGCGGGGCGGCCGGCAGCGGCTGCTGGCCGGGGGCGTCGGTGCTGACGTACCAGGGGATGGAGCCCTCGGTGCCGGCGAGGTACTGGTCGGGACTGCGCAACCAGGGCAGCGGCCCTTGGCCGAACGGGTCGGAGACGCCGTGCGCGAGCGTCCCGGACTCCCATCTGCGACCCGACGACTCCTTGTCCACGCGCCCCTCCCGCGATGCGCTGCCCCGTGGCACGTGCCCGGGAAATATGCGTGTGGTCCAGCAGACCACAGAGTGCTGGTGCCGCGTCACCCCAAGTTAGCAACTGGTGGCAACGGATCCCGGCCAGGCGCGAGCTGACGGCCGGTCAGCCGAGCCGGACCGGCTTCTCCAGCCGCACCCCGGCGGCCTCCAGCCAGCTGCGCAGCGGGGCGGCGTCACCCTGCTCGACGGCCTCCACCACCGGATCGGCCAGGTCGCCCCGGCGGACCCCGCCGAGCAGCAGCACCGGACCGTCCAGCCAGTCCAGACCGGGCCGGCCGCCGGCGCTGTCGACGGCGGCGCAGCAGACCATCGCCGTGACGCAGTCGGCCAGCAGCTCGCGCCCTCCGCGCTCGGCGGCGCCCGGCACGGCCGGCGGCGCCGAGCTCGCCAGCGCGCGGGCCAGTTCGTCACCACCGCCGGCGTCCAGCCGGGCCAGCAGTCGGGCCAGGGTCGGCGCCGGGCGGGCCTCGCCGGCGGCGGGCACCGCGTCCAGCGCCTCGCGCAGCGCCAGCGCCTGCAGCCGCCAGCCGCGGTCCACCACCTGGTCGGGGTAGTCCTCCCAGAGCAGCTCGGCCTGCCCGCCGGGCACCGGGCCGTGGAACAGCTCGGCGGCCAGCAGCGAGACCGCCGCGTCCATCGCGCCGGGCTCCTCCAGCAGGTCGCAGGCGGGCCGGTCACCGAGCCGGCTCTCGTAGCCCTCGGCCAACCGGTCGCGGCGGGACAGCTCGGTGAGGGCCGCGACCACGCCGGCGTTCAGCTGGGCCGGGCAGCGGCCCAGCCGCCAGGCCGGCAGCGCCACCCGGGTGAGCAGCCGGTCCCAGCCCGCGTAGGCCAGACCCACCTGGCCCTGGGCGGCGATCCGCAGCCCGTAGTCGACCGCCTTGGCCTGCTCGGAGGCGGCGGCCGCGGCGGCCCGCTCCAGCTCGGCCACGTGCTCGCGGCAGGCCCGCAGCAGGGCGCGGGTGATCCGGTCCAGCAGCCGGGTCGGCAGCGAGCGACGACCAACGCCGAGCGCGGCGTCCAGACTGCGGACGAAGCGGCGGGCGGCGGCGATCTCCGGATCGGCGGCGGCGGCCGTACCGGCCACCACCGGGGCCAGCAGGGCGCGCAGCTCGTCGGCCCGCATCCACCAGAGGAAGGGCGAGCCGACCACCAGGGCGGGTGCGGGGGGCACGGCGGCCGGGCGCAGCAGGCCGCGCAGCTCGGCCGCCGGCGAGGGCCGGGGCGTGGGCGGCTCCTCCAGCCAGCTGTCGCAGTCCGGGGTGAGTGCGATGGCGGTCGGGGCGGGCACCCCGAGCCGGTCGGCCAGCTCCCGGATCAGCTGGTGCAGTTCGGGTGCCTGGGCGGCTTGGACGGTGATCGCCGGGGTGCTCGGCGGCACCGCGTGGGCGTGCCGCCGGATCGCGGCCAGCGCGACCGCGCCGACCAGCACGGCGATCGCGCAGACCGTCCAGCGGACGGCGTCCCAGCCGGCCGCGTCGGCGGAGCCGGGGGCGCCGATCCGGCCGGTGAAACGGCCGGCCAGCAGCACCACCGCGGCGGCGGCCGGCAGCACCGCTGCCGCCCGGGCCAGGCTTCGGATCCGCAGCACGGCGCGAGCCCGTGCGCGTGCGGCGTCGAGAGCGGCCATCCGGTGCTGCACCCCCTTCGGAGTCCTTCGGAGTCGGAGCTTGCCGTGAGCTGAGCTGGTGCGTCGTGTTGTACGTCTTGCTGCGGTGCGTCGTGCTGCAGAGCCGGTGCTGCGGTGCTTCCTGGGGAGCGTTCCTCGCTGACTGGTGTGACGCACGCGGGTCGACGGGTGTTCCAGCTCAGGCTGGTTTCCACTCGTCCCGGTGACACCTTGCAGCTTCCCCCCACACGGGCAGGCGCACCCGGCGGCGACCGCGGCGCCGCCCTGACGGCCCCGCGATTCAGCGCACCCTACGGCCGGGAGGCGACCGCCGTCAGCCGGATGACCCGGCATTCACTCGAAGGGCTGGAATCGCCCGGCCGTTCGCAAAGGTGAACCGAGGATCCGAACTGCTGCGCGGATTCCGGCGAACGAGGAAGGGCGCTGCGTCCGGTGGGATGACCGGACCCAGCGCCCTTCGTACTTCTCGAGTTCAGCCGTCGAGTTCGGCTCCGCGCTCAGCTGTCGAGTGCCGCCTTCAGCGCGATGTCGGTGCGGTGCTGCGAACCGTCCAGCCGGATCTCGGCCACGCCCGTGTAGGCCCGCTCGCGGGCCTGGGCCAGGTCGGCGCCGGTGGCGGTGACCGAGAGCACCCGGCCGCCGGCACTGAGCACCCGGCCTTCGCCGTCCTGCTCGGTGCCCGCGTGCAGCACCCAGACCGTGCCGTCGGCGGCCTCGGCCTTCTCCAGGCCCTCGATCACGTCGCCGGAGCGCGGCGCGGCCGGGTAGCCCTCGGCGGCGATGACCACGGTGACCGCCGCCCCCTCGTCCCAGCGCAGCGGCTCCAGGTCGGCCAGCGTGCCGTTGGCCGCGGCCAGCAGCACGCCCGCCAGCGGGGTGCGCAGCCGGGCCAGCACCACCTGGGTCTCCGGGTCGCCGAAGCGCGCGTTGAACTCGATCACCCGGGTGCCGCGCGAGGTGAGCGCCAGGCCCGCGTAGAGCAGGCCGGAGAACGGGGTGCCGCGGCGGCGCAGCTCGTCCACGGTCGGCTGCAGGACGGTCTCCAGCACCTCCTCGACCAGGCCGGCGGGGGCCCAGGGCAGCGGCGAGTAGGCGCCCATGCCGCCGGTGTTCGGTCCGGCGTCGCCGTCGAGGGCGCGCTTGAAGTCCTGCGCGGGCTGCAGCGGAAGCACCGTGGTGCCGTCGGTGATCGCGAAGAGCGAGACCTCCGGGCCGTCCAGGTACTCCTCGATCACCACCCGCTCGCAGGAGGCGGCGTGGGCCAGCGCGGCGGTGCGGTCGGCGGTGACCACCACGCCCTTGCCGGCGGCCAGGCCGTCGTCCTTGACCACGTACGGGGCGCCGAAGGCGTCCAGCGCCTCGGCGGCCTCGGCCGGGGTGGTGCAGAGGTAGGAGCGGGCGGTCGGCACGCCGGCGCCGGCCATCACGTCCTTGGCGAAGGCCTTGGAGCCCTCGAGCTGGGCGGCCTCTGCGGACGGGCCGAAGACCGGGATGCCGGCCGCGCGCAGCGGATCGGCGACGCCGGCCACCAGCGGGGCCTCCGGGCCGACCACGACCAGGTCGGCGGCCAGCCGCTGGGCCAGCGCGGTCACGGCCGCACCGTCCAGCTGGTCGACCGGATGGACCGTCGCGACCCGCCCGATCCCGGCGTTGCCCGGGGCACAGTGCAGCTCGGAGACGGCGGGATCTTGGGACAGGGAGCGGCACAGGGCGTGTTCGCGGGCGCCGCCGCCGATGACGAGGACCTTCACGGTTGGCAAGGGTAGTCGGTGGCCGGTTCCCGCCCGCCCACCGGGATGTGGGAACCTCCATGGATCAGCAGCCGGGAGGGGGTGCCGACTGTGGGTTCGGCCAAGCCGTGGACCGGGGTCAGGTTCGCGGCACGCGGTGGACTCGCTCGGAAGAGTGAAATCCCTCCGACTTCCGCAACCCCGTCACCACGGGTTCCTGACGCTTTTTCGGGTAACGATCACTGCGGAAGCATCCACACGGTCAGCCATTTGGCGGTAAGAAGTGCTGTTGGATACCCAGCAGTGCCGCGATACCCAGCAATGCCCCCAGACCCAGCAGTGCCCCCAGCAGTGCCCCCAGTAGTGCCCCACAGCAAGCCAGCGCAGCAGTCAGGCCTGTCCGATCAGTCAGGCCCGTCAAGGGAGCCCCACAGGTGAGCCAGCCCGAAATGCAGCCCGAGGAGAGTCCCTGGGGCAAGGACGTCGGCGAGGAGGACCAGCCCACCGCGGCGGCCGGCGCCGGCCGGGACCGGGCCGCCACCCGCCGCCGCGCCGATCTGAGCGCCCGCCAGTTCCCACTCGGGGACTGGGGGGAGCCGGCCGAGCGGCTCGAGGAGCTGTACCGGTGGTCCGAGGAGCGGGCCGTCGAGGCGATCGAGTGGTACCGCCGGGACCGGCTCTGGAAACGCCGCTGGGCGCGGCTGCTGCGGGTCGGCGCCGCCGGCCTCGGGGTGGCGGGGGTGACCCTGCCGCTGGTCCAGCTGACCGGTCGCTGGGCGCACGCCAGCGCCTGGGGGTACGTCGCGCTGGCGCTGGCCGCCGGCTGCCTGGCGACGGACCGGGCGTTCGGGCTCAGCTCCGGCTGGATGCGGGACGTGAGCACCGGGCAGGCGCTGCAGCGGCGGCTGGAGGCGTTCCAGTTCGACTGGGCCTCGGAGTGCGTGCGCGAGGTGCTCGGCCCCACCGAGGGCACCGCGGGTGAGGCCGCCGAGCGCTGCCTCGGGGTGCTCCGCCGGTTCTGCGAGGACATCTCGGAGCTGGTCCGCAGCGAGACCTCCGAGTGGATGCTCGAGTTCCGCGCCCGGATGACCCAGTTGCCCACCCAGGCCCCCGGCAGCTGGGGCACCCGCCCGGAGGGCGGGACGCCGGCCCACGTGCGGGTGCTGCCGCCGCCCGGGACCAGGCCGACCATGCCGCGTCAGCGACCGCCGGAGGGCCCGCTGCGCTAGCCGGCGGATCGCTTTGCAAAGTTTGCAAAGCCCCGCCCGCGAGGCGCTCAGGCGAAGACGACCATCGACCCCTGGGTCAGGCTCCGGGTCGCCGCCGCGTACAGCCCGGCCCAGGCGTGCCGCTCCCGCGCATAGGGGTGCACGTCGTCCAGCGGCGGGGCGAACGGCTGCTCCAGGCCGGTCGGGCCGAGCGGCCTGGTCGGCAGCGGCGGGTTGAGCGGGTCGACGCCCAGCGCCGGAGCGATCGCCTGCAGCTCGCGCAGCAGCCCGTACGAGGAGCCCAGCGGTCCGCCGGAGGCCAGCAGCTCCTGGTCGACCAGCGGGATGTCGAACTCGATCGGCACGTACGCACCGGCGTGGTCGAAGTGCCAGACCAGGTGGGAGTGCTCGGCGGTGGCCTCGAACATCTCGAGCAGCTGCTCGTAGTCGCCGCCCAGCGCGTCGACCGGGGTCAGCTGGAAGCCGGTGAGCTGGAGCAGGTAGGCCCGGCGCAGGAAGTGCAGCGAGTCGTAGTCGAAGGCCGCTATCGGCTCCACGCCGCCGGTGATCCCCGGCGCGAACTCGTAGACCGGGACCCGTGGCAGGCCGCGCGCGCTGAGCGCCGCGTTGTAGATCTCGAGGTCTTCACGGAACGGGTTCTCGGGGCTGTGGCTCAGTACGTCCACGAGCGGTACGAGCCAGAGGTCGCAGGCCACGGGCCGCTCTTCCTCTCCAGGACAGGGGTGGATCGTTTTCGGTCGGCCGCCGACCAGCCTCGGTCGACGCCCGAACCACCCTACCGGCCCAACGTGCGGTCCGGAGCGGCCCGCAGTGATCGCGGCTGCGGCACCACGCCGCGGCCGTCCCCGGCATCCGGGCCGGCACCGTCCGCGGGCGTGCAGCCGGGCCCGTCAGCAGGCGCGTCAGCGGGCGCGGGCACGGGCTCGGCCGGCAGCGTCCCGGTCGGTTCGGCGGTGAGCAGCGGCAGCACTGAGACATCCGTCACCGACTCCCCGGTCAGCTCCGCGAGCAGGTGCACCGTGAACAGGTTGTACTCGTTCACCATCCGGTGCGCGCCCGCCAGGTCCCGTGCGGTGATCAGCTCGACCAGCTCGACGTGCTTGTCCCAGCAGACCCCGGCCAGCTCGCTCCGGGCCCGCAGGTACGGGGCCGCGAACATCCAGGACTGCACCCGGAGCCAGTCCAGGTAGTCGGCGATCCGACGGTTCTCCATGAACCCCGCGAGCTCGTTCCAGAACCGCCGGTCGCAGCCGACCAGCACGTCCAGCTGCCCGGCCCGGGCAGCCCGGGCGGCCGCCTCGGCCCGGCGGCGCAGCGAACCCAGCCGGGACCAGTCGTAGCGGCTGACCCGGCGAGCGAGTTGGCGGAACGCGCTGTCGGTGAGCATCGTCCGGGCCTCGAAGATCTCCAGGAAGTCGGCCCAGGCGAGCACCGGCACGGTGAAGCCCCGATGGTGCTCGGCCCGCAGCAGCCCCTGGGCCGCCAGGTCGACCAGCGCCTCCCGGGCCGGGGTCGCGGAGACCCCGTACAGCTCGGCGATCTCCTTGACGGTGAAGTTGCTGCCGGCCTCCAGGCGTCCGGCCATCAGCTCCTCCCGCAGGGCGCCCGCGATCTGCTGGCGCAGGCTGTTGCGCTGGATCGGGAGACGGCCCTCCCCGATGACGACCACCAGCACAACCTCCTCCGACACAGTGGGACCCGACCTGGTGGGACCGGGACCGAGGGCTCATCCTCTCAAAAGTCGCCCACACAACTCACACATTCAGCGCTGGACCGGCGCCGGGATGCCCAGCAACCGGTCGCGGTGCACCGGGAACTCGGCCCGCGCCTTGGCCACCTCCGCCGGGTCGAACTCGACGGTCAGCACCTCCTCGCCCATCCCCGCCTCGGCCAGCACCCGGCCCCACGGGTCCACCACCACGCTGTGCCCGGCCTGCTCGACCCCGCCGTGGGTGCCGGCCGTGTTGCAGGCCAGCACATAGGCCTGCTCCTCCACCGCTCGGGCCCGGGCCAGCAGCGACCAGTGCTCGCGGCGCCGCTCCGGCCAGGCGGCCGGGATCACCAGCAGTTCCGCCCCGGCGTCCAGCAGCGCCCGGAACAGCTCCGGGAAGCGCAGGTCGTAACAGGTCGCCAGGCCCAGCACACCGAAGTCGGTGGCGGCCGTGACGATCTCCTGCCCGGCACCCATGGCGACCGCCTCCCCGCTGTCGAAGCCGAAGCGGTGGATCTTGCGGTAGGTGTGCACCAGTTCGCCGCTCGGCGAGAAGACCAACGAGGTGTTGTAGACCGGGCCGTCCGGATCGCGTTCCACGATCGAACCCGCGTGCAACCAGACTCCGGCGGCCCGCGCGGCCGCTGACATCACGTCAGCCGTCGGCCCGTCCAAGGGCTCGGCGCCGGTGGACCAGGACTGGTAGGCGAATCCGCCGAGCGCCCAGAGCTCCGGCAGGACCACCAGGTCAGCGGCCTCCTGCGCACGGACCAGCGCGGCCGCCCGGGCCCGCCGCTCGGCCGCCGGTTCGGCATCGGACACGGAGAGTTGGATCAATGAGGCGCGCACACTACCACCGTCCACGACAAGAGACCTACGATCGTCACCCGAAAGCGCTGCCCTGCTCTCTCCGGGCAGCGTAACGTGCGCATAGCGCGTGCGCCCGGAAGCCGGGATTCCCGTCCATGACTTCCCGTCGCGCGCGGGTGAACAGCCGACGGATGGCCGGAGAAAAGGACGCTGTGACCGACAATCAGGTCGTGCAGACCTACACGGATGCCTGGACGCACTCCATCGAGTCCATATCGGAGCTGCTGGCCCCCCTGCCCGCCGATTCCTGGAACCGGCCCACCGAGTGCCCCGGCTGGTCGGTGCGCGACGTCGTCTCGCACGTGATCGCCGTCGAGTCCGAGCTGCTCGGCGACCCGCGGCCGATCCACTCGCTCCCCAGCGACATCTTCCACGTCAAGGACGAGCTCTCCCGCTACCTCGAACTCCCGGTCGACAAGCGCCGTTGCCACACCGCGCCGGAGATGACCGCGGAGCTGGAGTACGTGATCATCCGGCGCTCCCGCGCCCTGCGCAACGCCACCACGGCTCCCGACGAGGCGGTCCGCTTCCCGGCCGGCCCGTTCTCCTACGAGCTGCCCTACGCGCAGTTGCTGCGGATGCGCACGCTGGACGTCTGGGTGCACGAGCAGGACCTGCGCCGCGCCCTGCGGCTGCCCGGCAACCTGGACTCCCCCGCCGCCCAGGTCACCCGCGACCTGCTGCTCGAAGGCCTGCCCAAGGTGGTCGCCAAGCTCGCCGGCGCCCCCGCCGGCACCACCGTGGCCTTCGACGTCACCGGCCCGCTGGAGTTCCTGCGCACCGTCCGGGTCGACGAGACCGGCCGCGCCGCGATCGACGGCTCGATCAGCCTCGGCCCCGACGTCCAGTTCACCCTGGACTGGGAGAGCTACCTCCGTCTCGCCACCGGCCGGGTCCGGGCCGAGGCGCTGCCGTCCGGCTCGCTGAAGGTGAACGGGGACGGGGAGTTGGCCGAGCGGATCCTGGCGAGCTTCGTCCTGACGCCCTGACCGGCGGCCCGCGACAGCCGGCGGCCGCTCAGGCCGCCGGCTGCTGAGCCTTCCGCCGCAGCCGCAGGATCATCGCCGTCCCCACCGCCAGCGGCACGTACAGCCAGCAGAACGCCAGCCGGTACGCGCCCGCCGAGTAGCCGTCCCCGCCCCCGGTGGAGACCGCGTCCAGCAGCACGCCGATCCCGAACAGCGTCACCATGGTGGCGATGAAACCGCCCATGTTGGCGATGCCGGAGGCGGTGCCCAGCCGGTGGGCGGGGTTGTGCGAGCGGGCGTAGTCGAGGCCGACCAGCGAGGCGGACCCGTTGCTGCCCATCACCACCAGCAGCAGCACCAGCAGCGGCAGCGGCGGGTGGCCGCCGGGCCAGGCCAGCGCCACGGCCCAGCACAGGCCGGTCGCGCCGATCACGCTCAGCACGATCGGCATCCGTAGCGCCGGGCCCTTCGACAGCAGGCGGCCGAAGAGCAGCCCGAAGAACATGTTGCTGAACACCAGCAGCGTGAGCAGTCCGCCGGCCTGTCCGCGGGTCATGCCCTGGCCCTCGACCAGGTAGGGCAGTCCCCAGAGCATGGCGAAGGCGTTGCCGGGGAACTGGGTGGTGAAGTGCACCCACATGCCCAGCCGGGTTCCGGGCTCGCGCCAGGAGTGGCGGAGCTGGGTGAGCACCGGCAGCCGGTCCTCGACCGGCACGGCCGGCGCCGCCGAGCCGGTCGGCGCCTCCCGCAGCAGCAGCGCGACCAGGGCGAAGACGCCGAAGCCGAGCAGGGCGGTGGCGGTGAAGGTGGCCGTCCAGCCCTCGGTGTGCAGGGCCTGGGCCAGCACCACGGTGGTGACCAGGTTGCCGCCCATCCCGGCGAGGCCGGTGAGCTGGGCGACCAGCGGGTTCTTGGCGGCCGGGAACCAGCGGGCGGCGATCCGCAGCACGCTGATGAAGGTCATCGCGTCGCCGCAGCCGAGCACCGCGCGGGAGGCCAGCGCGGGGCCGAAGGAGCTGCTGAGGGCGAAGGCGAGTTGCCCGGCGCTGAGCAGCACGACGCCGGCCAGCAGGACCCGGCGCGGTCCGAAGCGGTCGACCAGCAGGCCGACCGGGATCTGCATCGCGGCGTAGACCAGCACCTGGAGGATGGAGAAGGTGGAGAGCGCGGAGGCGCCGACGCCGAACCGGTGCGCCGCGTCCAGGCCGGCCACGCCCAGGCTGGTGCGGTGGATCACCGCCAGGACGTAGACGCTGACGCCGATGCTCCAGGCGAACCAGGCGGCGCGCCCGCCAGGCGGCCGCAGGGTGTCGGTCGGCGACAGGTCGATCGGGGAGCGGCGGGGACCAGGGAGGGACGGGGAGCGGGTGGCGCTGGCGGGGTCCGCGGTCATAGTGCACCCAGATTAGTCATCCCATCATTCGATGCTTCCACCGGGTATGCACGCTCAGGCGAAATCCGGCCGTCTCACCCAGCCGTCTCACCCAGCCGTCTCACCCAGCCGTCTCACCCAGCCGTCTCACCCGGTCAGCACCCAGCTGACCGTCCGCACCATCCGTTGCTCCCGGAACGCCTCGTCGCGCACCCAGTCCGTGGTGTCCCGCACGGTGGCGGCGACGGTGACCCGCTGGCCGGGGACCAGCTGCAGCGCGGCCGGCTCGTACCAGGTGTGGTCCGGCGCCTGCGGCTGCACCACCCGGCCGTCCACCCGCCACTCCACCTGCAGACTCCGGCCGCCCTCCAGCGCCAGGGGCCGGACGGTCAGCCGGGGGCGCCCCGCCACCTGGCCCGGCACGGGCTGCGCGCCGTCCAGCGGGGAGACCCGGCGGTAGAGCTGTTCGATGATCGCCTCCCGGGAGGGGAGGTTGTAGCTGCCGCCCAGGGTGCGCATCACCGAGTCGGTGGTCGGGCGGTAGACGCCGTTGGCGCTGCGGTAGGCGCCGACCACACCGCCGCCGTCCGGTGACTGGGCGCCGAGCCAGCGCCACCACTTGAGGTGGTCGCGGCGCATCGCGTCGGCGCCCTGGGTGGAGAGGTTGGGGTAGTCGGCGTCGCCGGGCGCGCTGTCGTACTCGTCGCCGAGGTCGCCGACGGTGTGGCCGATCTCGTGCTGGATGATCCGGCCGGCGTCGGGGCTGCCGCCCGCCAGGGTGGTCACCCCGGTACCGCCGGCCCCGCCGTACTCGGTCGAGTTGGCCAGCGCGATCAGGTACTGCGGGCCGTCCCCGTCACCCGCGTAGCGGGCGGTGGCGGCCTCGTCGGCGCAGAGCAGCCGCGCGGTGCCCTCGCACCAGAAGTGCATGCCCAGCGGGGTCCCGGGGCGCCGGCCCTTGCCGTCGGCCTCGGCGATCCCGGGGGTCGGGGAGACCACCTCGACCCGCCGTATGTTGAAGAAGTCCTGGTAGGTGCGGAACGGCTCGATCTCCATCAGCGCCCGCCAGGCCTGGTCGGCCTGCTGCCGGAAGAGCTCCTGCTGGTCGGCCGTGTAGCCGTCGCCGAGCAGCACCAGGGTGATCCGGTTGGCGGGGTCGCCGGTGCGGCGTATGTCCACGGTCGGTGCCGCACCGGGGCCGCGCAGTTCGGCCGGTAGGACGCCCGCCGCGCCGTGCGGCGGCAGCGCCCGGTCGGTGATCGGGCCGAGCGCGCCGAACGGCCCGGGTGCGGCCAGCTCCACGGCGGACGGCAGTACGGCTGCCACGAGCAGGACGAGTGCGGCCAGGCTGCGGATGAGACGGCCAGGATTGCCAGGCGTCATACCGACGGTCCTCGGTGCTCCGGTCACCCGGCGGGCGCTCGGGTGGGGGGTCGCCAAGACGTACCCGCCCCATGCCGATGAACCGACTTTCGGTTGAACATCTCACCTGATCAGCCGACAGACGCGGGCCTGCGGAGCGTCAGCACCAGGTGGGTGGCCACCCCGAGCAGCAGGCCCCAGAAGGCCGCACCGATACCGCCCAGGGTCATCCCGGAGGCGGTCGCCAGGAAGGTCACGGCCGCCGCCTCCCGGCCCGACTCCTCGGCCAGCGCGGCGGCCAGGCTGCCCTGGAACGCGCCGATCAGCGCCACCCCGCCGACCACCGCGACCAGCGCGGCCGGCAGCCCGGCGAACAGCGCCACCAGCACCCCGCCGAAGCAGCCGACCAGCAGGTACAGCACCCCGATCGACATCCCGGCGACGTAGCGGCGGCGCGGCTGCGGGTGGCTCTCCGGGCTGGTGCAGATCGCGGCGGTGATCGCCGCGATGTTGACCCCGGGCCCGCCGAACGGCGCCAGCAGGACCGAGACCACCCCGGTCGCCCCGACCAGCAGCCGGTCGTCCGGCTGGTAGCCGAAGGCCCGCAGCACCCCGAGCCCGGGCGCGTTCTGCGAGGCCAGCGCGACCAGGGTGAGCGGCAGCGCGAGGCCCACCAGGGCCGCGCCGTCGAAGCTCGGCGCGGTCAGCACCGGCCGGACCAGCCCGCCGTGCCCGACGTGCAACGGCAGCCCGGTGGTCAGCGCCGCGGCCACCGAGCCGACCAGCAGCGCGGCCGGCACGGCATACCGCGGCAGCAGCCGCTTGGCCGTCAGATAGGCCGCCAGGGCGGCCAGCACCACGGCGGGCGCGGTGTGCAGCGAGCTGAAGATCTCGGTGCCGAAGCTGAACAGGATGCCCGCCAGCATCGCGTTCACCACACCCGCCGGAATCGCCCGGATCAGCCGCCCGAACAGCCCGGTGGCCCCGAGCACGGTCACCGCCACCCCGCTGACCAGGTAGGCCCCGATCGCGGCCGGGTACGGGTACGAGCCGAGGCTGCTCACCAGCAGCGCCGCCCCGGGCGTGGACCAGGCGGCGATCACGGGTATCCGGGTGTACCAGCTGAGCAGCAGCGAGATCAGCCCGCTGCCGATCGACACCGCCCAGATCCAGGACGCGGTGTGCGCCTCGTCCAACCGCCCGGCCCGGGCCGCCGCCAGCACCACCACCAGCGGCCCCGAGTAGCAGACCACCACCGCCACCAACCCGGCCAGCAGGGCGGAGAAGGAGACGTCCCGGCGGAGCGAGTACGGGGGTTCGGTCGCCGCCACGGGGGCTTCGAGGGTGCGCTGTTCGGCCATTCGAGCAGTATTCAGGAACGCCGAAGGGGCCCCGCAGCCGGGTTTCCGGCCGCGGGGCCCCTTCGGGCTGACGGAGCGTCAGGCCCAGGTGATCAGCCGCTTGGGCCGCTCCAGGATGGCGGCCGTGTCGGCCAGCACCTTGGAGCCGAGCTCGCCGTCGACCAGGCGGTGGTCGAAGGAGAGGGCGAGCGTGGTGACCTGGCGGGGCACCACCCGGCCCTTGTGCACCCAGGGGAGTTCCCGGACCGCGCCGAAGGCCAGGATGGCGGCCTCGCCGGGGTTGAGGATCGGGGTGCCGGTGTCGACGCCGAAGACGCCGACGTTGGTGATGGTGACGCTGCCGCCGGCCATGTCGGCCGGGGAGGTCTTGCCCTGGCGGGCGGTGTCGATCAGGGTGCCGAGCTCGACCGCGAGGCCGGACAGGGTGAGCGCGCCGGCGTTCTTGATGTTCGGCACGATCAGGCCGCGCGGGGTGGCGGCCGCGATGCCCAGGTTGACCTGGCCCTTGAGGACGATCTCCTGGCTGGCCTCGTCCCAGCTGGCGTTGACCTCCGGGTGCCGCTTGATCGCGGTGAGCAGCGCCTTGGCGACCAGCAGCAGCGGGCTGACCCGCACCCCCTGGCCCAGCTCGCCGGTCTCCTTGAGGGTGCGCACCAGCTTCATCGTGCGGGTGACGTCGACCTGGACGAACTCGGTGACGTGCGGCGCGGTGAAGGCGGAGGCGACCATCGCCTGGGCGGTGGCCTTGCGGACGCCCTTGACCGGGACCCGCACGTCCAGGCCGGTGGAGAGCACCGGGGCGGGAACGGCCGCCGGCTGCTCGACCACGACCGGAGCGACCACCGGGGCCGGCGCGGCCGCGGCGTGCACGTCCTCGCGGGTGATGATCCCGTCCGGACCGGTCGCCACCACGCTGCGCAGGTCGACGCCGAGGTCCTTGGCCAGCTTGCGGACCGGCGGCTTGGCCAGCGGGCGCTCGCCCACCGGCTGGGCCGGCAGCTGGACGGGCACCGCGGCCGGGGCGGCCACCGGGGCCGGCGCGGGGACCGGCCGCGCGGCCGGGGCCGCGGCGGCCGTCGTCCGCCGGGCCCGCCGCTGCACACCGCCGGTGCGCGGGCCGTAGCCGACCAGCACCTCGCGGCGCTCGGGCTCGGCCTCGGCCGGAGCGGCGGCCGGCGTCGCGGCGGGCGCGACGACCGGGGCGGCCACGGCGGCAGCCGGCGCGGGGGCCGCGCCGGCCACCGCCACCGCGATGATCACGGTGCCGACGTCGACCGTCGCGCCCTCGGGGAAGTGCAGCGCCTCGACCGTCCCGTTGAACGGGATCGGCAGCTCGACCGCCGCCTTCGCGGTCTCCACCTCGCAGACGATCTGGCCGTCCGTCACGGTGTCACCGGGCTGGACGTACCACTTGAGGATCTCGGCCTCGGTCAGCCCCTCGCCCACGTCGGGCATCTTGAACTCACGGAGTGAGGTTACGTCGGTGGTCATGGACTCACTCCTCTCAGAACGCCAGCGCGCGGTCGACGGCGTCCAGCACCCGGTCCAGGTCGGGCAGGAACTGCTCCTCGACCCGGGACGGCGGGTACGGCGCGTGGTAGCCGCCGACCCGCAGGACCGGCGCCTCCAGGTGGTAGAAGCACTTCTCGGTGAGCCGGGCGGCCAGCTCGGCGCCCATGCCCATGAAGACCGGTGCCTCGTGCACCACCACGGCCCGGCCGGTCCGCTTGACCGACTCCTCCAGGGTGGCGAAGTCGATCGGCGAGAGCGAGCGCAGGTCGACCACCTCGATCCGGTGCCCGTCCTGCTCGGCGGCCGTGGCGGCCTCCAGGCAGGTCTTCACCATCGGCCCGTAGGCGAGCAGGGTCAGGTCGGTGCCCGGGCGGACCACCTTCGCGGCGTGCAGGTCCAGCGCGGGGGCCGCGCTGAGCTCGGCCTTGTCCCAGTAACGGGCCTTCGGCTCGAGGAAGATCACCGGGTCGTCGGACTCCACCGACTGACGCAGCATCCAGTACGCGTCGTCCGGGTTGGACGGGGTGACCACCCGCAGGCCCGCGGTGTGCGCGAAGTACGCCTCGTGCGACTCGCTGTGGTGCTCGACGGCGCCGATGCCACCCGCGTACGGGATCCGGATGGTGACCGGCAGCTTGATGTGGCCGAGCGCGCGGGCGTGCATCTTGGCCAGCTGGGTGACGATCTGGTCGAAGGCCGGGTAGACGAAGCCGTCGAACTGGATCTCCACGATCGGCCGGTAGCCGCGCAGCGCGAGGCCGATCGCGGTGCCGACGATGCCGGACTCGGCGAGCGGGGTGTCGATCACCCGGTCCTCGCCGAAGTCCTTCTGCAGGCCGTCGGTGACCCGGAAGACGCCGCCGAGCTTTCCGACGTCCTCGCCCATGATCAGGGTCTTGGGGTCGGTCTCCAGGCAGTTGCGCAGGCCCTCGTTGATGGCCTTCGACATGGTGAGCTTGGACATGGTCGGACTACTCCCCACCCTCGAAGGACTGCGCGTACGCCACGTACTCGGCCCGTTCCTCGGCCACCAGGGCGTGCGGCTCGGCGTACACGTGGTCGAAGATCAGGGTCGGGTCCGGGTCCGGCATCGAGCGCACGCCCTCGCGCACCCGCAGGCCCAGGGTCTCGCTCTCGGCGTCCACCGCGGCGAAGAACTCCTCGTCGGCCAGGCCCTCGCGCTCCAGGTGCGCCTTGAGCCGGGAGATCGGGTCCTTGGCCTTCCAGGCCTCGGTCTCCTCGGTCGCGCGGTAGCGGGTCGGGTCGTCCGAGGTGGTGTGCGCGCCCATCCGGTAGGTGAAGGCCTCGATCAGCACCGGGCCACTGCCGGTACGGGCGTGGTCCAGCGCCCAGCGGGTGACCGCCAGGCAGGCCAGCACGTCGTTGCCGTCCACCCGGACACCGGGGAAGCCGAAGCCGGCGGCCCGCCGGTAGAGCGGGATCTTCGTCTGGTTGGTGGTCGGCTCGGAGATCGCCCACTGGTTGTTCTGGCAGAAGAAGACCACCGGCGCGTTGTAGACCGAGGCGAAGGTGAAGGCCTCGTTGACATCGCCCTGGCTGGAGGCGCCGTCGCCGAAGTAGGCGATCACCGCGTCCTCCGCGCCGTCCTTGGTGATGCCCATCGCGTAGCCGGTCGCGTGCAGCGTCTGCGAGCCGATCACGATGGTGTAGAGGTGGAAGTTCTTCTCGTTCGGGTCCCAGCCGCCGTGGTTCACGCCGCGGAACATCCCGAGCAGGTTGAGCGGGTCCACCCCGCGGCACCAGGCGACGCCGTGCTCGCGGTAGGTCGGGAAGGCGTAGTCCTTCTCGCGCATCGCGCGGCCGCTGCCGACCTGGGCCGCCTCCTGGCCGAGCAGCGAGGCCCACAGGCCCAGCTCTCCCTGGCGCTGCAGCGCGGTGGCCTCGGCGTCGAAGCGACGCACCAGGACCAGGTCCCGGTAGAGGGAGCGCAGCTCGTCGGGGGTGACGGTCAGCGGGAAGTCCGGGTGTTCCACCCGCTCACCCTCGGGGGTGAGCAGCTGGACGAGCTCGGCAGGGGCGTCCTTCCCCGTGCGGAGGCTGTCGGTGACGCCGGGGGCGGCCTTCTTGCGCGCCCTCGACGTGCTTTTGACGGTCACGTTCACTCCTCGGTCTGTCCGGCCGCCCGGGGTCGCCGGTGACCGGTCCGGTCACCTCCTCGCACGGCACGCGGGGTGTGCGCGCCGAATACGCGGCAGGTGGTGATCCTTTTCCGACGGCGTCCCACGAGAACGTTACCCAGCGGGCGCTCTTGGCGCGCCTGCGCTAGGACGTCCTAGTTCTTCCGACCTGGGTGGGGTCGGCCCGGGCTCCATGCTCGCTCCGGGGTGGGGCCGACAGGACACCTGCGCACGCTATCCGGGCGGCGCGTTTCGCGTAAGGGGGTTCGCCGGACAGATTGTGTGACCGGCCAGTGCGGGCGATACGTCTTCTCTACGCCGATATGGGAGCATTTGCCAATGACTGGAAACGGGCAAATCAGGGTTTTCCTGCTGGACGATCACGAGGTGGTCCGCCGCGGTGTCCATGAGCTCCTCTCGGTCGAGCCGGACATCGAGGTGGTCGGCGAGGCCGGCACCGCCGCCGAGGCGCTCAGCCGGATCCCGGCGGTCAACCCCGACGTCGCGGTGCTGGACGTGCGGCTGCCCGACGGCAACGGCGTGGAGGTCTGCCGGGAGATCCGCTCCCGCCGCCCCGAGATCCGCTGCCTGATGCTCACCTCCTTCTCCGACGACGAGGCGCTCTTCGACTCGATCATGGCCGGGGCCTCGGGCTACGTGCTCAAGGCGATCCGCGGCACCGACCTGCTCTCCGCGGTGCGCGACGTGGCGGCCGGCAAGTCGCTGCTCGATCCGGTGGCCACCAGCCGGGTGCTGGAGCGGCTGCGCGCCGGCGGCGAGCAGGAGGACGAGAAGCTCGCCCAGCTCACCAAGCAGGAGCGGCGGATCCTGGACCTGATCGGCGAGGGGATGACCAACCGGCAGATCGGCAACGAGCTGCACCTGGCCGAGAAGACGGTGAAGAACTACGTCTCCAGCCTGCTGGCCAAAATGGGCATGGCACGGCGCACCCAGGCGGCCGCCTATGTCGCCCGACTGCCCCGCACCGGCCAGTACTGACGGAGCGTGCCGACAGCTCTGACCGGCACTGATTCCCCCACCGGGCAGGACAGTTCACGCAGCGTAAGCGATCATGGACGGCACCACGCCGCTCACTAGCGGACAATTTCCGCCAACCAGCCCGTGATCACTTCGCGGCGCTACGATCATCGGGCGTGACAGAGAGTCAGATTGTCGCGACGACGACGATCTTCCAGAACGACGGCCCGGACCGCACCGCACCACCGGTCGGCACCCTCAGCCCACCGGTCCCGGTGGAGGTGATCTCCCAGCTGCTGCGCGGCTACCGGGCCGGCCGGCTGCTCACCGTCGAGCCGGTGGCCGAGGGGCTGCTCAACCGCGGCTACCGGATCACCACCACCACCGGTGGTTACTTCCTCAAGTGCTACGTGGACCGGGCCACCGCCACCCCCGCCGCGATCACCGCCCAGCACCGGGCCACCGCCGCGCTGGCCGCCCGCGGCCTGCCGGTGCCGCCCCCGCTGGCCGATCGGACCGGGCGGACCGTCACCGACCGGGACGGCCGCCGGTTCGCGCTCTACCCCTGGGTGACCGGCTCGCACCGCACCGGAGCCGAGCTGACCGGACCGCAGTGCGCGGAGCTCGGCGCGCTGCTCGGCCGACTGCACGGCGCACTCGCCCAGGTCTGCGCCCCCGTCACACAGCCGCTCGCGCTGGCCACCGCCGATCCGGCCGCGACCGCCGAGCTGATCACCGAACTGCGCCGGCTGGCCACCCGGCAGCGCCCGTACCGCGCCTTCGACCGGCTGGCCGAACGGCGACTGGCCGAACGGCTCGACCTGCTGGCCGCGCACCGGCACCGACGCCCCGCCGACACCGCCTTCGGGCGCTGCGGCTGGGTGCACGGCGACTTCCACGGGCTCAACCTGCTGTACCGGGACGGACAGCCGGCGGCCGTGCTCGACTGGGACCGGCTGCGGGTGCGCCCGCGCGCCGAGGAGGCGGTGCGGGCCGCCACGCTGATCTTCAACCACCCGGTGACCGGCGAACTGGACCTGGCCCGGGTGCGCCGCTACGCCCGCGGCTACCGGGCGGCGGCCGGTGCCGGCGTCGAGGAGCTGCGGCCGGCCGTGCACCGGGTCTGGTGGGAGCGGCTCAACGACTTCTGGATGCTGCAGTGGCACTACCACCGGGCCGACCCGCGCGCGGACCCGCTCTTCCCGGCCGCCGCCGCGCAGACGGTCTGGTGGTGCCAGGAGTACGAGCAGGTCCTCGACGCCTTCGTGAACTGACGGCCGGCCGGTGGAGCGGCGGCCGGCCGGTGGAGCGGCGGCCGCTCAGCCGCCGGTGGCCGTCGGGTGCGTGCTGGCGGTGGGCGGCGGCGCGCCCGTGCTGCCGGTCGGGGCGCTGGTGGGCGAGGTGGCACTGCCGGTGGCGGTGGCCGAGCCCGTCGCGGTGGGCGAGGAGGTGGCCGAGCCGGTCGCGGACGGCGAGCCGCTGGCCGTGGCGGTCGGCGAGCTGGAGTGGCTCGACCGGGTGGTGGGCTGGCTCGGTGTCTGCGGCGGGTAGTCGGTCGGCGGCAGACTCGGCGTCCGGGTCCGGGTCGGCGTCGGCGACGGGGTGGGCGAGGCGCTCGGTGTGCTCGGCTGGTCGCTCGGCGACTGCGGCACCGAGGCCGAGGTGCTGGGCACCGTCGGGTTGCCGTTGTGGTCGCCGCCGCCGTTGGCGGCCACCGCGGCGCCGATCCCGGCCGCCGCGACCAGCACGATGCCGGCCGCCCAGGCCAGCGCCTTGCGCCGACCGCGCGGGGGCGGCTGCCGGTCGTCGTAGCCGTCACCGTCACCGCCGCCACCGCCGCCGGGGCGACCGCCACCGCCGGTGCCGCCACCGCCCGGGCCACCGGCCCAGCTCGGGGTCGCGGCGCCGTACGGCAGCACGGTGGTCCGCTCGCTCGGCAGGCCGCCGAGCAGCTCGGTCATCGCGGTGCCCTCGCCCGGCGTGCCCGGGCCGGCGGCGCCCAGCACGGTGGTCGGGTAGCCGCCCCCGGCGCCGTGCATCTCGCGCAGCGCGTGCTGCACATGGGCGCGGAACTCGTCGGCGCTCTGGAACCGGTCGTCCGGGTTCTTCGCCAGCGCGCGCAGCACCAGCGCGTCGAACTGCCAGGGCACCCGGTGGTGGGCCTCGGAGGGCGGCACCGGCGGGTCCTGGACGTGCTGGTAGACCACCGAGAGCGGGGTGTCCCCGGTGAACGGCGGGCGCAGCGTCAGCAGCTCGTAGAGCATGCAGCCGGCCGCGTACAGGTCGGAGCGGTGGTCGACCGGCTTGCCCAGCGCCTGCTCGGGCGAGAGGTACTGCGGGGTGCCCATCACCATGCCGGTCTGGGTCATCGTGGTGGCTCCGCCGGACAGCGCCCGGGCGATGCCGAAGTCCATCACCTTGACCGCGCCGGTGGTCGTGATGATCACGTTGGCCGGCTTGATGTCACGGTGCACGATGCCGTGCCGGTGGCTGTAGTCCAGCGCCTCCAGCACCCCGGCGATGATGATCAGCGCCTGGTCGACCGGCGGCTCCTGCTCGGCCACCAGCAGCTCGCGGACGGTGCGGCCCTCGACCAGCTCCATCACGATGTACGGCGTGGACTCGCCGCCGAGCAGCTCCTCGCCGGTGTCGTAGACCGCGACGATCGAGTGGTGGTTGAGCGAGGCCACCGAGTGCGCCTCACGGGTGAACCGCTGGCGGGCCACCTCGTCCTGGGCCAGCTCGGTGCGGAGCAGCTTGACCGCGACCGCTCGCCCGAGCCGGATGTCCTGGGCGGCCAGCACCTCGGCCATGCCACCCCGGCCGAGCCGGTGGGTCAGCCGGTAGCGGCCGTCGCCGAGGGTGCCGAGCGCCGCCGCCATGCCCCGGCCGGGCGTGGCCGGGCCGCCGTAGGGCGCGCCGGGCGGCTGGCCGAGCGCGCGGGCGGCGGTGGTCTCCTCGGCCCCGGAGGGCAGGGGGGTCTCGCGCGTGACGGCGTCGTCAGGGGCGACGGGGCCGCTGCCGGAGGAGGGCGTGTGCTCCCCCTCGCCATCGCCCGGCTGCTGCGTCTGTGCCATTACTCCTCGCCCCGGGCCGACGCTCTGGTCGCGGTCGCCCTTTCGATTCGCTTCCCAGAACGCTACCGCCTCCGGTGCCCGCACCCCGAATGCGCCGGTGCGGGCCCGGGCCGGACCGGCCTAGTTCGGCCCCGGACCGGTCTGGAGCTGGGAGAGCACGGTCGGCAGTGCGGGCAGGCTGGTGGAACTCGAGGTCTTGGTGGCCACAATGGCGATGATGATCACAATCAGCACGATCAGGCCGATGATCACACCGACCACCACCAGGGCGGTCGAGCAGCCGTTGTTGTTGTTGGCCTTCACCGGCGCGTACGGCGCCTGCGGGACGACCGGCCGGGGCATCGGTGCCGGGGTGTGCGCCTGCTGCGGGAAGGCCGGCGGGGTCTGGTACGCCTGCGGGGCCGGGGTCTGGTACGGCTGGGCCGGCGGCGGCGTCTGGTAGCCGGGCTGGGCCGGCGGCGGCGTCTGGTAGCCGGGCTGGGCCGGCGGCGGGGTCTGGTAGCCCGGCTGCGCGAACGGCTGCGGGGTGCGCGGGCCGTACGGGGCGGCCGGCGGCGGGGTCTGCGGCCCGTACGGCGGCGCCTGCGGCGGCTGGTACGGCTGCTGGACCTGCGGCGTGGGGGTGCGGATGTCCCCGGAGACCGGCGGGAAGTTGGCCAGCGAGGAGTGGTGCGCGGCCCGCGGGCCCTCGCTGATCACTAGCGGCGAGGCCATCAGCGGAGAGGCGCCCGCCTTCTCGCCGGACGCGACCCGCTCGACCTCCTCGCGCATCGCCTCGGCGGTCGGGAACCGGTGCGCCGGGTCCTTGCGCAGCGAGCGGGTCACCAGCGCGTCCACCGCCGGGGTCACCGCGCGGTTCAGCGAGGAGGTGGTCGGCGGCTCCTCCTGCACGTGCTTGTAGGCGATCGAGAACGGCGAGTCCCCGTCGAACGGCAGCTGCCCGGTGAGCAGCTCGAAGAGCATGCAGCCGACCGAGTACAGGTCGGATCGGGCGTCCACGCTCTTGCCCAGCGCCTGCTCGGGCGAGAGGTACTGCGGGGTGCCGACCACCATGCCGGTCTGGGTCATCGAGGAGACCCCCGACTGCATGGCCCGGGCGATGCCGAAGTCCATCACCTTGACCACGCCCTTGGTGTTCACCATGACGTTGCCCGGCTTGATGTCGCGGTGCACCAGCCCCTGGTCGTGCGAGACGTCCAGTGCGGCCAGCACCGCGGCGGTGATCTTCAGCGCCTGCTCAGTGGGCATCGCACCGTGCTCGGAGATCGCCTGGTTCAGCACGTCGCGCAGCGACTGGCCCTCGACGTACTCCATCACGATGTACGGCACGGTCGCGCCGTCACTGGCGACTTCCTCGCCACTGTCGTAGACCGTGACGATGTTGGTGTGCTGCAGCCGCGCGACGGCCTGCGCCTCGCGGCGGAAACGCTCCCGGAAGGAGGCCTCGCGGCCCAGCTCGGTGTGCAGCGTCTTGATCGCGACCGGGCGACCCAGCACGGTGTCGTGGGCCAGGTGGACCGAGGCCATGCCGCCCTGCCCCAGCAGGTGCTGCAGCACATAGCGGCCGTTGCCCAGCGACTGGAGCTGCCCCTGTGACTGGTCCACTCCGGTGCTGCCGTCCTCGCTCATGGTCCTCTGCTTCCCCCTCGGCCCGGGCTGGCCGGCCGCGGCCGCGACATGGTGGTGAGATCGGTTACCCGGCGCCAGGGTATCGGCACCGCGCCCCGGCGGAACCCGCCGGGGCGCGGTGCTGACTCTCGCTCAGCCTTGTTGCTACAGGTACGGACCCGAACGGAGGCCGCGGCCCTCGCCCGGCTCGTCGAAGTCCTGGTCGGGCAGGCTGCCCGGCGGCAGTGCCCGGCGCATCTGCTCAAGCTGGGCGCGCGCTGCCATCTGCTGGGCGAACAGCGCGGTCTGGATGCCGTGGAAGAGCCCCTCCAGCCAGCCGACCAACTGGGCCTGGGCGATCCGCAGCTCGGCTTCGGTGGGGATGGTGTCCTCGGTGAACGGGAGCGAGAGCCGCTCCAGCTCCTCCACCAACTCCGGGGCGAGGCCCAGCTCCAACTCCTTGATCGAGCTGGCGTGGATGTCCTTCAGTCGGGCCCGGCTGGCCTCGTCGAGCGGAGCCGCCCGGACCTCCTCCAGCAGCTGCTTGATCATGCTGCCGATCCGCATCACCTTGGCCGGCTGCTCGACCATCTCGGTCACCGGCAGTTCGCGGTGGTGCTCCCCCTCCTCACCCGTGCGGGCGAAAGCCCGCCCGCCGGCGCCCGGGGCCGTGCCCACGGCCATGCCGTCCGGGCCGACGATCAGCACCTGCGGACTCTCCCCCGGACCGTCCGATCGCGCGGATCCCTGGTACGGCTCGTGCTCGGGCCGTTCGTTCAGCGGCTTCGTCATAACTCCTTCATATGCTTCGGCCCTTGGGAGGGTCAACCGACCGACCGCACCGCAGCGGTCAACCGCGCCGCAGCCGCAGGCCGACCAGGGCCAGACCGAGCCCGATCAGCAGCAGGCCGGTGCCCAACGGCAGCACCAGGGTGGACGGGTCGCCCCAGCGCACGGGGGCGGCGGCAGCCTGCTGGACGGCGGGGGCGGCGACCACGGCGGGGGCGTTCGCACTGTCGTCGCCGGGGGTGGCGGCGGTGCTCGCAGGGTCGGCGAGACCGGGGTCGGCGGTCGGCGCACTGGTGGGGACGGCGGCGCTGTCCACCGAGTCGGCGCTCTGGTCCGGGGCGAGATCGCCGTCCTCCGCCTCCGGCTCGGTCACGGGGGGCGCGGCGGGGACGGCGCGGGCGGCTGCGGGGACGCGGGGCACGGGCTCCGAGGCGCTCGGCGGGCCGCTCGGCCGGGTGGGCGGCGCGACAGCGGGGGCGGTGTGCGGGCTCGGCGTGGAGGTCGCAGGGGTGGGCGAGCCGGGCGGGGTGCGGGTGGGCGTCGGCGTCGGCGTCGGCGTGCCCGTGGGTCTGGCCGGGCCGGTCGGCGAACCGGTCGCGCCCGCGCTGGGCGCCGGGGTGGGTATCGCGCCGCCGGAGCCGGGGCTCGGCGTCGGACTGCCGCCCACCCGGGTCGGGCTGACGCCGGCACCCGGGGTGACCACGGTCGGCGAGGCGCTGCCCGCGCTCGCGGCGGGCAGCGGCATCGGGCGCAGTTCGGGCCGCTCGGTGGCGGAGCCGACCGTCCCCGCGAGCGGCGGCCGCGGCCCGGCCGCCCAGGCGGCTGCGGCGGCGGCCTGCGCGGTCGCCGGAAGCACCAGGGAGAGCAGCAACGGAGCGGTCAGCCCCGCACCGGCGGCGAGCCGGCGGGCGACGGCGGCCCGCAGCACGCGGCGGGAGGACCTGGAGCGCTGGGCGGACCTGGAGCGCTGGGACGACGCGGAGCGCTGGGACGACGAGAGCGACGAGAGCGAGGGCAGCGAAGGCATGGCCACTGACGACGGTC
Organism: Kitasatospora azatica KCTC 9699; assembly: GCF_000744785.1. NCBI lineage: Bacteria > Bacillati > Actinomycetota > Actinomycetes > Kitasatosporales > Streptomycetaceae > Kitasatospora > Kitasatospora azatica. The sequence goes on along the minus strand of NZ_JQMO01000003.1, from coordinate 2,704,405 downwards.
CTTCCGACGGCCGAGCGCCCTTGCGGGCACCGGCGGGCGGGACAGCTCCGCACCAGCGTCACATATGCCATCAAAACGGGCATGTCGGATGCCTCAGCAGCTGGTCAGACCGGCTGCCGGAGGCGACCGGCGCCGCCCGGCAGGCCGACCCGGACGGGCCGGGTCGGTCGCCGTGCGGCGCCATCGGCCCCGGGTCCGCGCCTTCGCTCAGGCCTGCAGCACCACCTTCCCGACCTGCTCCCCCGCCTCCAGCGCCCGGTGCGCCTCCGCCACCTCGGTGAGCGGCAGCACCCGGTCGATCACCGGCTTCACCACTCCCGACTCGATCAGCGGCCAGACGTGCTCGCGCACCGCCGCCACGATCGCCGCCTTCTCCGCCAACGGGCGCGGCCGCAGCGAGGTCGCCACCACCGCGGCCCGCTTGCGCAGCAGGGTGGCCAGGTCCAGCTCGCCCTTCACCCCGCCCTGCAGACCGATGATCA